>JAJSAM010000042.1 GCA_024274785.1 Planctomycetota bacterium | reverse complement strand
GATCTCCGAGACATCTTCCCGAGCAAGTTCGAAGACCGCACTCTCCGGCAGCACGAGTTCCGGCGGGCCCGGCTCTACATCTCCGGCACGATCTACGAACGGGTCGAGTTCAAAGCCCAGTATGACTTCGCCGGCGGTGACGCCGACTTCAAGGATGTGTGGATCGGGCTCAGGAAGCTGCCCATCGTCGGCAACGTCCGCGTCGGACATCATAAGGTGATGATGGGTCTCGAGACCCTGACCAGTTCCAAGTACTTCACGTTCATGGAGCGTGCCGGAACCACCGCCCTCCTGCCCGACCGGCAATCCGGATTCTTCCTCTTCAACACCGTGCTGGACAAGCGCATGTACTGGGGCGCCGGTTATTACAGTCCGGCAACGGACGGCTACGGCAACGGCCCGATCAACAACGGGTTCTTCGCCCGCGTCTCGGGTACTCCCTGGTACGACCATTCCGACAACCGGACGAACCTCCTCCACCTTGGTGTCTCCGCCGCCTACGAGGACGGCGGCAAGTCCGGCGAGTTCATCGTGTCCAACCGCCCACCGAATCACAGCTCCCCGATCAAGCCGATCAGCATCACGGTCGATGCCGAGAGCCGCACCATCTACCAGGGTGAGATGGCGGTCGTCTTCGGGCCGTTCTCGATCCAGAGTGAGTATGTCCGGCAGGACTACAGTTCCAGCGGGTCTTCGGACCCGTCTTTCAATGCGTTCTACATCTACGGCAGTTGGTTCATCACCGGGGAGCAGCGGCCCTACAAGGCCTCCTACGGTGTGTTCGACCGTGTCAGGCCCACGGCGAACTTCCGGGACGGAAACGGGGGCGCGGGCGCGATCGAAGTCGCCCTCCGCTATGGCATGACCGACGCCGACGACCGATCCGTCCACGGTGGCGAACTCGACACCTTCACGCTCGGGCTCAACTGGTACCTCAATCCGAACGTGAGAGTCATGTTGAACTACTTCAGATCCGACATCAAAACCACAAAGCCGGTCGCTTCCACCTCCGTGGCCGTGAGCGAAAAGGGCCGAATGACCGGTTTCATGGTCCGTTTCCAGGTCGACTTCTAATCATGGGAGACTCGAAGATGAGCAAGGCGAAGTTCATGGCAGCGCTGGCCGTGCTGGTGCTGGCGACGGGAACGTTCGGCGATACCGCATCCGGGGTCGATCCGGAGCTCCGGTCTTACACCAGAATCTCCGGCGTATCCGGAATGGTGAAGAGCGTCGGCTCGGACACCATGAACAACCTGATGGCTCTCTGGGCCGAGGGTTTCCGCCGGAACTACCCGGGCGTGCGGGTCGAGATCGAGGGCAAGGGTTCGGGCACAGCCCCACCCGCCCTGATCAGTGGTCAGGCCACCTTCGGCCCGATGAGTCGAAAGATCAAGGACAAGGAGCAGGACAAGTTCGAGGCGCACTACGGCTACAAGGCCACCCAGTTGCCGACCTCGATCGACATGCTCGCCTTCTACGTGCACCGGGACAACCCCATCAAGGGCTTGAGCCTGGCCCAACTGGACGCCATCTTCGGGAAGAACCGGAAGCTCGGCCACAGCAAGGACATCCGCACCTGGGGGGACGTGGGGCTGACCGGCGAGTGGGCGAACAAGCCCATCAGCACGTATGGCCGCAACTCCGCCTCCGGCACCTACGGCTACGTCAAGAAGCACGTCCTCGGCAAGGGTGACTACAAGGACTCCGTGAAGGAGCAGCCCGGGAGTTCGGCCGTGGTGCAGGGCGTTGCCAGTGATCGCTACGCCATCGGTTACAGCGGCATCGGCTACAAGACCGCGGACGTCCGGGCGATCCCGCTCGGCCCCGGCAACTCGAACCGGTTTGTTCCCGCGCAAGCGGATTTCGCGTACTCCGGGGACTACCCGCTGGCGCGGTTCCTGCTCCTCACGCTGAACTACCGGCCGGGCAGCAAGCTCGACCCGCTCCGCAGGGAGTTCCTGAAGTTCGTCTTCTCCCGCGAAGGCCAGGAAGTCGTCGTCAAGGACGGCTACCTCCCCCTTCCGGCCGCGATCGCCAGGGAGGCCCTCGCAACCGCAGGCATCAAGTAGGAAGAACAACTCCGCGGTTGGCGGCGCCCTGCGGTTCCGCCACCTGTTTCCTCTTCCCGGGGCTGATCCACCATGCCGGACAAGAGCTTCACCGGGGTCGAGCGACGACGCACCACCCGCCTTTCGGTGCGGATCATCGATCGGGTCGCCCGGGTCCTGATCACCGTCGGCGGCATCGGCACCATTCTCGCCGTGCTGATGATCATGGTTTTCCTCATCTGGGTGGTCGTACCCCTCTTCACCGGCGGTGAGATCGGCGAGGGTGCGACGATACCGAGGTCGAATGCCGAGGCCCCTCTGCGGATGGGTGTCGATGAGTACCGGATCATGGGCTTTCTGCTCCTGCGAAACGGCCAGATCCGCGTCTACCGGCTCGATACGGGCGAGACCATCGAAACGCTCACGCCCTTCGCGGATACGCCGCCGTCGTCCGCGGCCATGGCCCGCTCGTCCCCAGAGGTCGCCTTCGGATTCCCGGACGGAAGCATGGTTCCCGGCCGCATGGAATTCAGCTCGCGCTTCCTTGACAAGGCGCACGTGCCGGCCGAGTTCCACGACATGAAGCCGGGCGAACCCCGCCGGTTCGAAAGCGGAATGGTTCAGAAGACCCCCGAAGGGCAATACCGGATCCAGACCTTCGCCCTGACCCTCGAGGAAGATCGCACCGCACGGGTCGAGCCGCCCTCTCCGATCGTGCGGATGGACCTCACCATCAAACCCACCGGGCCGGTCTATGCGCTCCTGACCGAGGACTCCCGCATCCTGATCCGCGAGGCCACGGAGAAACGCAATCTCCTGACCGGCCGGACGAGGGTGACCTGGTCGGGGGATGAGATCGCACTGAATCCTCCCGGCGATCGGCCTCTTCCGGACCGCGTGCTGCTCTCAGACGGCGGCCGGTTCGTCTACCTGGTATGGCGCGACGGCTTCCTCGCTCGCCTGGGACGAGTTGAAGGCGAGTTGCAGATCGTCGAGACCGTCGATCTCCTCCGGGACGACGATGCCGAGATCACCGCTCTTTCCTTCATCACCGGCAAATCCACCTTCCTGGTCGGCGACTCCCGGGGACGCGTGCGCGCCTGGTTCCCGGTCAGACCCGAACGGTCCGGGACTCTCGACGGAACGGTCCTCACCAACGCCCACGAGCTTCTGACGGAAGACGGCAGCGTTTCGCCGGTTACGGCCTTCGGGCCATCCTCCCGGGCACGGCTGGTCTCCGTCGGCTACGCGGATGGGTCGGTCCGCCTGTTTCACGTGACCAGCGGAAAGCTGGTCGCGGCGCGGCCGACTGCGCTCGCCCAACCCGTGCAGACGATCGTCATCACGCCGAAGGAGGACGGTATCGTGGCGGTGAGTCGCCGGGAGATCGCCACTTTCGCGGTGCTGGCGGAACACCCGGACGTGAGTATCGTCTCACTGTTCGGGAAGGTCTGGTACGAGGGGTACCCCGAGCCGGAAAACGTCTGGCAGTCCACCGGTGGAACCGACGCGTTCGAGCCGAAGCTCGGCCTGGTGCCGCTCATCTTCGGGACGGTCAAGGCCACGCTCTATTCGATGCTCTTCGGCCTGCCCATCGCCCTGCTCGCCGCGATCTTCGCCAGCGAGTTCCTGGATCCCCGGGCAAAATCGATGGTGAAGCCCACGATCGAGATCATGGCCAGCCTGCCGAGTGTCGTACTCGGATTTCTCGCCGCCCTGGTCATCGCCCCCTTCGTGGAAGATATCGTCCCGCATTGCCTGACCGCGTTCTTCACCATCCCCATCTCGTTGATGCTGGGGGCCTACGTGTGGCAATTGCTCCCGCGCCCGTTCGCAATCCGGATGGGACGTTTCCGGATCTTCTTCATGTTCCTCTGCTTCCCGATCGGCCTCCGGGCCGCCGCGATGCTCGGCCCGGTGATCGAGAGCGCTCTCTTCGCCGGGGACATCAGGATGTGGCTCGACGGGCAGCGCGGCAGCGCCTTTGGAGGGTTCGCTTTTCTGCTCTTCCCCATGGTCGGGGTGGCGATGCTCATCCTGACCACCCGGGGGCTCGACTTCAAACTGATCCCGATGACCAGTCACCTGGATCGCGTTCCGCTTGCGGTGTTCGATCTCTGCCGGTTCCTGGTAACCCTGCTGCTGACTCTCATCCTCACCGCTCTCCTCGCGTTCATTCTGACGCGGGCCGGCC
Organism: Planctomycetota bacterium; assembly: GCA_024274785.1. GTDB lineage: Bacteria > Planctomycetota > JAJSAM01 > JAJSAM01 > JAJSAM01 > JAJSAM01. The sequence continues at coordinate 206,860 of JAJSAM010000042.1, read as the reverse complement.
TCGATACTCGCGGCGCTGTCTTCGGTACCTACAGCCAGCGGAACGCCCTCGTCGTCGGCTTCGTGATGGGCTTCGCCATCATCCCGATCATCTTCACCATCGCCGAAGACGCCCTCTCCGCGGTGCCGGACCATCTTCGTTCCGCTTCGCTCGGCGCCGGCGCCACCCCCTGGCAGACCGCCATTCGGATCGTCGTGCCCACCGCAATGAGCGGGCTCTTCTCCGCGGTGATGATCGGACTCGGCCGCGCGGTCGGGGAAACCATGATCGTGCTGATGGCCGCCGGCAACACCCCCATCATGGACTGGAGCATCTTCAGCGGCTTTCGCACCCTCTCCGCGAACCTCGCGGTGGAGTTGCCGGAAGCCGTTCGCGACAGCACCCACTACCGGACGCTCTTCCTCGCGGCGTTGACTCTTTTCGCCATGACCTTCGTCGTCAACAGCGTGGCCGAGGTGGTGCGAGCGCGCTTCCGCAGGAAGGCGGTTCAGTTGTGAACAACCATCCGCGCGGGGCCCCCGAACGAACCGCCTCCGACCGGGAGAAACGCATCTCTTCAAGGCGCCGCCGTTCCTCCCTCTTCGCCCACGGCGAACCCATGGTCTGGCTGACCGGCGGGGCGCTGGTGCTCAGCGTCCTCATGGTGGCCGGCCTGCTGCTCCTGGTCGTGACCGAGGGAGTGTCGACCTTCTGGCCGGGGCCCCTCGTCGAGGTGACTCTCGACGACGGCCGGGTCCTTCTGGGTGAGGTCAACCGGGTCGAAGAGGATCCCGGCAGCACCGCCCGGATCACCACGCGCACCATGCTCCGAACCGGCAACTTCGACGTTTCCGGCACGCACTTCACCTGGTTTGACGACGCCGCGGTCACCAGGACCGAAGAGCCCGAATGGGCCGTCCTGTTCGAGCGCAATTCCTGGGGGCGGTTCTATGGCATCCCACAGGAACTGCTCATCGACGGCGAGGTCGTCGCGGATACGCCCGCGGCGGTCTGGCGGCGTTTTCTGCAACTTCACGGTCCCTGCCGGGATCGTCTTGTCGAGCGCCGCTCACTCGAACGCGATGAGATGGGACGCCTGAATGCCCGACGGGAAGAGGCCCGCCTTCGGGTCAGAGCCGCGCTGCTCGACCATCCCGAGGGCTCCCTGCCGGTCCTCCAGGCGCGAGAGAACCAGCAGAAGATCGATGACGCGGCGGACGAGGAATTCGAAGGCATCGCCGCCCGCATCGAGCAGTTGGACACCGAGAATCGGCGCTATGCCATCAGGGTGCTCACCGCCGACGGCTCCGGGAAAGTGATGGCGCTCGACGAGATCGTGCGCGCCTTTCCCGCCAACCGGCAGGGCACCGGCGGGAAGCTCACCATCTACCTGTCGCGCGCGTTCGAGTTCATCTTCGACGAGCCACGCGAAGCCAACAGTGAGGGCGGTGTCTTTCCGGCCATCGTCGGGACCCTGGTGATGACGCTGATCATGTGCATGCTGGTGGTTCCCTTCGGAATTCTCGCCGCGCTCTACCTTCGTGAATACGCCAGGGCGGGATGGGCCGTCAGCGCCGTGCGGATCGCCATCAACAACCTGGCCGGGGTCCCGAGCATCGTGTTCGGTGTGTTCGGTCTCGGATTCTTCTGCTACATCCTCGGCGCCTGGATCGATGGTGGGCCGACCTCTCCCGCGTCCGCCGGGAGCTGGTTCGTCTACCTCGGACTGCTCTTGGCGTTGCTCGGCGCCGCCGTCTTCGCCACCTGGCATCGAACGCGCCTGCCCCCGGCCCGGCGCTCGGAGCAGAACTTCCTGCTGTGGGTCGTCCCCGCGCTCTGGAGCGGCGTGGCCCTCCTTTTCGTGACGGTCGTCTGGTTCAGCCCCTGGTTCAACGGGTTCTACCGGGCCGAACTACCCAACCCGACCTTCGGCAAGGGCGGCCTCCTCTGGGCTTCGTTCACCCTGGCATTGCTCACGCTGCCGGTGGTGATCGTGGCGACCGAGGAGGCTCTGGCGGCGGTCCCGGGTTCCATGCGCGAAGGCAGCTATGCCTGTGGCGCCAGCAAGTTCCAGACGATCTGGCGGATCGTGCTCCCTCGCGCCATGCCGGGGATCATGACCGGGATCATCCTGGCGATGGCCCGAGGGGCTGGCGAGGTGGCGCCCCTCATGCTCGTCGGTGCCGTCAAGCTCGCCCCGGAACTGCCGGTCAGCGCCGTTGACTGGAGCGGCTCCGTCGGCCCGTTGCCCACGCTGTTCGTTCACTCCGAGCGGAGTTTCATGCACCTCGGCTTCCACATCTTCGATCTCGGCTTTCAGAGCCAGAACAGCGAAGCGGCGAAGCCGATGGTATTCACGACGACCCTGCTCCTCATCTCCATCGTGGTCATACTGAATGTGTTCTCCATCTGGATTCGAGGCCGACTCCGGAAGAAGTTCGTCGCCTCGGGAGGGTTCTGATGGGAACGCCGGCCATGACGGTCAAGGCTGTGCCAAGGGAGATCACCATGCAAGCGCCAGTCGCTCGATGTGCCGATCAGGGGTCGATATCACGGCTCGCATCCATCGCCGCCGGAGAGCCTTTCGAGACCGACACGCACGATGCCATCGGCACAGAAGATGCCGTCCTCGAGGTGCGTGACTTCAAGCTCTGGTACGGGGAGAAGCAGGCGCTGTTCGACATCGCGATGAACATCCCGCGCGGCAGGGTGACGGCCCTCATCGGCCCTTCCGGTTGTGGAAAGTCCACCTTGCTGCGTTCCGTCAACCGCATGAACGACCTGATCGACTCCGTGCGCATCGACGGGCAGATGCTCCTCTCCGGTGAATCCGTCTACGGACCGGAAGTCGACGTCATCGAACTCCGCAAGCGGATGGGCATGGTCTTCCAGAAATCGAATCCGTTTCCCATGAGCATCTTCGAGAATGTCGTCTACCCCCTGCGCATCGACGGCATCCGGGATCGCAGTGTTCTCGAGGAGGTCTGCGAGCGCAGCCTGAGAGGATCCGCCCTCTGGGAAGAGGTGAAGGATCGCCTGAAGGACAGCGCGCTCGGTCTCTCCGGGGGGCAGCAGCAGCGGCTCTGCATCGCCCGGGCCATCGCGGCGGAGCCCGAGGTTCTCCTGATGGACGAGCCCTGCTCCGCACTCGACCCGATGGCCACCGGACGCATCGAGGACCTCATTCACGAATTGCGGGGCGCCTACACGGTGCTCATGGTGACTCACAACATGCAGCAGGCCTCGCGCACCAGCGACTACACTGCCTTCATGTATCTCGGGAGGCTGATCGAGTACGGCGCCACGGAAGACATCTTCCTGAATCCGCATCTGCGCGAGACCGCTGACTACATCACCGGTCGCTTCGGGTAGGCGGTGAGCAGGGATCGACAGCGATTTCATTCAGGCGGAGGGCGACATGAAACACCTGAGCCGGGACATGGACAGAATCAAACGCCGTATCCTTTCCATGGGAGCGCTCGTGGAAGGCGCCGTCCACCGTTCCATGAACGCGCTGCTATGCCGCGACGCCACCCTCGCCGGGGAGGTCATCGCCGGAGACAAGCGCATCGACGCCGAGGAAGTCGAACTCGAGGAGGAGTGCCTGAAGGTGCTGGCCCTGCACCAGCCCTTCGCGCAGGACCTTCGCTTCATCATCACGGTGCTGAAAGTCAACAACGACCTCGAGCGGATGGGTGATCTCGCGGTCAACATCGCCGAGCGAGCCCGTTTTCTCTCCGTTCGCCCCGAACTCTCCGTCCACGTACCGGTACCGGAGATCGCCGAGAAAGTCCGCCACATGCTCCGCGACGCCCTCGATTGCCTGGTGGAACGTGATGTGACCCTCGCCCGGAAGGTCATCGATGCCGACGACGACGTGGACGACCTGCACCGCGAGACCTACGGCGTCCTGATCGACATCATGAAGGCGGAGCCGGAACGCGTCGAGCGAGCCAGCTCGCTGATCTCCAGTGCGCGCAATCTCGAACGCATCGCGGACCTGGCTACGAATATCGCCGAAGACGTGGTCTTCCTCGTCGAGGGCGACGTCATCCGCCACGGCCGGGCCTGAGCAAGGCGAGGCTTCCCGCCGCACTTCCGGGAGGTATAGTGGCGCTTTCCCCGGAGGCAGCCATGCGCTCATTTCTCGTCTTCACGGCCATCGTCGCGGCCAGCCTGGCCGCGTACGGCGGCGACTACCCCGATGTCGAGGAGGTCGCGAAGGACCTGACCGCCCTCGCCGCCGGGAGCGAACCGATCGTGCTCACCGAACTCGCGAAGAGCCGCGAGGGAGTTCCCATCCGATCGATCCGGTTGGCGCTCCCGGGAACCGTTCCTCCGGAAGAGAGACCCCGGCTCCTGGTCGTGGCCGGTCTGGCACCGGATCACCGGATCGGCGTCGCGGTGGCCTTGCGCCTTGGCGAAGCGCTCCTTTCCACCGCCGCGGACGACCCCGCTCTGGCCTCCCTGCTGGCCCGCTACACCGTGGAGATCATCCCGCTCGCCAATCCGGACGGGCTCTCCATGCTGCTCGCGGGCGGGCGTCGGGAACTTCGTGTGAACACTCGACCCGTCGACGACGACCGCGACGGTGCGAGCGGGGAAGACCCGCCCGATGACCTGAACGGCGACGGCATCATTTCGCTCATGCGGGTCCGCACCCGAGCCGGAAGCAAGCGCGCATCCGAGGAGGACGAGCGACTGCTGGTCGACGCCGATCCGGCAGCCGGAAAAGCGGCGGTCTGGCGGGTGCTCACGGAGGGCATCGACAACGACGGTGACGGATGGATCAACGAGGACGGGCCGGGAGGAGTCGACCTCGACCGGAACTTTCCGCATGGCTGGGACCCGACCCGATCGGACAGCGGAAAGAGTTGCCCCTCCGAGCCGGAGTCCCTGGCCCTCATCGGACATGTACTCGGAACTCCCGAGATCGCCACGCTGCTGGTCTACGGTCACGAGTCGAACCTGTCCACCGTTCCCGACGCAAACAAGTCCCCTCCGCGAGTGCCTCCCACCGGTCCGCCGCCGGAAGACCTCGGCTGGTGGAAGGTGCTCGCCGAGGCTTTCAAGGAGGCCTGCAAGGCGACGGGCCAGGCCGGTGAGCAGAGTACGGGGTCGTTTGCACAGTGGGCGTATTACCAGGCCGGCCTCCCGGCGTTCAGCAGTTCACTCTGGTATCTCTCGGACGAGGGGACTCCGTTCGAACTCCCGGACGGCAAAGCCCCGACCACCGACGACGGCCGGCTGCTCGCACTGGCGGACCGCGAAGGACGGGGTTTCGTCGAATGGGCGCCGTTCGAACACGAGACGCTCGGAAGCGTCGAGATCGGCGGGTTCGATCCGCTCTTCCGGATCAATCCCCCGCCCCGGCTGATTGCACCGATCGTGTCGCAGCAGGTGAAGTTCGTGAAGGAACTGCTCACGCGGCTCCCCCGCCCGGCGCTCTCGGTCAATTCCGCCCGGGCCACGGGCAACGGTGTGTATGAACTGAAAGTCGCGGTGACCAACGAAGGTGTTCTTCCGGCGCTTACGGCCATGGGCCGGCTGACGCGCGCCCCCGCCCCGCTCCGCCTCGAGCTGGACCTGCCCACGGAGCGCATTCTGCAGGGACAGGCGCGGGAAATGATCGACCGTCTGGACGGCGGGACCACCGCGGAGTTCCGCTGGCTCATCACCGGCAAGCCGGACGAAGTGGTCGTCGTTCGACTCCATTCCGCCCGGTGCGGATCCGTCATCCTTGAGGTGCGGCTATGAAGCGCCTGCTCCTGCTTCCGGTCATGCTCCTGCCGCTGTTCGCGTCGTCTCCCGCCATCTCCGAAGATGGCAATCCGGTCACCCCCGCGCCGCGCGTTTCCCTGGCTTTCGATCGCTTCTATGACTACGCGGAAATGGTCGAGGCGATCGAGAAGCTCTCCGCGGCGCATCCCGGATGGCTCGAAATGAAGTCGCTCGGCAAGAGCGTGCAGGGGCGAGACCTCTGGCTGGTGGCGCTCAATGATCCCGACGGGCCGCCCCACACTGAAAAGCCGGCCATGTACATCGACGCGAACATCCACGGCAACGAGATCCAGGGCACTGAGGTCATCCTCTACACGATGTGGTACCTGCTCGAAAACCGGGAACGCCTTCCCCTGATCAGGGGCCTCCTCGACCGCGTCGCGTTCTACTTCATCCCGACCGTCAACCCCGATGGCCGGGACGCCTGGTTCCATGAACCGTCCACGCCCCATTCGCCACGGACCGGGCTCCGGCCCGTCGATGACGATCGGGACGGACAGGCGGATGAAGACGGACCGGATGATCTCGATGGCGACGGGTCGATCACCGACATGCGCAAGAAGGTGGCCACCGGGGGCACGCATCGCCTGGACCCGGACGATCCCCGGCGGCTCATCCCGGTCCGGCCGGGCGAAAAGGGCGAGTACCTTCTGCTCGGCCCCGAGGGCATCGACAACGACGGCGACGGCAGGATCAACGAGGACGGTCCCGGCGGGTACGACATGAACCGGAACTTCCCCGGCGATTGGCGGCCGAGCTGGATCCAGTGGGGTGCCGGGCCCTACCCGCTTTGCTACCCGGAAACCAGGGCCATCGCCGACTTCGCATTCGCGCATCCGAACATCGCGGCCGGTCAGAGCTACCACAATACCGGGGGCATGATCATCCGCGGACCCGGGCACGCCGACGAAGACAACTACCCGCGGTCGGACCTCGCCGTTTTCGATCGCCTCGGCAGGGACGGAGAGCGGATCCTCCCCGGGTACGACTACAAGGTGCTCTACGCGGACCTCTATCCGGTGCGCGGCGGCTTCGTCACGTTCCTCTACGAGCGCCTCGGGATCATCTGCTTCACGAACGAGTTGTTCCGATGGACGCAATACGATGGAATCGTGCCGGATGAGGCCGGGGGCGACCATGGCGAGGATGCGCGCCGGCGACGGCGCGGCGCCCGGATGAAGTTCAGCGACGACGTGGAATTCGGCCGGCACTTCCGGAAATGGACTCCCTACCACCACCCGCAATACGGCGACATCGAGATCGGCGGCCTGACCCGCGCCTCGCGCCGGGTTCCCCCGGTGTTCATGCTGGAGGAACTCTGCCACCGGAACATGGCCTTCACCCTGTTGCATGCACGCGAGATGCCGGAACTCGTCATCGACGAACCCGAAGTGACCGATCTCGGCGAGGGATTGCTGCGCGTTCGCGCCGAAGTCCGCAACCTGAGACTGATCCCGTCGATCACCGGTATGGGCAAGAGAGTCAAGGCCGGCCTCCCCGACTTCTTCGAGCTCGAGGTCGAGGGCGGTGTAACCTGTGGGGGGAGCCTGCTCGAGGGCGCACGACTCACCCCGCGACTTCGCCCGCAGGAGCACCGCCCGGGCCGTCTTCGTGTGGAAGACGGCGTAGGATCCCACGGGAGCGTTCGGGCCGAGTGGATCGTCTCCCGCGATGGCCGCCAGGGTGTCGCGTTGAAGCTGGTGTACCGTTCCCAGAAGGGTGGAACCATCACCCGGAAGTACACAGGAGAATAGAAGTGGACATTATCGAGCGCTACCTCGGACGCGGTTCACACTCGGCGGACTTCACCATCCCCGGCGCGGCGGCGCACTACCCGCCCGATCTCGAGTTGGAGCCCACGCACCTCGACATCACGGTCGAGTTCGATGTGCCGGCCTGTCGCGCCGTCGGGACGGTGGTCACCACGATCGTGGCCAACCGCAAGGGCGCCCGGAGCATCGTGCTGAACGCCTGTGATTTCGAGGATCTCTCGGTCACCGATCAGGATGGCTGGCAGCTCTTCCACCGTTACGACGGTCGCCGCCTCGAGGTCTTCTGGCCTGAGGCGTTCGAGATGGCGGAGCGGCGCGATCTGAACATCAGCTACACCATCGAACATCCGGTCAGCGGCCTGCTCTTCTCATCGCCGGACGACGAGTATCCCGATCAGGCGTACTGGGTGGCAACAGACCACGAAACGGAACGAGCACGGTACTGGTTGCCCTGCGTGGACCTGCCGGCGGTACGCACGACTCTCGCCTTCCACCTCACCGCGCCGGAGAGCTTCACCATTCTCGCAAACGGCCTGCTCACGGGTGAGGATGCTCACGCAAACGGCACGAAGACCGCCCATTGGGAACTCGACTATCCGTGCCCGAGCTATCTCATCTGCATGGCCGCCGGCGAATTCGTGGCGTTTGAGGACAAACCACACGAAGGCCGTCCGATCGCTTACTTCGGCGCGAAAGGCCGCGCGACTCCGGAGGATCTCGAGCGCAGTTTCGGGCGCACCGGCGAGATCATGGCGTGGCTCGAGACCCGGCTCGGCGTACCGTTTCCTTTCCCCAAGTACTACCAGTTCGCGCTGCCGCAGTTCGGCGGAGCCATGGAGAACATCTCCCTGGTGAGCTGGGATGACATCTTCATCACCGACGAGACTCTTCACCGCGAGTTCGGGCACGTCGTCGACATCGTGAACGTCCACGAGATGGCGCACAGCTACTTCGGCGATGCGGTGGTCATCCGCGACTTTGCGCACGCCTGGCTCAAGGAGTCGTGGGCCACTTACATCGAAACCTGCTGGTACGAGGACAGGCACGGGCCGGACGAAGGGCGCTACGACTACTTCCTGAACTCCCGCGCCTACATGGACGAAGCGGACAAGAACTACGCCCGCCCCATCGTCACGCGTGTCTTCAACTCCTCCTGGGACATGTACGACCGGCACCTCTATCCCGGCGGCGCCTGCCGGCTGCACATGCTCCGGAAGCAACTCGGCGACGAGGTCTTCTGGCCGGCGGTGACCGAGTATCTCGAAACCTTCTCTCGGGAAGTCGTCGAGACCGAGGACTTCCGCCGCCTGATGGAGCGGCGCTCCGGGCGTTCACTGGTCCGGTTCTTCAACCAGTGGTTCTACGGCCGCGGCTACCCGAAGTTGAAGCTGGCCTTCGCTCATGACAAGGAGCAGGGGCAGGGCACGATCACGCTCGAACAGACCCAGGTGAGCAGCAGGAAGAAGGATGACAAGAAGGCGTTGCCGGTGTTCTCCTTCCCGTTGACCATCGCCTTCGAGGAGCCCGGCGGCGCCTGGGTGCGCAAGACCTTCGAGGTCGAAAACGCAAAGCACACCTTCCTCATCGCCATGGCCGAGGCGCCCCGGCAGATCAGGGTCGATCCGGACGGGGCATCGCTGTTCCGCCTCGACTTCAATCCCGGCGACGAAATGCTGCGGCGAGCCGTCACCGCCGCACCCGACGTCATCGGCCGCATCTTCGCCGCGGAGGAACTGGCGATGACCGCGAAGCCGAGCAACCTCACCGCCGTTCTCGAAGCATTCCGGGCGGAGAAGTTCTGGGGCGCTCGCCGGGCCATGGTCGACGCGGTCGCGCGGTCGAAGGCGCCCGCGGCGATCGGTGTACTGATCGCGATGATGTCCGGGGAGACGGATCCGCGCGTCCTGTCGACACTGGCGGAGCGATGCGGTGAATACCGGGACCCCCGCATCGCAAAGGCTCTGATCGCGCTGATCGGCCGCACCGAAGAGTACTTCCCGCAGTCGTTCGCCCTGGCCTCCCTGGGACGCCAGCGAGGCGTGGCGCATCTCGACACCCTCACTGCCGCGGCGGAGCGGAATGACTACCGAGGCATCGTGCGGTCCGGAGGACTGCGTGGACTGGGGCAGACGCGGAGCGAAGAGGCATACGGGATCCTGCTTTCCCGGGTCGGGTACGGCCGGGAGAGAAGCGACAGCGCCCCCACCGCCGTCGTGGCCCTCGCGAGCTGTGCGGCCCACCAGGAAAAACGCTTGAAGGATCGTGCTGTCGAGCTGCTCTGTGACCAGCTCCGCGATCCCCGCGAGCGGGTCCGGATGGCGGCGGCCGGAGCGCTCGGCGGGCTGAAGGCGGCGCAGGCCGTTCCGGCCCTCGAGGCGGCAATCAAGCGCCTGCCCGAGCAGGTCCATGCGCGCATCCGGAGGATGATCATGGGCATCAGCGGCGACGCCAACGGCAAGCGTGAAACGACGGCGCTGAAGGAGACCATGGAGAAGCTCGAAGACCGCCTGCGCAAGATGGCGGATCGCATTGACAAGCTGGAGGCCGCGGGGGAATTGAACCAGCCGGAGGAGTGACGGTTGAGGGGGATCCCGCGAGGGGACCGTCACATCTCGAGCGTCCCGGGGCGGATCAACTCCACCAGGTGGCCGGAATCCGCACCGAGCACAGCCCAGCTTTCCGGCATCCGGAACCACGCCAGTGCGCACGTGGGGAAGAACTTCCGAGCCGCAAACGCGCCGGCACCGGAGCCGCCGAGAAAACTCACCAGCGACTCGAGGATCGGGTTGTGGCCGACGATCATGACCCGCGCGATGTCCGGGTGGCACTCGGCGAGAATCCCGAGGACATCCCGCATCCCGCCGTAATAGATCCGTTCATCCCGGACCACCGCATCCGGATCCGCGGCCACGGCCTTCGCCACCCGCCGTGCGGTCTGGCACGCCCGCTTGGCCGGAGAACTGATGATCAGGTCGGGAATCAGGCCCTTTGCGGCGAGCCACGCTCCCACGCGCGGTGCATCACGTTTCCCGCGTTTCGCGAGAGGCCGCTCGAGGTCGGAACCCGCACCACTGTCCCAGGATGACTTCCCGTGCCGAAGGACCAGCAACTCTCTTCCTTTCATGGGGCCCGAGTTTCGCCTTGAACGGCAGTGCGGGCAAGCTCCAAGAATGTGTCGCAGATCCGTTGTCGGTCTGGCCTAATGACTGCGAAGGAGCACATTTATGTTTGAGACCGCAGAGTTGGGGCAAAAAGTCTCCAAGGAGGATTACAAGGCCGCGGTGCCGGTGCTTCGGGAGAGGCTCCTGACCGCCCAGGCGCGGCTGCGCGATGCGGACTTCCCGGTCGTACTCCTGTTCGCCGGGGTCGACGGCGCAGGAAAAGGGGAGTCGGCCAACCTCTTGAGCGAATGGCTCGATCCTCGGTTGCTCGTGACCCGCGCATTCGGCCCTCCGTCGGAAGAGGAGTCGGAGCGGCCTGAGTTCTGGCGCTTCTGGCGAGACCTTCCACCGCGCGGCCGGGTCGGCATATTCCTCAGTGCATGGTATTCAAATCCCCTCCTGGATCGCGTTCACGGCCGCAGTGATCTCTCCGGGTTCGATAACGACCTCGACCGGATCCTGAACCTGGAGCGCATGCTCGCCAACGACGGCGCGCTCATCCTCAAGTTCTGGATGCACCTCGGCAAGGACGCCCAGAAGAAACGATTCCACACGCTTGAAGCCGATCCGCTGACCAGTTGGCGGGTGACCAAGCGCGACTGGAAGCACTGGAAGATGTACGACAAGTTCATCGCCACGGCCGAACACACCATCATGCGAACGAGCACCGGCCGCGCGCCATGGACGATCGTCGAGGGGGCGGACCACCGTTACCGCAGCCTGAAGGTCGGCAACCTGCTCCTCGAGGCTCTGGAACGTCGCCTGGACCAGCAGGAGTCATCCGCTCCCGACAATGGAGGCGGGGCAGCCGCACCTTCAGCGCCGGAGCAGGACGAGCAGGAGCAGAGGATCACCGTGCTGGATCCGCTCGACATGACCCGGGTTCTCGACAAGAAGAGCTACAAGGAGAAGCTCCAGAAATACCAGGCCCGCCTGAACCAGTTGCACCGGCGTGCGCGCGATGAGAAGCTGACCACGATTCTGGTCTTCGAGGGGTGGGATGCCGGCGGCAAGGGCGGCGCCATTCGCCGGGTCACCAGCGCACTCGACGCCCGCGACTACCAGGTCATCTCCATCGCCGCCCCGAACGACGAAGAGCGGGCCCACCACTATCTCTGGAGATTCTGGAGGCACCTGCCCCGTGCCGGCCGCGTCACCGTGTTCGATCGGAGCTGGTATGGACGCGTTCTGGTCGAGCGGATCGAGGACTTCGCGACGGATCTCGAGTGGCGCCGCTCCTACGCCGAAATCAACGACTTCGAGCAGCAACTCGTCGAACATGGCGCGGTTCTGCTGAAGTACTGGTTGCACATCACTCCCGAGGAGCAGGAGATTCGGTTCCAGGCCCGCCAGGAGACTCCCTACAAGCGCTGGAAGCTCACCGATGAGGACTGGCGCAATCGCGAGAAGTGGGACAGCTACGAGATCGCGGTGCACGACATGATCGAACGGACCAGCACGCAGACCGCTCCCTGGGTCCTGGTCGAGGGCAACGACAAGAAGTTCGCGCGTATCAAGGTCCTCCGAACGGTCTGCAAGGCGCTCGCCGAGAGGCTCGGCTGACATGGACCGGGCAGACGGCGCGACGGAGAAGGTGGTGGAACCTGCCGACGAAACAGATCGAAGCAACGGCAACGAGGTTCGTTCGCCGGGTGACCCGCGGCCGGTTCCCGCCCCGAAGAAGGGTACGGCGCCCGATCTGAGTTCGCCCGACTACTATCTCAATCGGGAGCTCTCGTGGCTCGGCTTCAACTATCGCGTACTCTCCGAGGCCAAGGATGCGCGCACTCCACTGCTCGAGCGCGTGAAGTTCCTGTCCATCGTCGGGTCCAACCTCGACGAGTTCATCATGAAGCGGATCGGTGGCCTGAAACTGCAGGTGGGCGCAGGGGTTACCGACCGCACCGTGGACGGCCGGACCCCCCAGGAGCAGATCGACCTGTGCCTGATGTCGATCCGGGAACTCATGCGAGACGCATCCGCGGTCCGCGTCGACGTCCTCACGGCCCTCGCCCGCCACAAGATCCGGATCCGGGACTACGCGGACCTCGACGACACCGTCCGGGCCGAACTGCGCGAACGCTACATCGAGAACATTTTCCCTCTGGTCACCCCGCAGGCCACCGACCCGGCGCACCCATTTCCGTTCGTATCCAATCTCTCCCTGAACCTCCTGGTCACCTTGCGTTACCCCAATGAGCACCAGGCCTCGATCGCCCGCGCCAAGGTCCCCATCGGCGCCTGGACGCCCCGGTTCATCAAACTCGAGGATGAGTACACCTTCGTTCCTCTCGAAAGCGTGATGGCCGGCAACCTCGATCTCCTGTTCCCGGGGATGGTCATCGAGAGCTGCGAGTTGTTCCGGGTCGTCCGAAACGCCAACACGACGATGGAGGAGGAGCGGGCGGACGACCTCCTGGCGCTGATCGAGGGCGGGCTCCGGGAGCGGAAGTTCGCTCCCATCGTGCGCATGGAGGTGGCCGAGGGCATGGATCCGCTGCATCGGGGCATGCTGGCCGCCGAACTTGGACTCGACGAGCAGACCGACGTCCTCGAGATCGCCGATCTCATGGCCCCGCGCGACCTGATGGAGATTGCCGCGATCAACGAGCCGGACCTCCACGACGCCCCCCATCACCCCGTCGACCACCAGGTGCTCCAGTCCAGCCGGAACATCTTCCACATCATCAGAGACCACCGGCACATCCTGCTGCACCACCCCTATGAGTCCTTCGGCAACACCGTGGAGCGATTTCTCCGGGAGGCGAGCCAGGACCCGAAAGTCCTCGCCATCAAGATGACGCTGTACCGCACCTCCGAGGGCACCAAGGTGCTCCACCACCTGATCGAGGCGGCCCGAAACGGGAAACAGGTGGCGGTGGTCGTGGAACTCAAAGCCCGTTTCGACGAGGCAGCCAATATCCGCTGGGCGACCCGGATGGAGGAAGTGGGCATCCACGTGACGTACGGGGTCGTCGGCCTGAAGACCCACTGCAAGGCCATCCTCGTCGTCCGCCAGGACTACGACGGATTGAGGCGGTATGCGCACGTCGGCACCGGCAACTATCACGCCGGCACCGCGCGACTCTATTCCGACCTCGGACTGCTCACCGCGGACGAGGAGATCGGCCACGACCTCACGGAACTCTTCAACTACCTCACCACCGGGTACAAACCGAAGCGCAACTACAAGAAGATCCTCCCGGCGCCGAAACACCTGAAGCCGGAATTGATCCTGAAGATTGAACGCGAAATCGCGAAGCACACGGCGCAGACGCCCGGCCTGATCCGGTTCAAGATGAACGCACTGGATGACGCCGATGTGACTCGGGCGCTGTACCGGGCCGCCGCCGCGGGAGTTCGCGTGGAACTGATCGTCCGCGACAGCTGCTGCATCCGCCCGGGCATCCCCGGACTCACCGACTCGCTCTCCGTCATCAGCATCGTCGGCCGGTTCCTCGAGCACGCCCGGGTCTACTACTTCCAGAACGGCGGAGAGGAGGAGTTCTTCATCGGTTCCGCCGACGGGATGAAGCGAAACCTCGAGAGCCGCGTGGAAACGGTAGTCCCGGTCGAAAGCCCCGAGCTTTGCCGGGAGCTCCAGTGGATCCTCGATACCCAACTGAAGGACGAGCGCGGCGCCTGGGAAATGCAACCGGACGGGAGCTACCTGCAGCGTCGTCCTCCCAAGGGCCAGAAAGCGAACAGTTGCCAGCAGGCGCTGATGGACCATGCCGCGCGAAGGTTGCACGAGGCCACCCGTCTGCGAAAGCGTCCGCCCCGCGGCCCGGTCAAGCGGAAGTAGCCGGACGCACGGCGCGGTGGCGATCGGCCCGAAGGCGCCAGCGAAGGAGCACGTCCTGTCCCGGCCGGGCCGGTGCGAGAGTTCTGCCTTTCAGGGCATGGGCATGCTCATGACCCCGGTCCTTCACGAAAACACGGAAGCAGTCTCTCTCCGCCGACGAGATCGGGCCGTGGTTCGACTCCTCTGGCCGCCGCATCCCAGCATTCCACCCAGTCCTGCCACCTGATGTCGAAGGCCGGCTTCCGATCCCCGAGAGGACGGGTCTCTTCGCGATCGTAATCTCCGCCGGGCCACAGTATGAGGACATCTTCCCGGATGTCGTACGGCGGCCGGGGGGTTCCGAGTTCCGCCTCGATCCGTTCCCGGATCAGTTCAACGCCGCTTTGCGAGTAGAGACCGGCCAGAGCGTTGTTGAGATCAACCCGCTGAACGGGCGACAGGGCGTCGAGGAAGACCGTCCCGCGAAGTCCCACCAGGATCCAGCCGGCCTGTTCCTCGAAGTCGATCGTCAAGGCGGCGGGCTCGGAGCAGAAACCGGCCACCGTAACGGAGACCCGGTTCACGGCGAGGTCGACCCTGGTGAGGATCAGCTTTGCGTCGCGGAAGGCTGCACTCGAATGGAGCACGCCGAAAAACTCCCGCTCAATGAAGCAGCGCACCTCGTGCTCGACCTCCGAAAGTCCGGTCAGCGCCCGCCTGCGTCCGGAGACGTCGCCGGTTTCACGCGCGGTGCGGGTGGCATGTCGAAGCCGCGCAAACAGCTTCGGCACCGTCCCCGAATGGAACCCGGGACGGAGCAACCGTGGCAGCGTTTCACCGTGGGAACCGATGACCGCGGGCTTCAATCGCGCGGCCCGATTCTTCGCGAAAAGCCTCCAGTTCTCTTTCAGTTCCCAGACGAGGAAACCGAACACTCCGGGCATCAGAAAGACCGTCGTCCCGGCGATGGCCTCCGCGGCGACCCTTCCGATCGCGGGTTCGAGCGGGCGGACGAGAAAACCCTTCAGGGTTGGAAAGAGAGGTAGCGTGATCTTGTGGGAGACCGTAACGACCGGAAAGTGCTTGATGGGGTTCACCTGCGGCTCGATCAGGAGGTTGACGTAGAGTCGCACCACGTAGCTCGCGAAGAACCAGATCGTTCCGAGGATCGCCTTGATCGAGAGTTTGATGAAGGTCTCACCGGTGCGGAATCGCAGCCACTCGTCGACCCGATAGAGCACATGGTCCATGCGGTCCATCACCCGGCGAAAGAACGACAGCACCATGCGGAGCAGGCCCGCCAGAATCCGCACCCGCAGGAAGTGCCAGTTCCGAACCATCCAATCGAGCGAGATCTCTTCCGCCCGGCGGCCGAAAGGCGAGTTCGCCAGCAGGTTCACCGCGAGAAAGAGCCATCCGAAATACCAGCGATCGCCCACCGGCTCCGGCAATGAGATCTGCAGGATCGCCCAGATCAGCGCGGTGTACAGCGTGGGCTTCAAGAGGTACCGGAAGACCAGCGTGAACGCCCGGCTCTCGAGGATCAGCACCACCGGCGGAAGCGTGACGAGCCACACCGGCAGGGCCGTGAACAGCGCCTTGATGCCTCGCCCGATCCAGGTGAACACCGCCCACACCCGGCTCCGCATCGAATCGCAGTGGATGAGACCGACAATGACGAGGGCGAAACCGATGATGGGAACGGTTCCGGCCAGGTCGAAGTGGGCGTGTCCGAACAGAGACATGATCGCGGTCAGGAGGTGGCTCGCTCCTTCGAGTGCGAGAAAGGACCCGAGCAGGGGAATGAGAAGCCAGAGCGTCAGCAACCGCCCCGTCGCGGTTCCCATGACGAGGGAGCTCAGCATCTGCAGCCACCGCAGGTAGAACTCCCCGCGGGTGTAGACGCCGTCCAGGCGCACGCTGAGCAGCCGGTCGGCCTGCAGGACCGGCTGGTGAAACCACAGGTCCGCGAGACGACGGACGTCCGGCAGTTTCAACTGACTCCGGGAGAAGGCATCGCGGACGTCCCCCATGCGCAGGCGGCCTCGCCGCACCGCGAGGTCGAGTAGTTCCTCGACCAACTTCTCGCGGGCGACCCCCTCCGGCGGGTTGGTCGGTACCAGGCCCACATCCTCGACGGTTTTCTTCAGGCCGGGTTCGAGCCGCGCCCGAACCTTCGCTTCGCTGGTCTTCAGGGCCGATGAGAACAGTTCCGCACCGCGATGGTCCCCGGGATGGATGCGTTCATAGCGTCGGGCGGCGCGCAGCAGGTG
Organism: Planctomycetota bacterium; assembly: GCA_024274785.1. Classification (GTDB taxonomy): domain Bacteria; phylum Planctomycetota; class JAJSAM01; order JAJSAM01; family JAJSAM01; genus JAJSAM01. The sequence continues at coordinate 190,110 of JAJSAM010000042.1, read as the reverse complement.
TCGGTGGACCAGAGTCTCCCGCGCGCATGGCAATGCACGTCGGACCGGCCGGCGCCCGAAGGTCAGCGCCCATTCCACGAGATCGACCGCGTACACCAATCGCTCGTGTTCGACCGAAACCTTCTGCAGATCGAAGAGGGTTCGCCCGCCGCGCGACCGGACTCCCCGAAGAGAGAGCGGCAGCAGCGCCCTCGCCAGAATGCCCCAGTCCCGGAGTTCCTCCGGACTCAGGTCCAGTGCCGGTCCCAGGCGATCGACCATTTTCGCGATCTCACCGGCCGCAGCGTCACGGTCACCGGCCCGGGCGAACAGGATCGCCGCCCGGACGTTGTTCCCCCGCCGCGATACGCGAAGAGCGGCCAATCGGGATATCTCGGGGTCACCGATGGCACCCGTCTCGACCGGCACATCGAACTTTGGCGGGGCCGGTCCATCGAGGTCCGCGGGTTGTCTCTCGGCACCGGGGAGCCTGGTCTCCTCGAGGAGCCGGGGAACATCCACCAGTTCCGAGAGAAGTTCGGCCACGTCCTGCCGCCCGGCGAGCGCCGGGAACCAGACCGGAAGCATCATCGGGTCGAAGTGGGTCAGTTCGAGCCACCAGACGGCGAACTCCTCGAGTACCGCCGCCTGCGAAACCGGAGGGATCACTGCTTCCTCGTGCCGGAGCACCGATCGGATCTCGTCGAATCGCGTCTGGCCGATCCGGTCGATCCAACTGCACACCAGCGGCCCGGTGATGACGCCGCCCACCGCCAGTTCCCGGAATCGCGCGTGCACTCTGGCGTGAAACAACCGGCGCCCCACCTCCCGCCGTAACTGCCCATCCGTCAGGAACTCGGCGCCCTCGCTTTCAGGCTCACCGATCAGCAGGCAGGGATCCGGAAACGCGCTACCGTCCGGCAGGCGCAGTTCGAAGGGGCGCACCATCTCAGTCACCGTCAAAGCGGAGGCGACGCAGCAGCGCCCATGCGGTACGAGCAAACCGATTCCCCGGATCTTCCGCTCGTGCCGGATAACCCTGCGAACGATCCGCTCGGGCACCAGGAAGGCGCTCGAGTCCAGTGCTCTCAGGTCGGCCGCGACGGCCTCAGTGGTCATCCCGCGCGGTCCCTCCTTCCTTGCGGAAGACGCCTCGCTTGCGACCGTATGCGGGGGACCTCCCGTTCCCTTCGAGCCAGGTGCTCCAGTCCCCGCGGTCCGTCCCAGAATCCTGTCCGGTCACCCTGCCACCTCCGGAGAAACGCAGCCGCTGTCATGATACGACGCGCTCCCTCGAAGAACACGATCGACCGAACCGCGGACTTCACTCCCGGCACTCCTCGGGTTAGATTGCGTGTTCAGCCGTTGAACGGGATTCCAAACCCACTTCAGCAGGGGACGACATTCATGACTTCACCGGAGAATCTTGCCCCGGGGGAGGCGCTCACGCGCCTGATGCGCGGAAATGCCCGATTCGCCGCCGACCGGGCCAGCCGTCCGCGAGCCACCGGGGAGCGCCGTGCCGAGCTCGAAGCCGGCCAGAACCCGTATGCCGTCATCCTGACCTGCGGTGACTCCCGCGTCTCCCCCACCCTGCTGTTCGATCAGGGCCTGGGAGACCTCTTCGTCCTCCGTGTCGCCGGTAATGTCGAGGGGGACTCCGTGATTGCGAGCATCGAGTACGCGGTCGTCTACCTCGGCGTCCGCCTGGTGATGGTCCTCGGCCACTCCGGTTGCGGAGCGGTCGCCGCGACGGTCGAGGGCCAGAGCGGCGGCCACATCGAAGCACTGGCCGGCAGGATCCGCCCGGCGGTGGAGCGCGCCACCCACCTCGCCGGGCCGCTGATCGACAATGCGATCCGGGAGAATGCGAAGGGCGTGGCCGAGAGGCTCCGCCACGACCCTCCGATCCTGTGCGAGGTCTGCGCGAGCGGGCAGGTCGAGATTGTGCCAGCCTACTATGCGCTGAAGAATGGCGCGGTGACGCTGCTGGAGGAGGAAAGCCCATAGCGCAGCAGCGCCCCTCCGCGTCCGCATCCACAGGCGAACAGCGAAGCGCCTTCGCCCGCCCGCGCATCCCGGCCACAGGCGAGATTCGAGCGAAGCGAGAATCGAGGCGTCCTGTCACCCAGATCACGTCAGTGATCTGATCCGAAGGAGCGGAGCGACTTTCGGCCAGTGGGGGCTGGGGGTTCCACCCCCAGGAATTGACCACCGGGAGGAGTCCACCAGACCCGACGAAGGAGTGGTCTGGCAGGTTCCGACCCGGGACACGACGAAGTCGCGTCCCGGCCGAAGCTCGCTCTGCGAGCGAGAGAGGTGGTGGGCCGTACTGGACTTGAACCAGTGACCTCCTGCGTGTCGAGCAGGCGCTCTAGCCAACTGAGCTAACGGCCCATAGCGAGGCGGAAGGTAAGGCCAGCCCCGGGATGGGGCAAGAAAATCCCATCGCCCGGGGCTGCCAGGACTGTTCGCGTACCCTTGGCTACTGCTTCTTCGCCTTGCCCTTGGCTTTCGCCTTCGGCTTCACCGCGGCGTCCCCACTGCCGGCCTTGTACTTGAAGCCGCGGCCTTTGTAGGGAACCTGGGTCAGCTCACCGCCACGCGTCAGCGCATTGATCTGCGTGCGGATACTGGCGACCGCTCCGCCGGACAGCCGGGCGGCCTCGGCGATGATCTCGTTCGCGGGGATCGCATCCCGGGCGGCGTTGACCGCGCTCATGATCGCATCGCGGACCGTCATGGCGCCGCTCTTCTTCCCGGCGCGCGGTTTGCGGGGCTTGCTCGCCGCAGCCGGTTTCTTCGGGGCGGCGGTCGTCCCGGCGGCGGACAGTTCCTTGAGCATCAATACCAGGATCGCGTCACGCTCTCTGAGCGCATCAATCTTCGCCTGGATCTCAACTCTCTCCTGTTCAAACTTGGCTATGATGTTCTTGACACTCACGGGAATGGCCTCCTGCCACAGTCGACTTGTGCTGATTTCAAAGGATAGGGTATCGGATATATCACCGATGTCGAAGCGGAGGACAACATTTTTCTTATTGCAAGGAGATCTTGATTAGGTGAGTCGCAAGTAAAGTTGAGCCCACGGATCGTTCGTTCGAGTTCCACAAGCTGAGGATCCGATTTCGGCTCCCCCTCATCGCGATTGAAATCCACGGCTCCGCGCGTTCCACATCGTCGGTGGATCCGTCGGAGAATCACGCCCACGGAACTTTGCCCCACCTTACGAATTCGCGCCGAATCCGCTCCCTTGCGTGGTAAACCCCGGCATCCCGAGGACACTCATTCTGGAGGCCGGGCCGCGAAGAGCCCGGAAGAACAAGGCCATGCCGAGGACCATCCGCGACCAGGACGCTCTCGATTACCACAGCAAGGGCAAGCCGGGGAAGATCGAGGTCGTACCCACCAAGCCCTGCTTCACCCAGCGCGACCTCTCCCTCGCCTACTCGCCGGGGGTCGCCGTCCCCTGCCTGGAGATCGAGAAGAACCCGGACGACGCCTACAACTACACATCCAAGGGCAACCTGGTCGCGGTGATCAGCAATGGCACCGCGGTCCTCGGACTGGGCTCCATCGGGGCGCTGGCCGGCAAACCGGTGATGGAAGGCAAGGGCGTCCTGTTCAAGCGATTTGCGGATGTCGACGTGTTCGACATCGAAGTCGATACTCTCGATCCGGAGGAGATCATCCGGTGTGTGGAGCTGATCGCCCCGACGTTTGGTGGCATCAACCTCGAGGACATCAAGGCACCCGAGTGTTTCGAGATCGAGCGCCGGCTGCAGGAGAAGCTCGATATTCCGGTCTTCCATGATGACCAGCACGGAACCGCGATCATCTCCGCCGCCGGCATGCTCAATGCACTCGAGATCGTCGGCAAGGACATCGCCGACGTCTCGGTGGTCTTCATGGGCGCCGGGGCCGCCACGATGGGATGTGCCGAGCACTTCCTGAACGTCGGCGTACGCAGAGAGAACATCGTGATGCTGGACCGTGCCGGCGTGATCTACAAGGGCCGCGATCAGCACATGAACCAGTGGAAGGAACGCTGGGCATCGGATACGGACGCGCGCACTCTCGAAGACGCCATGAAGGGTGCCGATGTCTTCATGGGGCTGTCCGTGGGCAACCTCCTGAACAAGGACCACGTCCGGTCGATGGCGGACTCCCCCATCATTTTCGCCATGGCCAACCCGGACCCGGAGATCACCTACTACGACGCCAAGGATGCACGTTCCGATGTGATCATGGCCACCGGCCGTTCCGACTACCCGAACCAGGTGAACAACGTCCTCGGTTTCCCCTTCATCTTCCGCGGCGCTCTCGATGTCCGCGCCAGGGCCATCAACACGGAGATGAAGCTGGCGGCCTCGCGAGCTCTCGCGAAGCTGGCGAAGCAGGATGTGCCTGATAACGTACGGAAGGCCTACGGTGGCGAGGATATCCGCTTCGGCCCGGACTACATCATTCCGAAGCCGATCGACCCGAGGGTCCTGATCTGGGAGGCTCCGGCGGTCGCCCGCACGGCGGTCGAAACCGGAGTCGCCCGCATCCAGATTTCCGACTGGGACGAGTATCGCGAAAACCTCGAGCGCATCTACGGTCCTTCCCGCAACGTGGTTCGCCGCGTCGTGCGCAAGGCCCGCCAGGCCGAGAAGAAGATCATCTTCCCCGAGGGCGAGGAGCGAAACATCATCCGCGCCGCCCAGGTCCTCCTCGACGACCGGATCGCCCGTCCGTTGCTGGTCGGCAATCCCGAGCGGATCCGGGCGCAGGCGGCCGACCTGGGCCTCGAGTTGGAAGGCGCGGAGTTCGTCAATCCCCGCGAGGACGCCGAGCGCATCGCGAAGAGGCTCTACGAGTTGAGGGCCCGCAAGGGCATGCTCCCCCACGAAGCTCTCTCCCAGGCGAAGTCTCCCCTGATCAACTCCGTCATGAGGGTCTACCTCGACGAGGCGGACGGTATCGTGTGCGGACTGAACCGGACGTACGCTGAGACGTTGGGCCCATCCCTCGGCATCCTGCGCCGCAAAGAAGGTGTCAAGAAGGTCTCGGGCATGTACGTGATCGTCTTCCAGGACCGGACACTGTTCTTCGCCGATGCCACGGTCAACATCGACCCCAATGCGGAAGACCTCGCCGAGATCGCCCTGCTGGCCGGAAAGACGGTGCGCACTTACTTCGACACCGAACCCCGCATCGCGATGCTCTCCTTTTCCACCTTCGGCTCCACGCGCCACCCCTTCACCGAGAAGGTCCGAAAGGCCACCGAGATGGCTCGCGCACTCGACCCCACTCTCTCCATCGAGGGGGAGATCCAGGCCGACGCGGCCCTGAACCCGGAGATGGTCGAGCGCTCCTTCCCGAATTCCATTCTGAAGGGCAACGCGAATGTGCTCGTGTTCCCGAACTTGAACTCCGCCAACATCGCGTACAAACTCATGGAGAGGTTGGCCAAGGCCGAGATCATCGGCCCGATCATCATGGGAGTCCGAAAGCCGGTCTCCGTGTTGAACCACTGGTCGACCGTGGACCAGATCGTAAACATCTCCGCCATTACAGCGATCGCCGCTTCCCGGGCACCGGAGCTCAGGAAGGAAGAGGCCATTCGACAGCAGGTGGTGGAGCGCAGCGAAAAGGCGGACTGATGAACACATTTCTGCGGCTCGGGGTCGTGCCGGCGCTCGTTCTGCTTTTCCTGACGGCCGGCTGTACCTCGAGCCGCTGGCAGTACCTGCGAACCCGCCCCACCCAGACGGCCACCACTAAGGTCACGGTCCGCACCGATCCTTCCGGTGCCGAGGTGAGCATCAACGGCGACTATCTCGGCGAAGCCCCGGTCGTGGTTCCGGTGATGTACAACGTCGAGGTCAAGGTCTACGGACGACGCACCGTGTTCCCCTACCCTCAACGCGAGACCAGGGAACTGAAGACCTGGGTCCAGAATGTCTTCACGTTCAGCGCGATCAAGACCGGGTACAGCGAAACGAAAGCCGAGGTGACTCTACGCGGCAACGAGGAGCGGGAGATCACGATCAAGCTCCATCCGAAGCAGCGGTAGCCCCTTGCGGATCAGATTCCTGAAGCGTCGTTCAGATGGCACTCATGCCGCCTTGAGCCCGAGATCATGGCAGGGCTGATGCAGCTCTCTTGCGCCAGGGAAGGCGGGCGCGGGCGGCTCGGGCGATTCCAGGCTCACCCGACCCGGTCTCTACTCGGTCAGGCGGAGCAGGTGTACGCGGAGCATCCGGTCGAGGTCGGCTGGATCGCCGATGAATTCCGCAAACGCACCCGGAGCGACCGGGCCGGGCCGACGCTCGATCTCGTAATAGTCGAAGAACTTCCGGCGCAGTTTCCCCGCCCGCCCCTCGAGCAGCAGGTGGACCAGCAGGGCCGACGTGGCGTAGTAGGAGTGGTTCTTTTCTCCTTCGAATTCGCCGCCCCCGGCCGTGAGCAGGTCCGCCACCGGCAAGGCCCGCCCCATCGCGTGATCTTCGAGCAGAACAGACAGGTGCGCCGGGTCGAACCCACCCAGGCGTACGCGGCCGCTCCGGGCCACCGTGCTCGCTTCGAAATAGGTGGCGAGGCCTTCGTCGAGCCAGCGGGACCAGTCGTGGCCTCCGCCTTCGACGAAGACGTCGAGGATCATGTGCATTCCCTCGTGCAGCAGGGGGCGCAGGATCTCTTCACGCCGGCGATCGCCGATGATCCCCATGGCCTGCCAATCCGGGATGTAGAAGCCGGCGTTTCGCTCGAAATCGCTGCCGAGATGCCCCCTGGCGAAGGCCGTGAGGTCGTCATGGCTGCTGAAGACGATCACCTGGAAGCGCGCGTTGCGGCGATCGGCCAGGCGGAGTTCATGGCGGTACTGGAGGAAGAGCGCCTTCCGGAAACTCTCGAGAACGCGGCCGATCAACGGCGCGGCGGTGCTGCCCTGGCGAGCGAAGATCTCGTAGGGTCCATCGATCCGCACACTTCTGTAGCCGTTCGGCAGCGTCCCCTCGCGATAGCTGGAGCGCAACGCGGGAGCGAGAAAGTGCAGGGCGACGAAGATACCGGTCAGCGGAAGGAGCACGGCCAGCACGCGCATCACCCGGACTCCGGTCCGACTCAAGGGTCGAGTTCCTTCAGGCGCTCGCTGGCCTCTTTCAGCGTCTTCTTCTCACGCGCGGAAAGGGCATCCAGCCCCCCCTCGTTCACTTTATCGAGAAGCCGATCCACGTCCTTTCGAAGGCGTTCTCTCTCCTTGACGGAACGTGTGCTCGCCCGCGCCGGCCCCCTGGTCTCGAGTTTCAGGAAGAAGAAATCGACCTGGTGCGCATAGCGGTAGTAGAGGAAACCGAACAGGGCGCCGCCGAGGTGGGCGGTGTGGGCGACGCCGGTTCCGCCCGGCGGCGCGAAGGCGAACCAGTAGAGGTCGATCGAGAGGATCATGATGGTGAGCCACATCATCTGCATGGGGATGATCAACATGAACATGACCCGGGCCCGGGGATTCAGCATCGTGAAGTACACGAGCAATCCCATGACGGCTCCGGAAGCCCCCACCGCGGGTCGGAACGGAGCGTCGAACAGCCCAAAGACGATGTATGCGACCGCGGCGGCGATCCCCGCCCCGAAATAGAGGCGGAGAAACGGCCCGCGGCCGATGCGTTGTTCCACCCCGGAACCGAACAGGAACAGAATCAGCATGTTGATCAGCAGGTGATACAGGCCACCGTGCAGGAACATCGAGGTCACGACCTGCCAGATCATGACGCGGCGCACCACATCGTCGGGAACCAGGCCGAGGCCCCCGTACACCGGATCCCACCCGGATTCCCTGAGCACCGCGGCGAGCAGGAAGGCAACGACGTTGATGATGATCAGAGTCACGACCATCGAGCGGGAACGAGGCGCGCTGATCCGTTGCTGCTCCCGGTACCAACCTCGATCGTAGATCCCCATCAGGCGTGGTCCTCGTAGACGCAGCGGGCAAGAACGCAGACATCGGGGAGGTTGCGGTAGAGCCCGGCGTAGTCCAGTCCGTAGCCGACCAGAAACTCGTCGGGGACCGTGAACCCGGTGACATCGGCGGTGATCTCCACCCGCCGCCGATCAGGCTTGTCGAGCAGGGCCACGGTGGTCAGCGACCCGGGTCGCCGCTCGAGGAGCGTGTGCTTCAGGGCCTTCAGGGACTGGCCGGTGTCCACGATATCCTCCACCAGCAGAATGTCACCTCCCTCGAAGTCCGTCTCTCCGGGGATTTCGACGCTGATCTCGCCCGGCCTGGTTCCATCGCGATACGAGGAGGCCCGCACCAGGACGATCCGCACTTCTCCCCCGAGTTCGCGCACCAGGTCCGCGAGAAAGACGAAGGCCCCGGTGAGCACCCCGACCGCGACGAGTTCGCCATCGCCCAGCCGATATCGGATTTCGGCGGCGAGTTCCCGCACCCGGGCCCGGATCTCATCTGCGCTGAACAGCACTCTTTCGATCTCTTTCTCGAGCATCCACGGATTGTAGCCGGTCCCGCGATCGGCCCCACTTTTGGGGCAGACATGGACAAAGTCGCCCGGAGGTCGTAAAACCTGCCGGACATGAGGGTCATCGTCCTTTCCGAGTCGCCAGGCGCCGACGGTCTGGCCGGAGAATTCGTCGAAGCGGCCCGGGAATTCAACCGGGGACTCGACATTCGCCTCCGATTCCTGGATGTCGGTTTCGAAATCAGGAGCCTCTCCATCCCCGTGGCCGGTGAGCCACCGGCGAGTTCGCTCGATGGCCTGCTGGCAGACTTCTTGCCCGGTGCCGTCTTGATTCTCGGTGGTGGCACGCGCCTCCTCGAGTGTGCGGCGGTCGCGGCGAAAGCCGGCCCGCCCATCGCCTATCTCCTGAACGGTGATGCGGACCCGGCTTCCCTCGCCATCGCGGAACTCGCCGGCGTCCTGGTCGCCGCCGACCCGCGGGACCTCGACCAGACCAGAAGCGACGCATTGACCCATGTGCTGACGGACGGCCAACCCGCGGGACCGGCCCTGGTCGATATTCTCGTCCGGTCCGTCCGGGAGAAGAGAACTCCATGAAGATCCTCGGCATCGGTGGACAGGGCTATCGGGATAGCAGCGCGGCCATCGTCGTGGACGGGAGAGTCGTCGCCGCAGTGAGCGAGGAGCGCTTCACGCGGATGAAGCACGAGGGCGGCTTCCCTCATCGCTCCGTCGGCTTCTGCCTCGAGGCGGCGGGCCTGACCCTCGACGATCTCGACCGCGTCGCGATCGCCAACAACCCCTGGCTGAACCTGCGGAACCGGCTCATCGAGTGGTATGGAGAGGGCTTTCTCGAGAGTGCTCGCTTCAAGACCTATCACATTTTCCACGATGAGTTGCACGCGGCGGTGCAATACCTCTCCGAAGTCGAGCGCTTGAAGGCCCTGTCGAAAGCCACCGTCTCGGTCGTCCCTCACTTCCGCACCCACCTCGCGGAGGCATTCCACCTCTCGCCGTTTTCCGATACCGCGCTCCTTTCCATCGACGGACGCGGTGAAGTGAGTACCTCCAGTCAGGGCGTGGGTCGCGATGGAAAGATCGAGGTTTTCTCCATGGAGAAGATGCCGAATTCGATCGGGCTGCTCTGCGCGGCGGTGGCGGACTTCCTCGGCTTCCGGGATGAGGATGACGAATTCCGGATCATGAGCATCTCCAGTTTCGGAGCCCCGCGCTTCCTGCCGGTGTTCCGGAGCATTCTGAAGCCCGCCCCGAACGGCTCGTATCTCCTGAACCAGGAGTACTTAGACAGCTTCGAGGGCCGGGCGTTCCTGTCGGACCGATTCTCCAGGGAACTCGGGAAGGGGCGCGAGGTCGGTGCGGAGGTCGATGAGCGCCACGCGGACATCGCCACGAGCCTGCAGGTCGCGGTGGAAGAGGTGGTGCTCCACATGGCGGAGCATCTTCACAACAAGACCGGTTCCAACAACCTCTGTCTCTCCGGGGGGGTCGCCCAGAACTGGGTACTCGGCGGGAGGCTCCGGGCCGACGGCCCGTTCCAGCGCGTCCACACCGGTTTCGCCCCCGGCGACGAAGGCACGGCGCTCGGGGCCGCGCTGCACCTGCTCTCGGAAGAGCAGGGTATCAAGGCCGAGCCTCCGGTGGACAGCGGCCTCGGCCCGGCCTGGTCCGTCGCGGATGTTTCCGCCACCCTCGATGAGATCGGGATCGAAGGCGAACGGCCTGAAGACTTGATCGCGGATGCCGCGGAGCGCATCGCGGCGGGTCACCTGGTCGGATGGTTCGAAGGGGCCCTCGAGTTCGGCCCCCGCGCGCTGGGACACCGCTCCATTTTCCTCGATCCCACCAATTCGGCGTCGAAGGAGCGTCTCGTGGCGAGGGTCAAGCCCCGCTCCCGCTACCACCCCTTCGGCATCGTGATCGCCGAGGAGGATCTCGACAGGTACTTCGTCGACTCCCGCCCGGATCCACAGATGGCCTCGCACCGCCGGGTGAAGGAAGAGATGCGCGAGGCCCTCTACCCGGTGCTCCACACCGACGGGACCGCACGGGTCCAGACCGTTTCCGCGGACGCATCGGGCAGCGTCGCCGCTCTGCTTCGGGCGGTCGGAGCGAAGATCGGGCACCCGGTCCTGCTGAATACTTCGTTGAACGTCCCCGGAAAGCCCCTGGCGCTCTCGCCGCGGGATGCGGTGGGCACCTTCTTCACCAGCGGCCTCGACGACATCTTCATCGAGGGCGTCCGGCTCAGCAAGCCCGGGGGGCGGTAGCATGGCCACCATCCTCGACGGGAAGGAAGCCGCGAAGGATATCCGCCGGACGGTCGCGGAGGGCGTTGCCGTCCTGAAAAACGCGGCCGGCATCGTTCCCGGTCTGGCGGTCGTCATCGTTGGAGAAGATCCGGCCAGCGTCATCTACACCCGCAGCAAGGCCCGGGCCGCGAAGAAGTGCGGCATGCTCGATATCCTGAGAAAGTTGCCGGAGGAGACAACGGAGGCGGAGTTGCTCGCCGTCGTCGCCGCGTTGAACGACGACGATCGGGTGCATGGCATCCTGGTGCAGTTGCCTCTTCCCGACGCCATCGACGAAGAGCGGATCGTGGCGGCCATCCTGCCTTCGAAGGACGCCGACGGTTTTCATCCCGTGAATGTGGGCCTGCTCTCGCTCGGGCAGCCGGCCTCGGTCCCCTGTACGCCCCGCGGTATCCTCAGCCTGCTCGATCGTCATGAGATCGACGTGACCGGTATGGAAGCGGTGGTGCTCGGCCGCTCCAACATCGTCGGCAAGCCGATGGCCGCGCTGCTCACCGCGAGAAACGCCACGGTCACCATCTGCCACTCCCGCACGAAGGACCTGGCATTTCACACCCGGCGCGCGGACCTGCTGGTCTCGGCCATGGGACGGCCGGAGATGATCACCGGTGAGATGGTGAGGGAGGGCGTGGTCGCGGTGGATGTCGGCATCAATCGCCGGGAAGACGGCACGCTCACCGGAGACCTCCACTATGAGAGCGTCGCCGCGAAAGCCATGGCGATCACCCCGGTGCCCGGCGGCGTCGGCCCGATGACGATCGCGACGCTGCTCGGCAATGTCCTCGAGTTGGCGCAGCGCAGCGGCGGCGAGGGGTAGCACGCCGGAACGGTCGGGCGCCCTGACGGTTGAAAAGCCTCCGCCGTCCGGCGGGTGTGGCCTCCAGGCGTGGGGCTCTTCAGATCCCGCGTGCGCTCCTCCGGGAAAGGCGGAACTTCCGGGAAAAGCGGGGCCCTGAGCGTGGTTGTGCGGCGCCCGCCCCTCCACCGCTGGTGACCGGAACGAGAGGCACGCGAAGCCAGCCTTTTCGAGCCGATGAGCTGCTTCTCCGCCCCGCCCTCGCATCCGTACCGGGGGCGCATCCGAACACGGAGGGGAGTTGGGGATGGCGACCGGAAAACCGTCGTCACCCAGATTGCCTCGCATCCACCACATCCGCCCCGCAGACGGCTCTCTAACGGTTCCGGGACAGTGTATACTCCGCCAAAGCCGTGAACGAGGTCCGCGCCTCCGACTCCGGCAGCGTCGCCGCTTTGGCCACGGCTTCCTCCGCCAACCGGGTGGCGCGGGCGCGCGCGAACTTAAGGGAACGATTCTCGATCAGAAGTGAACGGATCTCGTCGAGATGCACGTCCCCCTGGCCGCCGGAGAGGAGTTCGCGCAGGCGCGCCGTCTCTGTTTCCTTCGCGGTGCGCAGGAAGTGGATCACCGGAAGTGTGACCTTTCCCTGGCGGGCGTCGGTGCCGAGGGTCTTGCCGACCCGCTCTTCCTCCCCCACGAGGTCCAGGCAGTCGTCGATGATCTGGAACGCGGTGCCCAGACGCATGGCGTAGTCGGCGAGCGCATCCACCGCCGCGCGCGGCGCGCCGACGTACTCCGCCCCGACGCGCGCCGATGCGGCAAAGAGGTATGCGGTCTTCTTTTCGATGATCTCGTTGTAGTCCTCTTCCCTGAGATCGAGATTGCCGGTCTCGAGGATCTGCATGATTTCGCCCTGGCAGACCACACCGGAGATCCAGGCGAGGTAGCGCGAGGCCAGGGGGTTCTCCAGGTTGGCGGACAGACCGAATGCCGAGGCGAAGAGGAAGTCGCCGAGCAGTACCGCACCGTGGTTGCCCCAGGTGCGGTTGACCGTCTCCTCCTGCCGGCGCTTGTCGGCGCCGTCGAGGATGTCGTCGTGCACGAGGGTGGCGGTGTGGATCAATTCGACGATGGCCCCGAGGTGGTGGTGGTCCCGCCCGATCTCCTCGAAACAGCGGCCGGCGAGGATACAGAAGGCCGGCCGGAGCATCTTTCCGCGATAGCGGCTGACCTGGTCCAGCATGGGCCGAACCTTGAGCGAAGGCGCCTTCATGACTTCGTCGATGACGACGGAGACCGCCCTCAAGTCATCCTCGATGGGAGCCAGAATAGACATCAGCACGCTGTGCTTGCTCGTTTCCTGCTCACTGGCGTCCATGGCACTTCCTTCCTGATTGCGGCCCTTCGGGGGAAGGGGCGGATCGTAGCGGCGGTTTTGAATCCCGGTCAATACTTTTCGAGAGAACACCGGGCGCGCGCAAGATCCTCCGGCGTGTTTACGTTGACGAACGAACGCAGGTCAGGGTCGAGCGCCCGGGCCTCGATCTCCGGCAGGACCTCCGCGGAAAGCTCCCGAAGTGCGCCGTAGAGCGAAAGAGCACCGTCTTGCAGCCGCCGGCTCAGGACGGGCAGGGCCCGGGGCGCATCCCAGCAGCCGAGAAGTGGCTCGAGGCCACCGCCCCGCCCCGCCACGCGAACCGCTCTGTCTCCGCGCTTCGCCAGCGCTCGAAGCAGATCGGGCGAGAGAAAGGGATGGTCGCAGCCGACCACGATCACCCGGTCGTCCGGCGCAGCCGACAGCGCGGCAACCAGACCGGCGAGCGAGCACCGCGCTGGGCAATCCTCGCCCACGAACGGCAAGTCGGGCAGGGGATGACGCTCCCCGTTCTTCCCCACCACCAGAACAGGAGAAGCCACTTCGGCGAGCGAACGGCGCACCCACTCCGCGAGAGAGATGCCGCCGATCTCGACCAGGGCCTTGTCCCGCCCCATCCGATGGGAGACGCCACCGACGAGAATCGCGCCGACCAGGGGATCAGAATCCTGCCCGGACACGCGTCAGGGATTGACGGTCAATACGGGACAGGGAGCTCCCCGCAAGACCGCGTCGGCGGTACTGCCGTAAAGCAGATGGGCGATACCGGTGGTGCCGTGAGTCCCCATGGCGATCAGGTCCGCGTCGATCTCCTCGGCGGCCTTCTTCACCTCCACCGGGGGAATCCCCTCGGAGTAGACGGCGGTGATCGAAAGGCCCTCGGCCTCGGGCAGATCGAGGAGCCGCGCGACCGCCTCCCCGGCCGCCTTCCGCATCTCACGCCGGGCAGCCTCCGGCGGCATCTGGTGGATGTGAAAAATGTTGTCCACCACTCTGGTGTCCACCACGTGCAGAAGGGTGATCTCCGCACCGAACGCCCGGGCCAGGTCGGCCGCGAACAGGAACGCTTTCTCCGAGGTGTCACTGAAGTCCGTGGGCACCAGAATACGCTGCAACCGGATCGAACTCATGGGCAGAGGATACGACGGCGTGAATGACGCCGCAAGACCACACTGGCGGCGGGGGCATTCCGGCGGTGGACAACCGAAAGGAGAGGGGGCCGGTGGGAAACCGGCCCCCTTCAAAGAGGCAGGATTGAGAGTACTGCCGTGGGCCTTGGGCGAGGCCCGGTGCTTCAGGGCTGCCCGGGAATGCGCAAGCACCGTACCAGTCGACCACGAAAACCACAACACATTCATTTGCAAGCACTTACATCAATACCGACACTCTGGAGCCCGGAGAAGTTCTGCCGAACTGTCAGCAACTCTTGTCGGCGGATCGATATCCCTGATAACAACCGTTTGCAGTCAGTTCCCGGGTTCTTCCGACTTCGGGCTGACGAAACCGGACGCTCCACTGCGCATGACCAGCACCGGGCAGGTGGCTTTGTGCAGGACCCGGTCGGTGGTGGACCCGAGCAGAGCGGCCCGCAGACCTCCGCGGCCATGCGTGGCGATGACGATGAGATCCACGCTCTCCCGGGCCGCGGTGGCGACGATCTCCGGCGACGGCGTGCCGGTGCTGACGATGACCCGATAGCCGATGTCCGGTCCGACCACCAGGCTCACCTGTTCCTCGAGTCGACGCGCGGTCCTCTCCTCCAGTTCCTGGTAGTACTGCTTCACCGGCTTCTGGAACGGCCATACGTCGCTGTAGAGGAGGGAGTGATCCATGAACTTCTCGACGACGTGGAGCACCAGCATCTCCGCGCCGGTCCACCTGGCGATCGCCGTGGCGTGGCGGAAAGCATGCTCCGCGTACTCGGAGAAGTCCATGGGCACGAGGATCTTCTTCAGGTGGATTTCCAGGTCCATGACGCAATCGTAGGGGGGCCGACCAGCGGCGTCAATCCGCCGCCAGCGAGTGGCAGACCTACTTCGGCTCGCGTTTCAGGCCGAATTTCTCGATCCGGTACCGAATCTGGTCCCGATTCAGGCCGAGTTGCCGCGCCGCTTTCGTCTGATTGCCTCCGGATCGCTGGAGCGCCTGGACCACGAGGTCTTTCTCGAGCTCTTCGAGCACGATCCCGCCAGAAGGCAGAATGAACGGCCCGGGGTGCGCCCCGGTTTCAGCGGGACCACCGCTCTGCCGGATTTCCGAAGGGAGATCCCCGACATCCAGCACCACCCCCTCACCAAGCAGGACGGCTCGCTCGACGATGTTCCGGAGTTCACGAATGTTCCCGGGCCAGTGGTACTGCTCGAGGACTTCCATGGCCTTCGGCGTGGGGCCCGTGACGGCCTTCCGGAACTCCATGTTGAAGTGGTCGAGGAAGACGTGAGCCAGGAGCGGGATATCCCCTTCCCGGTCCCGGAGGGGCGGTAGTTCGATCGGGATGATCTTCAGGCGATAGTACAGATCCTGGCGAAAAGACCCGTCGGCGACGGCCTGCTCGAGGTTCTTGTTGGTGGCCGCGATGATCCGCACGTCCACCGTGATGTCACGGACGCCGCCGACCCGCTTGAAGGTCTTGTCCTCGAGAACATGCAGCAGCTTCGCCTGAAACGATGGCGGGATGTCGCCGATCTCATCGAGGAAGATCGTCCCGCCGTCGGCCAGCTCGAAGAGGCCCTTCTTCTGGTCCTTCGCATCGGTAAATGCGCCCTTTTCGTGCCCCATCAGCTCGGACTCGAGCAACGTTTCCTGCAATGCGGTGCAGGTCACGGTCATGAACGGCCGCTCACGGCGCCTGGAACTCTGGTGAATGGCCTTGGCGATCAGCCCCTTTCCG
Source organism: Planctomycetota bacterium (assembly GCA_024274785.1). GTDB lineage: Bacteria > Planctomycetota > JAJSAM01 > JAJSAM01 > JAJSAM01 > JAJSAM01. The sequence continues at coordinate 174,272 of JAJSAM010000042.1, read as the reverse complement.
GTGCCGGATTCGCCGCGGAGGAGCACCGTGGTCGCGTCCGTCCCCGCCACCCGTTCGACCATGTGGAAGATCTCCCGCATGGTCGAACTCACCCCGACGATCTGCGTGGCTCCGAACTGCCGGGCCTGGTTCTCCTTCAGCCAGCTCACTTCCCGCTTGAGCCGGGTCGTCTCGAGAGCCTTCTGCACGACGAGCACGAGTTCGTCGATGTCGAACGGCTTGTGGATGTAGTCGAATGCTCCGAGCTTCATCGCCCGGACCGCGCCTTCGACCGAGGAAAAGGCGGTCACCAGGATCACCGGAATGTCAGGGTACTCCTGGCGAATGACCTCGAGAAGGGTGAGTCCGTCCGTGTCCGGCAGGCGATAGTCGAGGATGGCCAGATCGAAAACGTTCTCCTCGAGCGCGCTGCGCGCCTCGGAGCCGCATTCGGCCTCACGGGTCGTGTACCCTTCCTGCGAGAGCCGCTCCGTCAGTGACCAGCGGATCAGCTTCTCATCTTCGACAATCAGTATGGACTCGGTGCGCACAGTTCCCTCGGCAGGCGTAATTGCGCGAGGATAGCCTCCTCGCCATTCCCCATGTAGCCTATTTCTGGAATTCGGGGGATTTCCCGCAGTTGGGTCCCGGGGACGGTATATTCGCCCCGAAGATGGAATGCCTGACAGACCGCCATCCCCGCTCTTGCAATCCGGGAAGATGAAGGCCCATGACACCCCCCCGCCCGACCCCCGAAGAAAACCCCGGGCCCACCTCCGAAGGGGCACGGATTCTCCACCGCGAGGAGCGGATCCTGTTCCTGTCGGCGGATGCGCTCGGGAAGTTACGCCAGGAGCTCTACGAGGTTCTCGGGCCCGTCATGGCCCACGAGGTCATGTTCCGGTTCGGCTTCCATGACGGTGCGCACACCGCCCGCGTCATGAGAGAGCGCATGGGCGACCCCGATCCCCGCGAGTTGCTGCGGGCCGGCCCTCTCGTACACAACCTGGAGGGGATGGCCCGGGCCCGGGTCGACGAACTCCAATGCGATCCGGACTTCCACAAGATGACCGGGTTCTGGGAAGACTCCGTGGAAGCAGAGCAGAGCCTGGCGCTCCTCGGACCGGTGGAGTGGTCCTCCTGCTGGATCCTCACCGGCTACGCATCCGGCTATGCTTCGGAGGCGGTCGGAGCGTCGCTGGTCTGCATCGAGACCATGTGCCGCGCCCAGGGTGACGAGACCTGCCGCTTCGAGATCTTCCCCGCCGAACGCTACCCCGGCCTGGCGCGCAAGGTGGAGGCGCTCCGCCAGGGGCTCCCCCTCACCGATCGGATGAAGCCAACGATGACGCGGCTCTGGGAGCAGGCGTACGCATCCTCGGCCTACCTGGCCCGGATTCTCAAGGACTCGGCGGATGCCATCCTCACGGTGGGCGAGGACGAGGTCATTCAGTCGTGGAACCGGGGTGCGGAGGAATTGCTCGGTTACCCGGCCGAGGAGGCGGTGGGCCGGCACTTCAAGTTCCTGGTCCCCGACGAACTGCTCCGGCAGGGCGAGATCGAAAAGATCCGCACCGAAACGTCCGAGGCGGGATCACTTCGAAACTACGAGACGCGCCGGCTGCGAAAGAACGGAGATGAGGTCCACGTCAGCCTGACGCGCACCTCCATCTACGACGCCCACGGCCGCTACGTGGGCGCTTCCGCCATCCTCCGGGACATTACCGAGCGCAAGCGGATGGTCGAGCAGTTGATCCAGGTCGAGGCTCTCGCGGAGATGGGCGAGATGGCCGCGCAGATCGCCCATGAGATCAAGAACCCCCTGGCGGGAATCTCCGGAGCCATCCAGGTCATTGCGGAATCCACCCCGGCCGACGACCCGAAGAGCGAAATCTATGACGAGATCCTGAAGCACATCCGCCGCCTCGATGAAACGGTCCTCTCACTACTCTCCTACACCAGGCCGTTCCGTCCGGCGCGCGTAACCACCGATCTGGGTCTCGTGCTCGACTCCGCGGTCACCTTGCTCCGAAACTCCGACGATTTCTCGGATGTGACGATCGAAATCGAGCACTCAGCGGACCTCGGTCCGGTCTCGGTGGACGCGCAACAGCTCATCCAGGTCATCCTGAACCTCCTCTTGAATGCGGTCCATGCGCTGAAGGACGATCGCACCATCACGGTCGCCACCGGGAGGGCGGACGACGGAGTGGAGATCAGAATCATCGATCGCGGGGCCGGGATGACATCGGCGACCCGCCGCAAGATCTTCAAGCCCTTCTTCACCACGAAGAACAAGGGGACCGGACTCGGACTCACCATCGCCCGGAAAATCGTGACCGGCCATGGAGGAGCTCTCACCATCGAGTCCGAACCGGGCGTGGGCACGACCGTCACAATCCACCTGCCCCGGGAATAGCCGGCCGGTCCCGCACGGCGTTTCCGGACAAACCGCGGAAAAATCCCCGCAGCTGTGCTAAATGCCCTGAACCGCACGTCGCCCCACGAAAGCGGCTTACGCCCAAGATATGCCAGGACCGAAGCTTACGTCATTGCTCGAACCAGGCTCCAGTTGGCATTGAATTCGCTCAATATGAAGCCGCAGTTCTTTGGCATCGAGGTTCGTCAGGGTCCGGAGCCGGCCGCCGTCACGAGCCGAGCAGGATTGGCAATTTGAAAGGAAAAGAACACAAGTGTGCGGCGTTATCCTTACCGCGGCGTAAAAGCTGCGTTGCAGTACTTTCGACAGGGATGTCGAACGGTTCGGTACGGACGGTCATCGGCAGATCAGCGTGGCGCCCCGTTCTCGCGGTATCTCACTGTGGTGAGGTCGCCAGGGAGTCGGATCCCGGGTCGCCCGCCGTTGATCGCTGTCCGGGCGATGGACCCTGAACTGGACAGCGGGGCCCGGTCACTGGATCGGGCCCCGCTTGATTCCACGCATGGACTGCGGTGCAGGCTGCCGACCCCGCGTGCATCCCCCCCCAGCCTCACTGCTTCACCGGCTTCACTGCCTGGCCGCACTTCCGGGCGCGGTGGCGATTCCGAACTTCTTCATCCGGTACCGCAGCGCATCCCTGCTCAGATTCAACAACTCGGCGGCTCGGGTCTGGTTTCCCACGGCGAGTTCCAGCGCCTGCCGGAGAAACCCCTCCTCGACTTCGGCCAGGTTCAGACCTTCCATCGGCAACCGAAACCGGTAGCCGACGGGCTTCGGCACCGGAGATCGAATTTCCGGCGGCAACATCTCGGCGGAGATGTCCTCGTCGTCCCCGAGAATGATGGCTCGTTCCACCACGTTTCTCAGTTCCCGGACGTTCCCCGGCCAGGGGTAGGCGATGAGCAGCGCCACGGCTTCCGGAGTGATCCCGCGGAGTTTCCGCTTGTAAAGACCGTTGAAGTGACGGATGAAGTGCTCGACCAGGAGGGGGATATCGCTGGTGCGATGCCGCAGCGGGGGCAGCACGATGGGCAGGACGTTGAGACGATAATAGAGGTCCTCGCGAAAACTGCCGTCACCAACGGCCGCGTCGAGATCCCGATTCGTGGCCGCGATGACCCGGATATCGACCGCCCGGTCCTCCAGGCCGCCGACCCGCCGGAACCGTCTATCCTCGATGACCGAGAGCAGCTTTGCCTGCATTCCGGGGCGCATGTCTCCGATTTCATCGAGGAACAGCGTCCCGCCGTCGGCCATCTCGACCAGGCCCTTCTTCCGGGCCTTGGCATCCGTAAACGCCCCTTTCTCATACCCGAGCAGTTCGGACTCGAGGAGGTGCTCGGGCAGTGCCGCGCAGTTGATCTGCTTGAACGGCCGCGTCGCTCGGGCGCTCGCGTGGTGGATGGCGCGGGCGACCAGGTCTTTCCCGGTCCCGCTCTCTCCGAGCAGGAAGACCGTGGACCCATCGGACGCCGCCAGACGGCCGCAGGTCCGGGTCACCCGCCGGATGACCTCGCTCTTCCCGACGATGTGAGTCAGCGAAAAGCGCTGTTGCTGCCTCCTCCTGAAGTGGCTGACTTCCCGGCGCAGGTACGCGGTGTCGATCCCGCGCTCGACCACGGACATCACCTCCTTCAGGTCGAAGGGCTTGATGACGTAGTCGAGAGCACCTTCCTTGAACGCCCGGATGGCCTGCTCCGCGGTGTCACAGGCGGTGACCATGACCACCTGCACCGTCGCGTCCATGTCCCGGATGAGACGAAGGACGTCGAGCCCATCCATTCCCGGCAGCCGGTTGTCGAGGAGAACGACCTCGGCCGGCTCCTCCGTGAGAAGGTCGAGCGCTTCCTCCCCGGTCGCAGCCGTGCGCACGGCGTGGCCGGCTCCCGTGAGTTTCTCCTTCAGCGTCCACCGAATCAGGCGCTCGTCGTCGACGATGAGTATTCTTGCTTTGGCCATGGGGCACCGGCCGGGACTGAGCAATGGTCGTGCCGCACCGAAATCCCGGGATCTTTGGCTCTTCCACCCCCCGATGCAGGAAGAATCCCCCGCGAACGGGAGATTCCCCCCGCTCCGTCTGCCATTCTCACCAGGGCGCAAGCCGCGGTCACGCGCGAGCCCTTAGCTGATTCCCGCCTCCGAAACGATGTCTCTGGCCAGCAGGAAGTGAGCGTTTGAAATCACCCGGGCCTCTTCCCGCTCCGCGGCGGGTACCTCGGGCTGGCGGGCGCGATAGCCTTCGATCTTGCCCTTCACCACGGCCCGGTAGACTTCGTAGAAGGCCAGGAGGTTCTCCGGATAACCGGGCTCCCCCACCTCGCCGTACCGATCGAGGAACGCAGCCCGGAGATCCGGTCGCCCGGCCGCCCGGAGCCCCATGGTCAGATATCCAATATCGACGAGGACATCGCCGTAGCGGAATCTCTCGTTGAACTCGATGCAGTCCGTGACCACCGGACCGTCATCGGTGAGGAACAGGTTCTCCGGCTTCAGGTCGCCATGGCCATCGAGCACATGTCCCCCATCGATCCGCGCCTGAAACAGCTCGCCCTGCTCCGCCAGGAACTTCCGGTTCGCGGTCCGGAGGAGTTCCCGGACGTCGGCGGGCAGGAGTTCCTCTCCGAAGTCGAGGGTGGTCTCGAAGTTCTCCTCCGTGTTCTCCCGGACCTGTTCGATGCGGCCGAAGGCGGAGATCTCGGGGGTCGTTTTGGCGTTGCGGTAGAAGTCGGAAAGAACGTCCGCGAGGGCCGCCATCTCCTCCGGGCGCACATTCCCCTCCTCGAGCCGCCGGGTCAGCATGGATCCTGCGGGTAGCCTCTTCATGACGACCGCGTACTCCGCGGGTTCCCCCTCACCGTCCATTTCGAGCAGGCCGTCCGGCCTCCGGAACAGCGGCACCACTTCCAGGTAGATCTCCGGAGAAAACCGCCGGTTCAGCGAAACCTCGCGTTCGCAGAAATCCTTCCGGCGCTGCAGCGTGGAGTAGTCGAGAAACGAGAAATCAACGGGCTTCTTGATCTTGATGACCCGGTCGCCGACGAGGAACACATGGGAGCTGTGCGTCTGGATGTGGGTGACTTCGTGGTCGGTGTCGAGGTGCAGGATGTCATTCATGAGCCGGTCTCCGGAATAGCGGCGAGCGAATAAACCCTTGCCACGCTTGCAGAGCTGTGGCAGGATTCAGCACGAAAGTCAATCTATACGACACATCGGCCCGGGTGTCGAAGCGATCCGGTCGGGAGGTGAGGCGCTTCTCCAAACGCGTGTGGCTGGAGGAGCATGGTTCAAGGCGCTGTGCGGCGTTCTCCTCACCGGTACGGCTGCACCCCCGACAGGTTTCCACAGGATGCCGGTACCCGACCCGGGAGCTGTTTGCTCCCCGCGGACTCACCCGGGCCTTCTATTCTTCAGGACGCTTCGCCTTCAGGGCGAAGCGTTTCTCGTTGGCCTTCCACCATGACCGCCACACCTTCGCGTCCCGCGCGAAATCCTGGCCGGTCAGCTCCTTCAGGTTTTTCCAGGCCGTCGTACTCACTCCCTCGTCCTTGCTGTCGAGCGACGTGAGCAGAATCCGGATCGCCTCCCGGTCTCGCCGGAAATCCCTCCCGTAAAGGAGTTGATTGAGCGCCTGGTAGACCTCTCTCGTCTCCGTCCGGGTCGCCCGGAGTTGGTGCATCAGGGCCGCCATGAAGACGAACAGGATCCCGACCAGGACCCTCAGGATGGTCGGCGCCCACTCCGCGGAGAATCCAAGCACTGCGGATCCGGCCATCGTCCACAACCCCACGATGACGAGGACGATGGGAGTGACCAGAGTCGAAAGCGAGGATCGGCCGGATTGCCTCGAATCGTTCATCAGCGGAAAGTAGCATGATGAGCCATCAGCGCAAAGCCACCGGAAAGGGACCGCGAAGGGCGAAAAGGAGGCGACGCGACGCCTTCCCATCTCGGAGAAGGCCTGACGACGCGATGCTCAGCGACCGCCCCTCAGATCGTGTGCCCTCATGAGAAATGCGGGTTAGTGCTTCACTGCATTATCACGTCAGCGATATCCTCCCGGAATGGACCCCCGCCGAATCGCCATCGTCAGACTCTCCGCCATCGGCGATGTCGTGCATGGGCTGCCTCTGGCCGGATCTCTCCGGCGGCTCTTCCCGGCGGCGAAGATCACCTGGATCGTGCAGTCCGGCCCCGCTCCCCTGCTCGAGGGACACCCCTTCGTCGATGATCTGATGATCTACCCTCGCCGGGACGGACCGGCGAGGATCCTCCGGTTCCTGTGGGCGGTGCGGAGCAGGCGGTTCGACCTGGCGATCGACCTCCAGGGGAACCTGAAGTCCGGGTTGGTGCTCTTGAACACCCGGGCCCCCCGCCGCGTGGGGCTTGCCCGACAGGACTACCGCGAGCGACTCGGCGCCCTCGCCGCGAGGGAGCACGCCGATCCCGCGGCGGGCCCGCACGCGGTGGACCGAACCCTTGCGCTGTGCCGCAAACTGGGAGAGACCGATGCCACCGCGGAGTACGGGCTCGCCCCCACCGAGAGAGAGACTCACACCGCCAGAGCGGACCTCTCGGAGGTCGCGGACCCTGCCGTGGCGATTTCGGTGGGCGCTGCATCCGACATCAGGGAGTGGACCGACGACGGCTACATCGCCCTGGCCCGATCCCTTCGTGGAAAGGGTGCGGGAGTCGTGGTTCTGTCCGGGCCGGACCACGCGGATCGCTGCGCCCGAGTAGGCGACGGGGCCGGGGTGCCCTCGCGAGCCGGGACCACCGACCTGCGTGGCCTGATGGCCCATCTCGCGGTGATCCGGGAACGCGGCGGCGCACTGGTCGCCTGCGATTCCGCCCCGGTACACCTGGCGGTGGCACTGAAGCTCCCGGTCCTCACCCTTTCCGGCCCCCAGGACCCACGCCGCACCGGCCCGTACGAATTCCCGAACAATGCCCTGACCGCCTGGGAGGGCCTCCCCTGCGCGCCCTGTCTGAAACGGACCTGCGCCCTCACCGGCGAGCCGGCAGCGTGCATGAAACGAATAGAGCCCGCCGAGGCGACCCGGCGGGCTCTTGCGTTGCTTCAGAAATAGGCGGCCTTCACCTCCAGGCGTGGTCGGCCGGAAGGCCGGCTCCTCCTGAAATGCTACCGGGCCAGCGCCTTCATCATGGCATCGCCGATGTGTGCGGGGCTCTCGGAGACCTCCACGTTCGCTTCGCGAAGTGCGGCGATCTTCTCCGGAGCGGTGCCCTTGCCGCCGGCGATGATGGCGCCGGCGTGGCCCATGCGCTTACCCGGAGGAGCCGTGGTGCCGGCGATGAACGCAGCCACCGGGGTCGACATGTTCTCCTTGATGAACTGTGCGGCCTCTTCCTCCGCGGTCCCGCCGATCTCACCGATCAGGATGACACCCTCGGTGTCCGGGTCCTCTTCGAAGAGCTTCAACCCGTCGACGAAACTCGTGCCGACGATGGGGTCGCCGCCGAGTCCGATGCAGGTGCTCTGTCCGGCGCCGGCATTGCTGACCTGCCAGACCGCCTCGTAGGTGAGCGTCCCGGAACGCGAGAGGATGCCGATCTTGCCGGGCTTGTGAATGTAGCCGGGCATGATGCCGATCTTGGCCTCGCCGGGAGTGATGATGCCGGGGCAGTTTCCGCCGATCATGCGGACGTTCCTGACGCGCAGGTAGTGCATCAGATCCGCCACGTCGAGCGTCGGGATCCCCTCCGTGATCGCCACCACCAGTTCAATGCCGGAATCCGCGGCCTCGAGGATGGCGTCGCGGCAGAATGCCGCGGGAACGAAGACGATGGAACAATTGGCGCCGGTCTTCTCGACCGCGTCGGCCACGGTGTCGAAAACCGGAACACCATGAACCTCACCGCCGCCCTTGCCGGGGGTCACGCCGGCCACGACCTGGGTGCCGTACTCCACCATGTGCCCGGTGTGAAGCTTTCCGGCGCCGCCGGTGATGCCCTGGACCACGACCTTGGTGTCCTTGTTGACCAGGATACTCATCGTTACACCTCCACTCCGGCAGCCTTGACCGCCTTCCGGGCCGCATCCTCCATGGAGTCGGCGGTGATGATGTTCAGGCCGGAGCTCTCGAGGATCTCCCTGCCGCGCGCCACGTTGGTGCCCTCGAGCCGGACCACCAGCGGAACCGTGAGCCCGAGTTCCCTGGTGGCGGACACGACACCCTCGGCGATGACGTCGCAAAGAACGATGCCGCCGAAGATGTTCACGAGGATCGTCTGCACCTCGGGGTCCTGAAGGATGATCCGCATCGCTTCGGTGACCCGCTCCGAGTTCGCGGCGCCTCCCACGTCCAGGAAGTTGGCCGGCTCGGCCCGCCCGCCACTGACGAACTTGATGATGTCCATGGTGGCCATCGCCAGCCCGGCGCCGTTGACCATGCAGCCGATCGTGCCGTCCATGGCGACGTACGACAGGTCGAACTCGTTGGCGCGCGCCTCGGTGGGATGCTCCTCGGAGAGGTCGCGCAACTCCACGACCTCCGGGTGCCGGAAGAGGGCGTTGTCGTCGAAGTTCATCTTGGCGTCGAGCGCCATCACCGTGCCGTCCGTCGTGACCACAAGCGGGTTGATCTCGGCAATCGAGCAGTCGAGTTCGATGAACGCCTTCGCGAGGGCGACCATCAGCTTCTCCGCCGATCGAATCTGCCCGCCGGTCAGGCCGAGGCCGACCGCCAGGCGGCGAGCCTGAAAACTTTCGAGACCGCCCCTGGGAGCGAGAGTCTCCTTCAAGATGGCTTCGGGTCGTTCCACGGCGATCTCCTCGATCGAGGTGCCGCCCTCAGCGCAACCCATCATGACCGGACGCCCGATGCCTCGGTCCAGCACGATGCCGAGGTACAATTCGCGCTCGATCCCGACCCCCTGCTCGAGGAGCACCTGGCCGACCTGCTTGCCTTGCGGGCCGGTCTGCCTGGTGACCAGGGTGTGGCCGAGCATCAGGCCCGCCACCTCACCGGCATCCTCGACCGACTTCACCAGCAGGACGCCGTGGAGAGGACCATCGCCGTAGTCGACGTCGAGCGTGCCCTTGCCACGCCCACCGGCGTGAATCTGGCACTTTACAGCGATCGGAGGGGTCATTCCCTTCGCGAGCTCGAGCGCTTCTTCCGCACTCGTCGCGGCGCCGCCCTTCGGCACCAGTACGCCGTAGCGTTGAAGGAGGGCTTTCGCCTGATACTCATGGATTTTCATGCATTCCTCCCGGGAGGGAACATCCGGTCTCGGAGCCCTGAAATGGGGTGTGCGCAACTCCGCCAAGGGGTCGCGCAAGAATAACTTCGCAGGACGGAGAGCGCTGATACACCCGCCCGGCAAGGCCCGAAGAGGGCGCAACCATACTGGTTTCAACAGACGAACAACGCGGCTTGAGGGGATGCAGCTGCCCTCGAATCCCGTGGTTATTCCGGCGCGGCCCCTAATGTAGCGAGCGGCCGCCCCGTGAAACAAGCCAATTGGAAGGGATGCGATCGTCCGGAGGGGGGCTTGCCCCCGCTACTCCGCAAGCAACCTGCGAATCGCCTCCACGGCGCCCTTGCGGGCTGCGTCGGAGTCGGCGCCATCGAAGTTCAGCTCGAGCCCGGTGAGGCTCTCCAACGAGCGGTGCGCCACCACCCGGACGCGGGCATTCCGGTCCTGAAGCAGATCGATCAGGGCCGGCACGGACTCCTGGTCGTCCCGGTCCGCCAGCATCTGCGCGGCCTGGGCGCGCACGACGGCGTCGCTGTCGCGAAGCGCCTCCCGGGCGGCCGTGAGGACCCGCGGATCGCGAGATGGCTCCAGCGCGACGAGCGCGCTCAGGCGAACCCCGGCATCGGGATCGACCGTGAAAGGGAGCCATGTCTCGAGATCAACCGCCGGCTCGGCAGGCTCGGGATCTTCCAGGCCCGCGACCGGATTCGGCACAGCGGACGTCTCCTCAACCGGCGCGGCGGCGGCCAGGAACTCCCGGATCTCCCTGACTTCCCTCGCGAGTTCGACCATCTTCGCCTGGCAGTCCGCGACGACCGCACTCATCTCCCGGTCACGATCGGCCGTTCCATTCGCCAGCACCTCGTTGGCCCTGACCAGGGATTGTCCCAGCATGCCGAGTCGATCCAGGGTCGCCACCACCGAGGGATCCACTGCCGGGCGGTCCTCGGATTTCGCGGTGAGCCCGGCAATCCGGGTATTCAGGTCATCGATCTTCGGAGAAAGCAGCCACACCGCCGCCGCGGCCCCCAGGCCGACCGCCGCGATGAGTGCAAGCGGCTGGATCAGAAGCGAAAGAACAAGCTGTCGTCTGGCCCGGGGCAGGCAGAGGGAGCAGAGCAGGCGCCCGTCCAGCCGGGTGGCCACACCGCGATCCACGTCGATTTCGGCGATCGAGGCGTCGCACTGGTCGCAGAATTGGATGTCCATCAGCGAAAGGCCCCACCGAGGCGCACGTTGCCGCGACGGATCCGAAGGCCACCCCCCGTGGGAAACGTGCTCCGGAAGCTTCCGCCCATGGAGAAAGTCGTGGCACGATGCATGGGCCTCCAGATCCGGCGCCCCAGGTATCCACCGCCGTACCAGCTTCCATAGATCCCCCACCCGCCGTACCAACCGGAGGAGTAGGAACGCTCCCGCATCAGGTCGATCAGGTCGCGGTTCTGCCGGAGGAGCTCATCCCGTTCGCGACGGGTCTGCTCCGCGGCCGCCAGGGCGTCTTCGACCATGCGGCGCTCCGCCACGAGCAGTTTGAGCCGCTCCTCATCCTCGCGTTCCTTTCGAGCGAGCGCCTCCCGTTCGGCCCGGAGGCGTTCGGCCATGGCCTCGATTTTCAATTCCTCCCGGCGGGCGTCGAGATAGGCAAGGAGCCCGGCTTCGGTGAACCAGCGATCCTGGTACCTGACGAAACCGCGCTCGGCCATCCTGGCGTTCAGGGCGTCGCCTCGACTGAGCCAGACGTCCTTGTACTTCACATGTCCAAGCGTCGCGCGGGTGTTCGCGTGATCCGGATCGAGTTCGAGCGACCGGTCGAGGTGCGCCGTGGCGCGCTTCCCCAGCCCGTTTCGCCGGCACCACATAGCCAGCCGATAGTGGTCGTCCGCCTTGCGGTCGTCGATGCGGGAGCGTTTTTCGGCGTAGATCTCGGTGATGAACGGGGTCTTCTGCTGGAACCTGATCTTCGACTTCTTCAGAAGAACAAAACCATGAAGCCCCTCCACCTTCACCCGCGATCCGAGGTCGGTGACCACGCCCTCGACCCGGCCACCTCCCTCGAGGTAGACGATGTCGGCAAGAGCGGTCCCGGCCATCACCAGAGCCAGTCCGGTGAAGGCGAGGAGAAATGTCGCGAGGCGGCACATCTTTGCCTCCCATCAGTGAGGGTGCAGCGGGGCCTTTTCTGATTCTAACCCGGGATGCGCCATGCTGCCAGTGAAGCAGTCCTGCGGCGGGCTGCCAGCGGGACATGCGGGGTCGGTGCTGCGCCGCCCCGCGCCCGCCTGGAGGGCGCTCGCCCCCGGTCAGGCGCGGTCGATACGGAGATCGACCCGGCCGAACAATCCCATCAGGCCATGAGAGGGAGCGGGCTGGACGAGCCGGTGCGCTACAGGATGCGCTGGTTCACCTTGTGGGAGCCGTCTCCCCGGCGGACCACCTCGGCATAGATCGTGATCTGGTCGCGAGAGATACGGCTTCCGGACTTCACGTCACGGTACACCGCGTCGCCGGTACCGCGTATCCGGAGGAACATCGGGCGCTCGTAGGTCACCTTCATGTAGAGCTTCACCCGGATCTCATGGGCCGCCATCACGCTGATCCCGTCCCCCAGACGAACGTGCGGAAAGTCCCGCTCCAGGGCGGGCTGCTGCATCCGCGTGCGAAGCCGGAACCCCGTGGTCTTGCGGGCTTTCGAGCTGAGGTCCATCTTCTCCACGTAGGCCGGGTCGGCCACCGACACGATCGCGATCTGGAACGGCACGAGTGACGCATCGATCTCGATCAGGTCGGCCGTGAGGATCTGCTCGCGGTTCAGGATCTTCATCAGTTCCTCGATGACCGCGTGCTCAACCGTCACCTTTTCCACCGGCCCGGTCTTCTCGGGAGCGTCCTCGGGCGGCGCCGCCGGCCCCGTATCTCCCCCGGCGGACCCGTTCTCCTCCGACCAGACCAGCGGAGCCTGGTTGGCCGGCGCGGAGGCGCAGGCGGCAAGCAACATGACCAAAGCCGGCAAGAGCAGCCTTTTCCCGTTCATCTACCTCACCTCGAATCTCACATGACCGCGATCAGCCCGACCTCCTTATCATCGGATAGACACCGATCTCGCTTGATCCCGAGTTCATCCGATCACCCCGCGACACCCCACCCGGGCCGGCCTCGCCCGGATTTCAGCCCGGCGGTTGCCGGCATGGCGCTCATCGGCACCGCCGCCCATGAAGATTCCAGGCAATTGAGCCCGGCACGGTCGCCGAAATTGCTTATCCTCGGGTCATGATGCGCACGCTCGCCGGACTTCTCTTGCTCCTCCTCCCCATCGCCGCGTTCGCCGGGGACGCCGACCAGGGGGTGCAGTTCAGAAAGCTCGCCACCGAGTTCAAGAAGGTGAAGAAGAGCGCCCAGTGGAAGGATATCAAGAAGCGGCGAGACCTCGTGCTCGCGCTGTCCGACCTGGATCACAAGGGGGTCGTGCAGATCCTCTACGAGGTCTTCAGCAAGGACCGCGAGCAGATCTGTCGCATCCCGGCGATGGTCGGACTCGGCAAGCGCGGGAATTTCAAGGCCGTGAAGGCGATGACCAACCTCGCCGTGCGAGAGAAAAACGACGTCTACGTGATGTGCCTGCCACTGGCCTACGAGCACGTGTCCGATCCGAAGATCGGTCCCTGGATTCTCAAGAACCTGCTCACGAAGCGCACCCGGCCGGATCTGCGGGCCGCGCTCATCCAGAGCCTCGGCCTGATCGAGTGTTCCGGGGCCTATCAGCCGATCCTGAAAGAACTGCAGCGCGGCTCCCGGGATATCCGCAGTGCTTACGAGTGCCTGATCGCCCTGGCGCGGATCGGCAAGGCCCAGGCCTACGATCCCGTCACGCCGTTCCTGCAAGACAAGAACCGGGTGCTCCGCCAGGGCGCGGTCATCGCTCTCGTACTTTCCGGGCACCCCGCGGCGGTGGAAAAGGTCCTGCCACTTTCCGAGGATATCGATCCCCGCGTCCAGGAGGCGGTGGCCGAGGTCATCCGTCTGAAGAGCGCACCGGAGGGCATACCGACGCTCATCAGGATGCTCCGAACCGGAGGACTGCGGGTGATCGACACCGCCCGGAAGGTCCTCGAGGAGATCACCGGAGAGAGCTTCGGGATCGACCCGGACGCCTGGGAGCACTGGTACAAGCAGAAGCAGAAGGGCGAGTTGCCCAGGGGCGCTCGCAAGGACGAGGTCGGCTCCATCGCCACCTACTACGGGCTGAAGGTCTTTTCCGACCGCGTCCTCTTCATCCTCGATGTCTCGGGAAGCATGGACGCCGGCAAGCCGCCCCGCATCGACACCGCCCGGGAGGAGATCATCAAGACCCTCGACCAGTTGAACAGCAAGACCTGGTTCAATGTCGTCGGGTTTGGTTCCGGGGCCCGATGGTGGCGGGATGAGGAGGTCCAGGCCACGCCCCGCAACCTGAAGGATGCGAAGGAATTCGTGACGAAACTGCCGGTCGGCGGCGGGACCAACATCTCCGACACCTTCGAGGAGGCTTTCGAGAAGAACAAGCGGATGGACACCATCTTCTTTCTCGGCGACGGCAGCCCCTCTCTCGGCAGACACACCGAACAGGAGGAGATCCTCGCCCGGATCCGCTGGATGAACCGTTTCCGCAAGGTGCGCATCCACACGATCGCCCTGATCCGCGGAGAGGTGGGTCGTTTCGGCGGCCGCATGGGACCGGGTCTCGGCCGCGGCCGCAGCATCTCCGGAGAGCGCGCCTACGACGAGGAAGAAGCAGCTCGCTTCCTCGAGAGGATGGCCAACGAGCACGGAGGGAAGTTCGTCAAGATCGACGACTGACCGCGGACCCGGCAAGGTCTCCGCTGCCCCGACCTTCCCCCCGCGATACCCGGATCACCGCCGGCCGCGAAGCGGATGAACAGCGCGCCGGATCGTCGGCGGCACATCGGCGCCCGCGGTGAACGCATTCACCCGCTGGCCTGACAGGCGGCGTGCGAAAACGCATCGAGGTAGAGGGGCACCGTTTGTGCGAAGGTCAGATTCGCTCGCGCAAAGCTCCGACACAACTCACCGTCATGTGCCGGAATCGCCTTCGCCACCCGGACCGCATTCCCCGCGTCATCCGGCGAAGGCAGCAGCACACCGAGCCCCTGTCTCTCCACCGTGGTCGAGGCGTCTCCAATCCCGGCGGTCAACGCCACCGGCAGCCCCGCATGCAGATACTCCGCGAACTTGACCGGTGAGGACACCCGGTTGACCAGGTGATCCCGGCGCAGCAACAGCGCCAGGTCGAAGGCCGGCAGGAGCGCCCTGGTCTTCTCCGGGGTCAGCGAGAGAACCGGCGCATCGGGGAGGCCCTCCTCCGCGAGGAGTTCCCGGCCGGCGGCCGCATCGTGCGTCAGCAGCACGAAGCGGCAGCCGGGCATCTCCTCCGAGACTCCGCGCGCCAGCCGAAGCGCTTCCCGGGCGCACTGCCAGGCGGCGAGAGAACCAGAGTAGACGAGAGCGTGCTCCCCCGGCCCGATCCCCAGGCGCCGGCGCCCCTCATCCCGAGCGCCGGGATCGAGCGCCTCGATCGGCGCGCAGACGTTGGGAATGACGAACACACCATCTTCACGGGAGAGGTGCCGGGCGAACGGTTCCGACACGCACACCACCGCGGACGCCCCGGCGAGCGCCTCGGCCTGCTGCTCGCGATGCATCGACCGCACCCTCGCCTCCGCCGGCGTCAGCGCCCCATCGCTCTTCCCGAGAGAGAGCACGTACTCCTCGGGCCGAATGCCACGAAGGTCCGCAACCACCTTCGCCGTTCCAGCCCGCAGGGCCAGAACCGCCGCACGACTCTGCCGGGCGTGCACGACATCCGGCCCGATCTTCGCGAGCGCCCGCCGGACGGCCCGGACCGACCAGTGAAACGGCATCAGCCTCGGCGCATGGGTCAGGACCGTGAGCCGCCCGCCCGCGGCACTCCCGGCCTCCCGCAATGCCAAGCGCCAGCGGCCGGGCGCCACCAGTCGGCGGGGAGAAGTCAACACGACCAGGTGGACTTCGTGCCCCGCATCGCGAACCCCCCTCAACAGCGGGAACGTCTGGGAGTGCACGGCCGGGGCCAGGATCTCACCATGAATCAGGTGTGCGATTTTCAAGCTGCCACCGCTTCAAGGAATGCTGAACGCTCCGCCGCCCGGGCCGATGCCGCCGAGTTCCGAAAGCACCCGCGAGTCTCCCTCTCCCGGCGAAACCGCATAAAAGGAGATCTGCCGGTACAGGTTCAGTCGCGCCACCTCGTCGATGATCGCGTAGCTCTGGTCGATTTCCCCGAGCTCGCAGTTGCCGTCGGAGATGAAGATGACCGCCTCCGGCCCTTCGTTCAGGCTCTTCTCGTCGAGCGGATCCCTGGAGACCAACCGGAAGGTGAGCTTGAGCCCGGAGTAGAGGTTGGCGCGCCCGGAGGGCGAGAGGGACCGGATGCGACGCACCGCCTTCCGGCGGTTCGCCGGCGTCGCGGGCACGAGTTCGTCGAAGGCCGCGTCGGCACCCTGGCCGTACGTCACCACGTCGAACCGGACCTCCGGGGACAAGTGGTTGATCGCAAAGGCCAGCCAGAGCTGCGCGAACTCCAGCTTGGTTTTCGCCTCCTCCCACTCCTTCAATTCGGGACCGCCCGCCTCTTTCACATCGCGGGGGATGCGCCACTTCCCGGGCCGGTCGAACTCGTCGCGCATGGACTCATGGACCGCCAGCACGAAAACGACCCGGCGAGCCATGGACCTGATCCCGGCGAATTGGACGCGGCTCTTCGGCGGCGCTCCGGTGACTCCCGGCGGAGCACTGGGGAGTTTGCCGCCCTTGACCTTCTCGAACCACCGGCGCCACGATTCGTAGGAAACACCGTAGCCCTGCCCGGTAAGCTCACGAAGGGCCAGGGTCGCATCGCCCGCCAGCCGCCCATCCTCGGCGCCCGGCCGCAGGCGCTCGATCAGGCCCCCCACCGCAGCTTCCTTCCCACGGCGGCGCGCCACCCGAATGGCCGCGGAGCGAACCGTCCAGTACTTCGACCGGAGCGCATCGCCAATGACGAACTCAGCGCGGTCCGAGGCGAGGTTTTCGAGGGCCAGCACCGCGCTCGTCCGGACCTTCGGGTCGTCATCGTAGGCGGCGGTCAGGAGGCGCTCTTCCACCCGGGGGCCGCCGATCCGGCCGAGGGCCTCGATCGCACGGGCGCGACGAATCGGCCTGCCGGACTTCGATTCCCGGATCACCGTCTTAACCGCCTCGTCGGAATCGAGCGCGCCGAGCAGCTTGATGCCGGCACCGATCACCGCCGCCCGGTCATCGCGATTGAGCACCGCGCGGCAGAGCACCCGGGCCGCCTCCGGAGTGTCGAAACCGTCGATCTCCCAGACCGCGAGCCGGCGCTCGTTGAGATTACTCGAGCGGAGGCCCTTGCGCATCGCGGCGACCGCGGTGGTGAAACCCCTCTCTTTCGCCACGACGGGATCCGCGGCGTTGATCAGGAACAGGAGCAGCAGGATGGTCAGTGAACGCCGCATGACCCGATTCTACCCGTATCCGGCGTCGCGCAGCTTTTCCATGGTCAGCCCTCCCGCGGCTTTCCCCGGAATCAACTTCGCCACCCACCTCGCGATAATGTCGGCCTCGAGGTTCACCAGGTCGCCGCCGCGAAGATCCACCAGCGTGGTTTCCCTGAGCGTGTGGGGCACCAGAGCCACGGAGAAGCGGTCGGCCCCAACGTCCCAGGTGGTCAGGCTCACACCGTCGATGGCCACGGAGCCCTTCTCGATCACGAGCCCGGCCACGCTCTCCGGGGTTCTCACCGTAACCGTGACCTGCCCTGGCTCGACCGTCCTCGACACGACCTCGCCCACCCCGTCCACGTGCCCCATCACGAAGTGGCCGGAGAGACGTTCGCCGACTTTCAGGGCGCCCTCGAGGTTGACCTTGTTCCCGCGCGCCAGTCGTCCCTGCGTTGACTTGCGGAGAGTCTCCGTCACGACGTCGAAGGTCAGGATCGGGGCAGCGATCGAAGTCACGGTCAGGCAAACCCCGTTCACCGCCACCGAGTCGCCGAGAACGACATCCCCCGCCAGCGCGCCCGCATCGATCGCCAGCGAGGCCGTAACGCCACCGCGACGAACGTCGAGGACGGTGCCCACCTTCTGTACGATCCCTGTGAACATGGCCGGAGCATACCTTGCCGGCCGGGGCCGAGTCGGCGAAAAACCTTGACCCGGGCGCGCTTGCGGCTACCCTCTCCGGTTTTGTGCGCCGGATTCGCATCGGCGTGAGCGGAACGCGTTTCCGGAACCGGCGCTCCCTGTGAAAATCGACGTCTTGACCCTGTTTCCCGGGATGTTCGATGGGATCCTCTCCGAGTCCATCCTGAGGATCGCCCGGGAAAAGGGCCTGCTGGATGTCGGACTCTGGGATCCTCGGGAGTTTACGACGGATCGCCACCGATCCGCCGACGACAAGCCGTACGGCGGCGGCCCGGGAATGGTGATGAAGGTCGAACCGGTCGTGAGGTGCACGGAACACGTGCTCCGCGAGCGTGGAGAAGGTGCCCACGTGGTGCTGCTCACGCCCACGGGCCGCAGGTTCCGGCAGTCGACGGCGGAGGAGTTCGCGGGCAAGGATCACGTCATCCTGATCTGCGGACACTATGAAGGCTTCGACGAGAGGGTCCGGGAGTTACTCGAACCGGACGAACTCTCCGTCGGCGACTTCGTCCTCTCCGGTGGTGAAACCGCGGCGATGGTCATCGTCGACGCGGTGGCCCGGTTGCTCCAGGGAGTGTTGGGGTCGGCCGAGTCGCTGATGGAGGAGTCCTTCTCCGGAGAGGGGCTTCTGGAGTATCCGCAATACACGCGGCCCGCGGAATACCGCGGGCTCAAGGTGCCGGAGGTGCTGCTCTCCGGGCACCACGAGAATATCAGGAAGTGGCGGCAGGACATGGCGCGGCGGATCACCCGCGAGCGTCGCATGAAGGAGCGGTCCGATGAGGCGACTTGACGACCTGGAGCAGGGGTACATGAAGAACGATCTTCCCGATTTCCGGATCGGGGATACGGTGGACGTCAGCGTCTCCATCGTCGAAACGGTCGAGGTCGGTCGCGGCAAGACCGAAGAGAAGGAGAGGATCCAGATCTTCAACGGTACGGTGATCCGCCGCAAGGGTAGCGGCAACCGCGAGACCTTCACGGTCCGCCGGATCGTCGCCGGTGAGGGTGTGGAGCGGACCTTTCCCCTTCACTCACCGAAGGTTCGAGGCATCGAGGTGAAGCGAATGGGCCGCGTCCGCCGCGCGAAGCTCTATTACCTCCGCGACCGCACCGGCAAGGCCACGCGCGTCAAGGAGAAGATCTGGGACAAGACCCGGATGGCCTACGAGAAGGAGAAGAAGGCCGCCCGCGCTCGTGCTGCCGCGGCTGAAACCTCTTCCGAGGAGTAGGCTTGACCGATCGACGGGGTGAGGCCGGCGAGCGCGCTGCCGAGAGAGAGCTCAAGCGGTTGCGCATGACTCTCCTCGAGCGCAATCTCCGCTCCGCCGGGGCGGAGATCGACCTCGTCGCCCTCGACGGAAAGACCATTGTCTTCGTGGAGGTGAAATCTCGCTCCCGGGACGCCCGCGTCGGACCGCTGGAAGCCGTGGACGGCGCCAAACAGCGCCATATCATCCGCGGGGCCCTGGCGTTTCTGCGGAGAAAGGGCTTGACGGACCATCCGCGGCGGTACGATATCGCCGCGGTCACGCTCGGAGACGACGGGCGGCCGGTTTCCGTCAGTTGGATGAAGGCGGCATTCGACGAGGGGGCAGCGCGGTGATCAACATCAGAGACTACCTCTCCCCGGAGCGCGTGATCGACCTCAAGTCGACCAGCAAGGACGGGGCCATCATGGAACTCGTCGCCCTCTCCGCGGACAGTTCCTCCGTCGGGGACGCCGAGAAACTCCAGGAAGCCATCTTCGAACGTGAAGGGATCATGTCCACCGGCATCGGTCTCGGCATCGCCATCCCCCACGCGAAGATCCCCTCCGTCAAGGACTTCGTCGTCGCCCTCGGGCGCACCCGCTCCGGGATCGACTTCAGCGCGCTTGACCAGAAACCGGTGAACATCGTCGTACTGATCGCCGGGCCGAGCCAGGAGCAGCAGCGCTACCTGGAAATCCTCGCCGTTGTGACCCTCCGCCTGAAGAGCGAAGAGGTTCGCACCGCCGTTCTGGCGGCCGAAACTCCGACGGAGTTGATCGACGTCCTGTCGAGCGCGGGCCGGTGAACTCAAGCCCGCTGCGTCGCTTCGCCATTCTCCCTCTGCTCCTCGCGATCACCCTCGCACCGGCCGCCGCCGGCCCTGACGACCCCAGTGACCTCCGACTCGAGTGCGCCGCCCGGCGCGCCGCCCTCGCCGAGCACGTCGATGTCGGAACCTTCGTCCTGTTCGGCCCCGGGTCGCCCGGAGTACGAGGCACCGCACCAGAACCCAGTTTCCGCTACCTGTCGGGTCTGACCGAAGCCGGCTCAGCGCTCGTCGTCACGGTGCGCCGGCCGCACTCGACCAAACGCGCGGACCGCGTGTACAAAGTTGCCGCGGAGATCGAGGCTGCTTCCGCCCTGCTTCGCGCACTTCTGCGCAAGTCCGGGTTCGCCGAACTGCGGGCGGAGCTGTCCGAACTCGACACATCCGCCGTTCGCAGCGCCCGGCAAGCGCGTCTGGCGATGCGGGAGGAGCGAGGGCCGGCCACCTTGGAAACCCGTCTCTATCTCCGATCGCACAGCAGACCACGCGAACGCTGGAACGGACCCGGTCTCTATCCCGGTCCGAGTGCCGCCCGGACCACCGGGATCCAAACGGTGCGCCCCATCCAGCGACTCCTGCCCGACCTGCTCGAACTCCCCCACGGCAGTCCTCTCTACCTGCTCGATGCCGGCGCCCCCCCACCGAAGGCCCTTGCCCCGCTCATGGAACAGCGCGCGGATCTCGCCGTCATGTCGGCGCGCCCGATCATCGCCCGTCTCCGCGCCGTCAAGAGCCCGGCGGAGATCTCGCTCATCAGTCGCGCCTGTAACCTCACCGCTGCGGGTCTCCGCCGCTCCATGCGGACCTGCCGCCCGGGCATGGCCGAGTACGAACTGCAAGCCGCCCTCGAGTTCGACTGCCGGCGCGGCGGCGCCCAACGCCAGGCCTTCGATTCCATCGTCGCCTCCGGCCCGAACAGCACCATTCTCCACTATCGTAGCAACACCCGCCGGATCCAGGACGGCGACCTCGTCCTCATGGATGTCGGAGCGGAAGTAGGGGGCTACGCTTCGGACATCACCCGCACCTTCCCGGCGAACGGCGTCTTCACCGCGGAGCAGGCCCGGATCTATGACGTGGTGCTCGCGGCGCAAAAGGCAGCGATCGCGGTGATCCGCCCCGGCGCCACGCTCTCCGAGGTCAACGCCGCGGCCCGGACGGTCATCACCAAGGCCGGTCTGAAGCGCGGCTGGATGCACGGCGTCAGCCACCACGTCGGTCTCGACGTCCACGACCCTCGCTCATCCGGGCCGCTGCGCCCCGGGATGGTCTTCACCGTGGAGCCCGGCGTCTACCTCCCCGAGAGTGGGGTCGGAATCCGCATCGAGGATACCGTGGTCGTCACCGAGGACGGCTGCACGATTCTCTCGGCGAAGATCGCGAGGGAGCGTACGGAGATCGAGAAGATCATGTCGACCGGCCGGCTCACCGAAGAGCGCGAGAGATAGCCCTGGCGAGTTCCGCGTCGTTCAGGCGATCGAGCTGCTGCAGAATATTGAAGCGGCGATCGATGGACGGGTAGCCCCGCGGATCGCCATCGATCTCCCGGATCAGGTCCCGCACGATCTCGTAGTACGCCACCGAGTGCGGCGGAGCGCTCAGCTCATAAGGCAGGAACAACAGGGTGTTGAGCAACGCCACGCGCTTGTCCGGTGAGAACCGGAGCGCCCAGGTCTCCGCGGTGCGTTCGAGTCCCACCTCTACACTCTTCGGCGAAAACCCGTGGCTCGCAAACGCAACGAAGGCGCGGGGCAGGTTCGGGAGGAACGGCAGGTACTTGTCCGCATCGACGGCGTGCCCGCGCTCATGGGTGAGAGTGGCGAGCAGGCCCGATTCCCCCGCGTCACCGATGCGCGCGGCGATCCGCTCACGGACGCCACCCGGGAACCAGAGCGAAGACCGCGTCGCATCGTCCCCGGCCGGCCAGAGTTCAGCCTCCCGGGCTCTGCCCGCTTCGCGCCTGATCCGGGCCGAGGTGCGATCGATGATGTCGAGATCGATGTTGATCCACCCCGGCAGCGTGAAACCGGCAATCGCCCCGAGCATCGCGTCGTCCAGGGAGACCGTGCTCCCGCGGGCGACCGCGAGATCGTATTCAACCTCTCCGTCGATGAGTCCCTCGAGGCGCCCGACAAGCCGCGCCATGACGGCCGCCACCGGCGCTGCGGCTCGCTGTCCCACCACGAGCAGCGTGCCCCGGGCCATCCACTCCGGTGATGAGCCATCCGCGTCCGTCCGAAGGACCCGGCCCACAAACGGATACGATTGCTCACCAATGCCGGTGACGATATCCCGGCCGAGGTGGCGAACGGACTGGCGGGCGAGATCGGCACGGACTTCATCGAGCGATGCCCCACCCCCATCGCGCCATTCCGCCTCGCGCAGTCGGCGAAACGTGCGATCGATGTCACTCATGAATGCCTGCCAGGCCAGGGTGTCCCGAAGCAGCGATTGAAGTTCGGGATCCCCGGGCCGCAGTGTCAACGCGCGCGCGGCGCAAGTCGCCGCGGCGTCGCCGAAGCCGCAGCGCGAAAGAGCGCGCGAAAGCTCGGCCATCGCCACAACCGATCCAGGGGCGCCGGCGGCCGCGAGCAGTGCCGCATCCAGTCGATCATCAAACGGAGTGCGAGAGTTCACCGGCGACTCGGAGAGCAGAGCCGGCCGCCCGGCGGAAAGGACCGCGAGCGCCCGCTGATAGTCTCCAGCCTCGATAGCCAGGCCGAACCATTCGTCGTGATCCACGAACCCACCCACCCCCGCGGCGGCGGCGGCATCGAGCATGACGAGAGCAGCATCCGCCTCACCGAGAAGCGCGCGGCACCGGGCCCGCAGGAGCAGCGATACTCCCGTGCGCCCCGCACTGGCAAGAACAAGGGCACGGCGCACCTCCGCGTCCGGGATCCCCCGCCCGCCGAGGAGCGACCAGGCCATTCCCTCGAGGGCCGGCACCCCCGGAGAGGCGGCGAGTGCATCGAGTACGGGTCCCAGCGCCTCCGCCGGCCGGCCGATCATCCAGATGCGCCTTGCAGCGGAGAGGAGCGGGGCGAGCCGCACGCCGGGTGTCCCGAGCACGAGGCAGTAGATCCTCTCCGCGTCCTCCCTCATCCCGGTCCGCAAGAGCACCCGCGCCAGCAGAATCATCGCCGCCGCGTCCTCGGGCCGAGCCGCCAGCGCACCCCTGGCGGCCGTCAGCGCCGTGCCGACCTCTCCCATCTCGAGACTCGCCACGCCAAGGCCGTACCATGCGTTGAAGAGCGAGGAGTCGAGTTCGATCGCCCGCCGGAAAAGCGCGGCTTGCAGTTCCCGGTCCGGGATCGAGCGCGCGTAGAGATAAGTCAACCCCGCATCATCTGGCGATTCTCGCCAGGCGGCCGCCGCCTCCTCATAGACCTTCCATCCGTCCCCGTTGGCAACGCGAAGATTCTGGTCGAGACGGCGGCCATCCAGAGAGGCCGGCCAGGACAAGAGGAACTCCGTCAGAAGTCCAGTCCCGGCGGGGTCACCGCGGTCGAGCGCGGCCAGAACGGATCGAAAGTGTGCGGACTGAACGGCATCCGCATCCTCGGCGACGGGTACCGGCAGCGAGGTGCACGCCGGGATCAGGAGCAGGCCGATCAGTAAAGACGGGATGCGCATGCGTGCATGGTAGCGCCGGAATGGGAGATGAAGCCAGGCTCGCCGGATGGTGCACCCACCCATCTGCCTCCCCTCCCCCTTCGGCGAACCGGCCTCCGTGCCGAGCCTGCGCACGGGCCTGCCGGAGAGCACTGCTCCGGCCCGCAAGGGAGGCATCATGTACTACTGACGTTCAAAACCTTCGCAGCGCACGCAGATTCTGCGTAACGCCCCGGACCGCCAGCACGGTCGCCGAGAGGTCGACTCTCCATTGCGGCCGGGCCCCGCCGTGACTCAGGTCCCCCGCACCGCGGAAGGCGAACGCACCGAAGCCGGCGCGGCGGCAACGGAGCACCGCCCTCCGAAGTGGCTTGAAATCCAAACTCGAAGGACCGGGCGCGATCCCTCAATCCACCAGGCCCCGACCGCGCGTCACCTGAGCCGGCTCGACGCCCCTTGAGCGGGCTAGTACCTCCGGAGAACGCCCCGCACCACTCCGCGAATCTCCAGGTCCTCGGTGTAGATCGGCTTCATCGTGGGGTTGCTCGGTTGCAGACGGAAGCGCCCATCCTCGCGGTAGAGACGCTTCAAGGTGGCGTCGCCCCCGGGGAGAATGGCCACCACGGTATCCCCGTCGGCGGCGGTCTGCCCAGGCTCCACGAGCACGAGGTCACCGTCCGCGATCTGGTCACCGATCATGGAGTCGCCCTTCACTTTCAACAGATAGTAACCCTCCCCGGAAGGGAAGAATTCACGCGGGTCGAACTCCTCGCGGATCTCGATCGCTTCGATGGGGCTGCCCGCGGCGATTCGTCCCAGAATGGGGAGGACGCCACTCTCGGGTCGATAATCGGGATCCAGAATCTCGATGGAACGGGACAGGAGCGGGCTCGTCCGGATCGCACCCTTGCGGGTGAGACTCTTGACGTGTTGGAAGGCGGTCACCCGGGTAACGCCCAGGTGCTGGCCGATCTCCTCCAGGGTCGGTGAGATTCCGCTTTCTCTCTGGTACTCAGCTACGAATTCCAGAACGCTCTGTTGCTTGCGCGTGTAGAAGGGCACGAGAACCTCCTTTGACAGGAAACAGCCACCTTCAGCGAACGGACCGCAAACAACGTACCCTAACATTGAACAAACGTCAAGACCCTTGAGCCGCGGATCGGCAAGTTCTCTACAATGACCGTGGTGACAGGCTCTTTCGCACCGCATGGGAGGCAGCAATGAAGCGTGAAGACATCCTCGGGAAGCTCGGTCTGGTCGAGCGGAACTCCGGCGTTTATGCGGGCGAGTGGATCGATCGGAAAGACGCCGATCTGCTTCCCTCGATCTCCCCGATTGACGGCAGCGTCATCGGTTCGGTGACCCTGGCGACGGAAGAAGATTACGAGACCACGGTCAACGTCGCAAACGAGGCGTTCCTGAAGTGGCGTGACATCCCGGCCCCCGGGCGAGGCGCCGTGATCCGCGACCTCGGTGATGCCATCCGCGAAGTCGCGCCCGAGCTCGGCGCCCTGATCACCCTGGAGATGGGCAAGATCCTGCCCGAGGGCATCGGCGAGGTGCAGGAGATCATCGACATGGCCGACTTCTCCGTCGGTCTCTCCCGCCAGCTCTACGGGCTGACGATGCACTCCGAACGTCCGCACCATCGCATGTACGAGCAGTGGCACCCGCTCGGGATCCTCGGTATCGTCACCGCGTTCAACTTTCCGGTCGCGGTCTGGGGCTGGAACGCCATGCTGGCTGCGGTCTGCGGCGACTCCATGATCTGGAAGCCGTCCTCCAAGACTCCACTGACCGCCGTGGCCTGCAGCAGGATCGCCGCGAAGGTGTTCGAAGACCACGGCCACCCGGGCGTGATGTGCCTGACGGTCGGCCGCGGCTCGGTCGTCGGCGAGCGGCTTGTCAGTGACCGCCGCGTCCCCTTGATCAGCGCCACCGGATCCTGCCGCATGGGGCGACGCATCGGCGAGGTCGTCGCCGGCCGCCTCGGACGGGCCATCCTCGAACTCGGCGGAAACAACGCCATCATCGTGACCGATGACGCCGACCTCGACCTGGCCACCCGCGCGATTCTCTTCGGCGCGGTCGGCACCGCCGGACAGCGCTGCACCTCCACGAGACGCGTGCTCATGGACCGAAGGATCTCCGGTGAGCTGACCGAGCGCCTGCGAAAGGCCTACGCGCAGGTGACGATCGGTGACGCCCTCGCCGACGGCATCCTGATGGGACCGATGGTCGATGCGGGCGAAGTGGCGACGTACGTCAAGGCGGTCGAGACGATTCGCGAGCAGGGCGGCCAGGTGCTTCACGGCGGTGAGGTGCTCGGCGGTAAAGGCTACGAGTCCGGTTGCTACGTGCTGCCGACTCTGGTCAAGGTGGATCGCGACATCCCGATCATGCGGGAGGAGACGTTCGCACCGATCCTCTACCTCGTCGAGGTGGACGGGGTCGCTGACGCCATCGCCGTACAGAACGCCGTGGACCAGGGACTCTCGAGCGCCATGTTCACGACGAACCTCCTGTCGGCGGAGCAGTTCCTCTCGGCCCACGGTTCCGACTGCGGCATCGCCAACATCAACATCGGCACGAGCGGCGCGGAGATCGGCGGAGCCTTCGGTGGCGAGAAGGACACGGGCGGCGGCCGCGAAGCCGGCTCCGACGCGTGGAAGGCCTACATGCGGCGTCAGACCAACACGATCAACTACGGTCGTGACCTGCCGCTCGCCCAGGGAATCCGGTTCGGTTGAAAGAAAGCGGCCACGCTGTGGTGAGAAACGCGCAGTTCCCCCCCGCGATGCGACTCCTGTCGCGCCCTCAGTTCCGGCGCGTCTTCGACCGCGGCCGTTCGCGGGGGGACCGGCGCCTCATCGTCTACGTCTGCCCCCGGGAGGAACCGGGCCCGGACCATTTCCCCCGCCTCGGTCTGACCGTGAGTGGCAAATTCGGAAACTCTCCTCTCCGCAACCGCTTCAAGCGCCGCGTCCGTGAAGCGTTTCGCCTGAACCGATCCCGCCTGCCGGCCGGCCACGACCTCGTGGTCCTTCCCGTCGGGCGCGGAGCGGCCCCGGACTATGCCGACATCGAGCAGAGCCTGGTTCGACTCGCCGGAGAGGCTGCGGATCTGCTCAGGTTGAAGGGCATGCGGTGAAGCGCTTCCTGGCCAGGGCCATCACTTTCCCGGTGCTCCTGGTCATCCGCATCTACCAGGCCGCGGTGAGCCCGCTCCTGCCGGCTTCGTGTCGCTTCACGCCGACCTGCTCCACGTACTTCGCCGAAGCGCTGCGGGTCTGGGGCCCCTTCCGCGGATTCGGCATGGGCATCCGGCGAATCCTGCGCTGCCGACCCTTCGGCGGCGGCGGATATGATCCGGTGCCGCCTCGGGACGAATAGTCCGCAGGCGGAACGGGCAACCATCCCCTCCGCACCTGCCCAGAGGCGCGCGGCGCTCACGGTGCGACGGTCGCACTGATGCCCGGGCGAGCCCTACTGCCCCGTACTCTCTTCCTCGTCCGTCAGCCCTTTCACCTCGAGCTTGTACCGGGCGACAAATCGCTCCCAGGTGAAGAAGGACTGCATCTGGGTTCGCATCGTGCGGTTCACCATCTCCAACCAGATCTCCCTGGACTCGACCTCGGGCATTTCTTCCGGACCGGGCATCGTATGGGCACTGACGAACACCAGGTAGGCGGCGTCCGTGTCCTTGTCGGCCAGGTTTCCGTCAACGAAGCTGCTCGGCGCGGTCTCGGCAATGCGCGTGAGATTTCCGCCCGACCGGGGCATCCAGCCCTTGACCAGAAACCGCAGCCGATCGCTCTCGGCATTCTTCTGCTTTTCCTGCGGCGTGAGCTGCTCCCCTTCCGCCGGGATGATCTCCGCCGGAATGGGCGTCGCCGAACTCAGCCCCTTCTTCGTGAAGAGTTCGTAGCCCTTCTCTTCGGCGGCGCCGGCGAAAGTCTGTCCGCGGGCGACCATCTCACGGACGACGTTCAGCTTCTCGGTAGCCAGGTCTTCCGCCTTGCTCTGCCGAAGCATCTGGCGAAGAACGTCGTCGATGGTGAACTCCTGCTTCGCGCCGAGATCGGCATCCGGGAAGGCCTTCGTCATCAATTCCCGGGCGTTCATCTTCTCGATGTCACCGTAGGGAACCAGGAGCATGCTCGCCACCAGTTCACGCAGCATGTCGACCGAGATCGTGTCGCCGATATCCGGATAGTGCTCATTGATGACGGACTTCACGCGGTACAGGAAAAGCGCCCGGTCCCCGCCCATCCCATTGGTCAGCACCTCCTCACAGTAGGCACCCTCGTCCGCGGGGCCGTGCCGGTTCATGGCTTCCTGAAGCGCCGAGCCGCCGATCACCTCCACGTCGAGTATCTCGTACTGGTCGAGGGCTTCCTCCGTAACGAAGTACGTGGCCCCCCAGGTCCTGGCCAGAGTCTCGAGTCCGACCTTGTCGAGCCGTTCATCCACGAGCAGGCTCTTCAGAAGCTTGCGAAGGAACAGCTCCCGCTCCACCTGGGTCCGGAAGAACAGCTCGTAGCGTTCCCAGAGCTCGAGCCTGGCGGGGTCCTGCCACAACTCTCCGGGCTCCGCGCCTTCAACGGCGGGGGCGCCTTCCTCACCGTCATCGGCATCGACCGTCGCCGGGGCATCGTCGCCACCGGCGGGAGCATCCTCGTCCGCACCGTTGTCATCGTCGACCTCGTCGGACTGGTCCCCGTCCTTCGCCGGAGTCTCATCCCCGGAGCCTTCGTCTCCGCCGCCGGCGTTCCCCTCGTCCTCGCCGGGTTTGTACATCCGGTGCGCGTCTTCCCACTCCTTCCGGCTCTTTTCCCGGATCGGCTCGATGGGGTAGTTGGCCTGGTTGGCGTGGTAGTACTGGCGCGCCTCGTCCGGGCCGATGTGAACGAGTTTCTTCTCGTCCGCGAGCTTCTTCAGAGCCGCGAACTCCTCACCGGTCAGCTTGCCGGGAACGAAGCTCATGCTCTCGAAACTACGCCTGGTCGGAACCAGGAACTTCGGCTTGATGTCCTTCCGGTCGAAGAACTCCTGCACCTCTTCGGGCTCGAACTTCGCGACATCGATCCCGCTGCGGAGTGGAGCGGCTTCCTGAATGATGTATTGAATATCGTGCCGATTGTACCTGGTCTTCCACTGGTCGTAGACCTGCACTGACGTCGGCCGGAGCAGAGGCTGATACAGTCCCACGAAGTATTCGACAGCAAGGTAGCGAGAGAGCATCCGCTCGAACTCGATCGCCGTGGGCCAGATCCCCGCGTTCTTGATGAACTGCAGGTAGCGCTCGCGACTGAACTTGCCACCCTCGGTCTGGAACCAGGGGAATCTGCGGACCCAGGCCTCGACCGCGCCGGCCGGGACCTGCACACCCGACTTTTCCGCAGCCCGGTGCAGCACGATGAAGGTCCAGAGGTCCTTCTCGTCGGCGTCGTAGTCCTGGAACTGCGGATCGACCTGCCCGAACAGATTCCGGGCGAACTTCCAACTCGGGGGACTGCGCAGTACGTAGTTCTGAAACCGCAGGTAGCTCGAGTACTGGGAGACCTTGTAGCGATCGATTTCAATCTTCTCGCCGGCAATGTCGAACGTGCCGCGGATCTCGTCCGCGCCAGCTCCGCCACGCCCCCCGCAAGTGCTCGCGCCGCCCACTCCGAGCATCGAGAGCATCAGGACGCATAGACCGATCAGACCGATCTTCTCGACCTGCCGGAGCTTCTTCATTCCCCGGTGAGCCATGGAGGAATCTCCAACCTGGATTTCAGGAGGGTACGGCCCACACGCGGTTCCGAACGCCGGTGGGGGCATCCGACCGGTGGGCGCCGTCCGAACCCCGGACCCGGCACCAACCGTCGACCCACCAGTTCGCTGGCCCATCGCCGTGGAGCGACCCTGTCAGTGTCAAAGCCTGCGATATTACGATCCCGCCCCGGAATCCACTACTTTTCGCGGGTTTCCAAGGCTCAGAAGTCAGCTTTTCGCGGCCATCCCGAGGTTCTGAACTCAGCGGCGCCGAAGATCCTTCGCCCTGGGAAGGTCCGTCAGGCTGTTCAGACCGAAGACCGTGAGGAAACGGCGCGTCGTGCCGTAAAGCATCGGGCTGCCCGGTTCCTCCGCCCTTCCGACGACCTTGACCAGTCCGCGCTCGACGAGGCTGCGCAGCGCGCCGCCCACGTCCACACCGCGGATCTTCTCCACATCCGCCCGCAGGACCGGCTGCCGGTAGGCTACGATGGCGAGGGTCTCGAGAGCCGCCGGTGAGAGCCGGGTCATGGTTTCCCGCTTCTTCAGCCGGTCGAGCCAGGGCGCGTATTCCGGCAGAGTGAGGAGCCGGAAACCATGGCCCACCTCTTCCACGGTGAACGCGCGACCACTCTCCCGGTACTCGACCCTGAGGCCCTCGACAATGGCGCGGATCTCGCTGGCGTCTTCGATCTCGGTCAGGCTCTTCAGACGCTCCACCGACAGCGGCGCGCCCGCGGTCAGCAACAGCGCCTCGATCACCGCCCCGGCGGAGGGTCCGTCCAGCGCCTCATCCCCGGCGGCAGCCGCCACCGCCTCATCCTCGACGACCGAGGCTTCCACCAACTCGTCATCGACGGTCGGATTCTCCCCCGCCGGCTCTCCCCCCTGGGTCTCTTCGGGGTGATCGGCCGTCAAGGAAGCGACTCCTTTATGGCGGCGAGGGCCTTCTTCGCCGCCTGGGTAGCGGCATTGCTGCTGATCGTCACGCCGGTGATCTTCACGATCTTCGTCCCGGCCTCACCGGCATCACCGGTGACCAGCATGTTCTCGATGCCCTTTCCCTCGTACTGATCCAGTAAAGGGAACGGATTCACCTCGGTCACATGGGCGCCGAACACGCTCCCGATCTTGCTCCAGAGCGTCAGGTTCGAACTCTGCGAGGCGATGCGGGTACCGAGTCCAGGGGTCTCGGTCTGGCTGATGACGCGCACCTTGATGATCGTCAACCGCCCGTCGACCTCACGGGCTCCCACCGCCACGACGACCTTTCCGGAAAAGCCCTGGTGGGATCCCTGGGCAGCGTAACGCTTCTCGCCATCGGGAGTCGTGTAGAGGAAGATCCCGTCCGTCTCCTCCACATCGTCAAGCGAGATGGCCGGTTCGTCCTCGCCGACCGAGAGGACCGCGGTAATCGCACCGGTGACCGCCGCCGCCTTGCCCTCCGCGATGCGATCCATCGCCATGACGTAGGCACCGCCCACGACGAGCATGCAGAAGAGGCAGATCAGCGCGAGTTTCCCGCCGTATTCGAGGTACCTGGACTTCATGCTGTCACCTCCCCGAAAGTGCGGGGCCGGGTATGCCGGTCGATCAACGGCACTGCGGTGTTCATGAGGATGATCGAGTAGGACACACCCTCGGGATATCCCCCCATCAGACGGATCAGGGCGGTCAGGATGCCGCAGCCGACCGCGAAGATGATGGCGCCCTTGTTGGAGACCGGGCTCGTGACCATGTCGGTCGCCATGAAGATCGCGCCGATCAGGAGACCTCCCCCGAGCAGTTGCCGGAGCATGTCCCCTTCGAACCACGCCGACCAGGCGGTGCTCCCGTCACTCAGGCGGATCTTCTCCGGCAGGATGAAGGCCACCACCAGCGCGGTGACGATGAAGAACACCGGCACACGCCAGTTCAGATAGCCCCGAATGAGCAGAAAAGCCCCCCCGAGGATCAGCAGCAATCCGGCGGTCTCGCCGAGGCAACCGTTCCGTGCGCCGAGGAAGAGCCGGAGATAGGCCTGTCCGCTCGAAGCATCCCCGGGCAGCCCCGTGCTCTGGCGCAAGCCTTCATCGACCTTGAGCTGCCAGCGCTCGCGGATGATCGCCAACCGCTCCGCATCCGGAAGTCCCGCTTCCTCCGCGGTCAATTCCACCTCGGGGTCAGTGAGGGGCGACGGCGCGGTGACCGTGGCCGGAGCTTCCGCGTACCGATAGTCGTTCAGGTCGAAGGCGCCGGGCGTGGCGTCCGGTCCCGGCAGCGGCCAGGACGCGCCGAGGATCGTCATCGCCGGCCAGGCCGCGAGAACGAAAGCACGGGCGATCAGCGCGGGGTTCCAGATGTTGTTGCCGAGACCGCCGAAGGCATGTTTGGCGATCCCGATCGCGAACGCGGAGCCTACGACCGAGACATACCAGGGCTGGTTCGCCGGCATCACGTACGCGAAGAGGAGACCGGTGAGGACCGCACTCCCGTCCCAACACGTGATCTGGATCTTCCGCAACCGCTGGATCCAGAACTCGGTCACGACGGACGTGCCGACGCAAAGGAACATGGTGAGAAGCGCTCTCCATCCGAACCAGTAGATGGCGAACAGCCCCACCGGTGCGAGGACGGCGTTCACCGTCCACATGATCCTCGGAACCGTCTCCGAGGTGCGGATATGCGGAGAGGACGTGATTTTCAGGTTGATCGCAGTGTTTAGGGCCATGGTCTCCACTACCCCGCCGACCCGGCGGACCTGATCTTCCGAAGTGCCGCCTTGGCGTGGCGGATCTGCTGCACGATCGGACGGTTGCTGGGGCAGACGTAGGAGCAGCACCCGCACTCGATGCAGTCATCGACGTGGTACTCCTCCGCGATCTCCCAGTTCTGGGACTCGGATGCGACGGAGAGATCGAGCGGCGTGAGCCGAGCCGGACACACCTCCACACAGGAGGCGCACCGGATGCAATCACGCGGATCACCGTCGGAGACGATCCGCTCAGCCAGCAGGCCCGAGGTGCCCTTGGCCACCGGAACTTCGGGAGTGTAAACGGCCATACCCATCATCGGCCCGCCCATCAGGAGGGCGGTGGCCCGCTCCCACCCCGCATCTTCGAGCAACACGCTGCAGGGCGTCCCGATCCGGGCAGTGTAGTTCCCGGGGTTCTCGACCGCGGTCCCCACCACGGTGACCAGCCGCTCGATCAGCGGCATGTTCTTCGCCACCGCTTCGTAGATCGCGTGACAGGTCCCCACGTTCTGAACGATGACTCCCACATCCATGGGAAGTCCGCGCTTCCTCGGCGTCGGAACCTCGCGGTTCAAGAGCGCTTTGATGAGCTGCTTCTCCCCGCCCTGCGGGTACTTCGTCTTCGCCACGGCAACCGAAGTGTCGGCCAGGCCGAGTTCGGCCACCTTCTTCTCGAGCACGGCCGCCGCGTCCCGCTTGTTGTCTTCCGTCGCGAGGATCAGGCGTTTCGCACCGGTCACCCGGCGAACGATGTCCGCCCCGAGGATCACCGACTCCGGCGAGTCCATCATCAGCCGGTAGTCACACGTGAGCAGCGGCTCGCATTCGGCGCCGTTGATCACGATGGTGTCGATCGGCTTGTCCTTCGGCGGGCTGAGCTTCACGTGCGCCGGGAAGGTGGCACCTCCGAGCCCCACGATTCCGGCGTTCTTCACCCGGTCGATGATCTCCTCGCGGGAGAGATCCTTCGGATCCGCTCGCTCGCCCACGCCCGGATACAGCGTGTCCTCGCCATCGTTCTCGATCAGAACCGACAGCACCCGGCCACCCGAGCTGTGCGGCGCGGCCTTCACGTCCTTCACGATCCCGGACACCGGAGAGTGGACGGGTGCGGAGACGAACCCCCTGGCCTCGCCCACCGGCTGCCCCATCCTGACCTCGTCTTTCTTCTTGACGCTGGCCTGGCACGGTGCGCCGATGTGCTGGCTCAGGGGAACAACGAGCAGTTCAGGGACCGGAGCGGTCCGGAGCTCCTTGTCCTTCGTCAGCTCCTTGCCGTCGTGGACGTGGAAACCGCCCTTGAACGTCAGGACCATATTCTTCCTCCGAGGGTGAGTGTCATGCCTACAACACCTCCACCCGGTAGCGAGTTCTCATGCGGCCGGCCCACTGCAGGTATTCCCAGGGCTCCAGGGGCTTGCCCGACAGTCCCGTCTCGATCTCACCCTTCAGGTCGGACCAGGATCCGGACCGGGCGGGCAGTCTCCGGACGAGCTTGAAGATGTGGTAGAGCGTCCGGTCCCCCTCGGTGACGCCGATGGGCCCCGAGACCTCGCCGGGCGAAAGGGCGAATACGGCATCGGCGAGTTCCGGCGGGCTCAGTTCGTCCCTCGGCACGGGCGGCAAAGCGACCTCGTCCCGCACGCCCTGCTCGCGAGCCAGGGTCCCGAAATCCGCACCCTTGCGGGCCGATTCCGCGGCGGAGGCGGCCAGCTCACGGGATTCAAAGACCGCGTCGAGCACCATGACGCGCTCCTGGCTGAACTGGTGATAGCGCACAACCCGATCGCGGAGCAGCCGGGTGCGGACCAACCGCTCGAGATCGCGGCGGTGCCCCTCGATCGTCACTCCGTACCGATCGCGGAGAAAGCGCTCGAGCGAAACGTCCGCACCGTACTGCACGCGGACCGTGTTCTCGCGCTCCCGCACTTCCGCTTCGACCTCGGACCGGATCAGGCCATCCGGGACCGTGATCCGGTTCGCGGCCGCTTCGGCGGCGATAATGCGCTCGTCCACCAGGTGTGTCAGGGCCTCGCTCGCCTGGTCCCGAAAGTACCGGATCGCAAAGTCCCCGAGGTCGCTGCGCCGGATCTCGGCATCCCCCACCCGTGCCACCGTGAGGTCTCCCGCACCATCCCGCGGAACGAGGGGCAGCCGCGCACTCTCCTTCACGGGCTCGCGAGCGACCGCAAGCTCGGGACC
The DNA here is from genome assembly GCA_024274785.1 of Planctomycetota bacterium. Lineage (GTDB taxonomy): Bacteria > Planctomycetota > JAJSAM01 > JAJSAM01 > JAJSAM01 > JAJSAM01. The sequence goes on along the minus strand of JAJSAM010000042.1, from coordinate 140,008 downwards.
GGTCCGCACCGGCTCCGCGGGCCGTGGTGCGGCACACCCCGATCCGATGAGGAGGATGAGCAGGAGATAGTGGACTCTTTGCAAGGCGGGAACCCCGACGCGGGAACAGTCGGGATTCTAGATTCCGGGAGCGAAAGAGGTAAGGAAGTACGAAGCGAATTCAAGAGAAGCGGCAACGGCGGGACATCGCGGACGACACTCGCCCCAGGAGAAGCCGCTTCGCTAGCCGCCGGCGTCCTGCCGGCAGGATGTCGGGGGAGGCCGCCGTACCCCCCGAGGAAGGATGGATCAGCGAGACCTCAGGAACTTCCTCCATTCCTTCCAGTCGTCGTAGCGACGCTTGAAATTGCTCTCTTCGGGGTTAAAGCCGATCTTGTTCGCGGTGCCGGGCCAGAAAGCGCTGAAGACGCTGTGGACCCAGATCCGCAGCTCGGTGTTGCTGCTGTCGTTCAGCTTCGAGAGCAGACTCGCGCCGATCTCCTTTTTCACCTTGTTGATGCGGGGATCGCCGCCCGTCAGCCCCTTGAAGCGAACGCGGAAGGCTTCCGCCGCCGCCCGGCGGTGCTCAGGAGTCTCGCGATCGTCCCTCAGGATCTCGGCGATGCGCTTCCACTCGTTCAAACGAATGTTCTTCTCCCGGTAAGCGGTGATCTGATCCATCACCGGGTCCTTCCGGGCCTCGATCTCGGCGCGGCGGCGTTCCTCGATGGCCTTGTCGGCATCTTCCTGAATCTTCTTGACCGTGGGCAGCTCCTCGAGGGTCGGCGCCCTCCCGTAAGCGATGGTGGAGAGCGACCCGAGCAGCAGGATAAGGAGTGCGATAGTCCTCATGACTTCGTTCCAATCACCGGCAGATGACGATGCGCTCGTGCTGGGCGAGGTTGCAGACCTTGCAGACGGTCCGCACTTCCGCAGCGTCGTTGACCGAGCGGGAGACCTTGTACCCGAGGCCCCCGCATGACCGGCAGATTCTGGTCTCGATGCGAAGCACCTGGAGGACTCCGTTGCCGTTTTCAGCGTACCAGGCTCGCGCCCAGTCACGCTTGTTCTTGTTGCTCGCCTGCTCCCACCAGGTGTCGGCACTCTTCAGCTTCGGACCCTTGCGATTCTGCCGCGGGGCAGAACGCCTCGAGCTGCCCTTGGTCCGGCGAGCCGACGACGGGCGGGCCATCGCACTCACCTTCGCAGCCACCTCGGGATGAATGAACGTCCCGCCGCCGTAGTTGTAGCGCTTGGGCTGCCCCGGCCTTCTCTCATCCCAGAACGACCGGGCCTCCTGCTCGGAGAGACCGGTTTTCTCAGCGATGGCTGCAAAGATCTCCTGCGTCAGCCCGCGCGGATTCGACACCCACTGCTTCACGGCATTCAACGACAAGGACTTCGTGCGATCGTCGGAGTCCTTCTCGCGGATCTTACGGTTCACGAGGTCGTCGAGGATGCGAAAGAAAAGGCGGCGCACCTCCCGCACGTAGTGGTTACGACGACTGGTGGAGACCTGCGTCTCGATCCGATCGAGATTCAGGATTTTCAGGATAGAAGGATTGTCCTGGTACTCGGATCGCAGCGTCCCGATCTCCGCGAGAGCATCGTCATAGTGCTTCTGGAAGGCCAGGCGCTTGACTCCCCGCACGCGATCGAGGGCTTCTTCCGCCTTCACGTAGACTTCGACCTTGGCAAGCAGGTTCCGGACCGTCTGCGCCTGTTCCGTCACGGCCCAGTCCGGGTCATCGAGCGCGAGATCGAATTCGATCTTGGCCCACGGAAAAGCCTCTACCTTGACGAGTCGCTTGCCCAGTTCCGCATGCGCCGCCGCAGTCTCCGGGGCAAACTCCTCGAGGTAGATCTCGTACAACTCCTCGGGAGTGTAGACCGAAAGGGCGGGGACGGGAGTGCTGATGATCTTCGCGACCTTGTTCCTCGGGTAGGTGCGCATGCCAGAGGCCGTCCGCAGCTTCAGGGCTTCGCCGGCCTGGTCCGGATTCTCGGCAACGCCTTCCTCGACGCCGCCGTTCTGGAAGATGACCCGGTGTCCGTCGATCAGGACATCCTCTTCCTCTTCCCACCCGGTGAGCCCGAGTTGATCCCGCAACCGGCGCTGATCCTCGACGATGATCTGGTCCCAGCGCAGACGGATCACGCCACCCGTGCTGAACAGCTTGAACGTCAGGTGTTCTTCGTCGGACTGGTCTCCAAACACCTCACCCTGCAGGAAATCGCCGGTGCGGAGCCTCACCTGCTCCGCATCCGCCGTGGCGGGAAGGAAGCACAGCGACACGAGACAGGCGATCGCGATTATCCTCATGGTATTGCTCCCGACGCTAGTCGTCCTCCGGAAGGCCGGAACCGTTGCCGTCCGATTTCCCGGCTTTCTGCTGATCCGCCAACTTGTCCCGCGCGTAGCTTACCGACTTCTCGATTTCGGACTTCGAGAAGACCGTCCGCTGCAGAATCCGGCGCATCGGCTCCAGAGCATTGCCACGATAGAACAGGGTGATTTCCGCCACCGCCCCCTCACCCGCCGGAAACATCCCGGAGCCGCTGAACGTCACCGAGTACTCGAAGTCCCGTGAAAACTGGGCGGTCGGAGTCTGCTCGATGTCGGGCGGCAACATCTGCCCTTCGACGGGAGCGTGCGCATTCACCACCTGCTGGGCATCCGCGACGACATCGGAGAGAATCAGGGCTTTGCGCTGATCGAGTACGGATTCGTATTGCAAGCCCACCGCGGCCGCGAACAGCGACAGTACCCCCACTCCGCCAACGGCCAGGATGATCATGGCCATCAGGATTTCGAGGAGGGTGAACCCGCCCTCACCGGTCGGTTTCTTCATCGCTCGGATCATCTGCTCACACCTCATTCTAACTCAACCGCGATGGCCGCGGTTTCGAACCCGCTTCACCGTGCGGACGACCAGCCGCCGGGAGACCTACCGAAAGTTCCAATCCTCGCGGTAGCTGGGAATCATGATCGTCCGGACCACCGAAGCCCCGCAGTGGACCATGTCTCCCCGCTCGTGTGAACTCGGGCTCGAACCCCGTGCGCCGCGCGAGGTGAGGGAGAACACCTCATCGGTGCGACCGGAGAAGGACATCCACTCCGTGCCGATCTTGATGAAGTCCCGGGCGGCCCCGGCGGCAAAAGCGGTACTGTCCACCGTCGCCTTGCGGCCTCCCTCGTCAAGCGCCTTCATGAGCTGTCCCTCGACGCTGTCGCGACCCGTTCTCTTGAAGACGAACGAAACCCGGAGCGCTCGCGGGGAGATATCATCCCGCGGGTCGCTGAGGGACTTCGCTCCCCGGGCGAATGCGAACTGATTCTGGCCGGGATTCTGTCCCTGCGGCAGAACACCACGCGTCGAGTCCCAGGTCAGCACCGGGGAGTCGCCCCCCGACTTGCCGTAGTTGATGTTCCAGTCGGCGGAACGTGGCGTCCAGAACGCAACTCCGAAGTGAAGCACCCCCTTCAGCAGCGGTTGCGCCACCGCCCTGATCCGGGCGGGTGACTTCGCGTCAAAGAGCGTTCCCGGGCCTCCCGGAGGGGAACGCGTACCCCGGTAGAGCGTGAGCATTCCAGGATTCGTCGGATCGTCCGGCAGGGCGATATAGAGAACTTCCTCCATCCCCCGCAGGGCGCGGAGCTTTCCGGCTTCCGCCTCCTCCACGTCCTTGCTGCCGTCCAGGTAGGCGTCGGCGCCGGGCCTGGTCCCGCTCATGCGCGCGACGGCATCGCTCCCCTCCCTGCTATTGGAACGTACGAATACCAGGCGCTGGGCGCGGTAGTCGTTGCTTCCATTGCCGTCGGAGTCGACGTCCACGAAGTCGCACTGAAACCTGATCGCCGGAGTGCCCGGCATCAGGCTCCTCTCCACGACCACGCCTTCGATGTCGGTCTTGAAGGGGATAAGGAAGTCGTTGGCCTTGTCCTGAATCTCAGTGCCACCTGTTCCGGTGTCCAGGAAGTCCAGGGCCCTGGTCAGCAAGGCGACCAGGGCCGCGCCCAGAACCAGGAACAGGGACATCGCGATGAGAAGCTCCAGGAGGCTGAAACCCCGGGACCTGACACTCATGCGCGTCTGTCTCCTTCCGTCGTATTCATCAAGCCGCCATCAGGCTCACCGCCCTCACCGCCCCTCTTCGGACATGTGGACCGTCACCGGTGCCACATACTCCACCCGAAGGGCCTTGAGCCACGGAGAGTCCTTCCAGCTGTTGGCCGGGGGCTCAGCGTACGGATCGAACGATCCGGCCAGGTACTGGTAGGTGATCTTGATTTCGATCATATCCGCCTGTATCCCGCCACTCGAGTGCAGGCGATTCAGGTCGTGGGCGTTCTCCAGCACGTAGAGGAACCCCTTCGGGTTCTCCGCGAAATCGCTCGCGGTGCCGCTCACCACCATCTGCTCATTGACATTGTAGATGTTCTCGGAGTCCCACGCCGGGGTACCGTCGAACCGCACCTGAACCCTCACATCGGTGTTGTTCGCCAGCTTCTCGTCCCAGGCGACGCGCTTCCAGATCGCACCGTCGACGCGCTTCCGGAAGATCACGCCGCTGGTCTCCGGGTGGTACGAGTCCGTTGAATACCGGTCCGGGTAACGGGCCGGGAAAAACCGGACGATTTCCTTGTCCGCATACTGGCCCGCAATGCTGCCGAAACGGGCGCGCAACAGCCCGACCCCCTGGTCCACGTCACCCTCCGGAGCATCACCGAAGCCTGGCGTCGCCGGCCTCGCGTTCTGCTTGCGAATCTCCTTGGGCATGATCAGGGAGTTCCCCTGAATACGGGTGTATCCGAGGATCTCTTCGCCGATCCGAACGTAACCACCGGTTCTCGGAAAACCAACCACCCGGTTCAGCTTGATCTCGGAAGCGGACGAAGAGAGACCACCGTCCAGGAGAGCGATATTGCCACCCTCCATCTGGGTCAGCGGCGCATCAAAGGCATGCGTCCTCGCCTCGGTCTTCAACACTCCCCGCTCACAACCGGAGAGCTTTCCGGTCGCCGTATCCAGCTCCCGGTAGAAGATCAGCTCGTCGTCCACACGAATAATGCCGCAGTTGTCATCGAGACCCGTGACCGGCAGGCCGTCGGGGTTCCCCGATGTCGGGTTCATGTGGATGTAGATTTCAGTCTGGCCCGCGTCGAGACTGGCCGTCTTGGACTCCTGCTCGAACCCGGGATCGTTGTCGTCCGCGGCGTTGTCGGCAACGAGCGCGGAACCATCGCCCAGGCGGTACAGGGTGCCGTTGATGTTGTCGTAGAAGATCAACTCGTCGATGAACGCCTGCGAGACTCCGCCACCGTCGAACCGCGAACCGAAGTAGACGTTCGCGCCCACCGCGTCCGGAAGCTCGCCGCTCGGGAACTTCAAGAGCCTCGTGACGGCCCGCGTCTTCACGGTGCCCGCCAGGATGGAGCTGACGCTGTCCGTCGAATGCTGAAAACGGCTGGAGGGGAACTCGTTGAATGCCGCCCAGTACTGCACGCCGCTCCGGAAATAGCTGTGCTGGATCCGGTACTGCGACACCGGACCGTTCGAAGTGGCCAGAGTGACCAGATCGTCGAAACCGGGCCGGCGGCCGTGAAAGAAGGTCATGATGAACGCGGGGTCGATCTGCGTACCGGACTCGTGGTAGTTGACCGCCCTGGTGTCACCGAGCAGGTAGTCGCCGTAGGGCCGGTGCTTCAACCGCTGCGCGATGGCCTCTTCCGTGAAGGGCACATCGTCGCCGGCGCCACCGGCGCTGGAACCCGCGGCATCTTCAGGCTGGGGCTCGGAATTCGGCGGATCCTCACTGCCATCCGGATCGGGCTCATTGCCGTCGGGAGGGTTCGGGCCGGGGGCGAGCGGGTCATCCGGGCCCGGAGGAGCCGAGGGATCGGTCCCGGGACCGGTATCGTCGTCCTCCGGCGGAGGAGGCGGCTGCAGCGGATCATCCGCGCCCGGAGGAGGCGCGGGGCTCGTGCCGGGGCCGGTGTCGTCGTCATCCGGCGGAGCCGGCGGAGCCAGCGGATCGTCCGCGCCAGGAGGGGGCGCGGGGTCCGTGCCGGGACCGTCGTCATTGTCGTCCGGCGGAGCCGGGGGCGCATTCGGGTCATCCGGGCCCGGAGGGGTGCCGCCACCGTCCGGAGGACCGGTGTCGTCATCGCCGGCGCCGGGACCGGGCTGACCACCGGGGCCCGGGTCGGGCTCGTCCGGCGGAGGAGGACTGGGCGGCTCCGGATCGGGGTTGTCGCCATCCGGCGGCCCACCGGGAGTGTCGCCCGGATCAGCAGGCAGGTCCGGCGTTCCCCCACCGCTCACACTGGTGCTCGAGGAAATCCGGCCGCCGCCGAAGAGACTGACCACGGATTGAATGTCGGCGGGACGATCCCAGACGAACAGCACCTTGCCCGGGGAAGTACTCGTGTCCGGGTAGGTGTAGGCGAACCACTCCGTGCCGATCTGGGCGAAGCAGCGGGTCGCGTTGATGTCCTGGCGCTTCAACTCGTCGTCGTGCACGGCGCTGAGGTAGTCGACACCGGCTCCGCCGCTGCCCTCGATCGAAATCGGGATCAGGGCGCAGGGAACTCCCGTACCCAGCGCACTCTGGAGCTTCGACGCCTCATTGCCGAAGGAGTGCTGGGGCACGAAGTGCGGCTCGGCCGCATCGATCTGCTCGGTCTTCTGGTATCGCGTGATGGTCAAGCCGCCGCCGGTCTTCTCATAGCTTACGATCTCGTGGCCGCCGATCACCTTGCCGGGCACCAGGTTCCGTTCCGGGCCGGGCGCAACCAGCAGGGCGAAACCGGTTTCGCCGAAAGCCTTCAGGGCTTCCGTATCGTCCACATTGCTGTTCCAGGCCTGAATGCCGGACCCGAGGCTCAACACGACCGTGGTACGGTCGGCCGCGATGCCACGGATCTCTCCGCCACCGGCGCCGCCGCCGTCGGCGCCGCCGCTATCCACGCCGGGAGCGCCCCCATCCTGAATGGTGATGCCGTTCGGCGCGGCGCCGCCCGGGAGATCCCCGCCGCCGCCACCACCACCACCACCGGCCTTGGCCGGGATGTAGAGGACGTCCTCGGCATAGACGACCTTCATCGCATGAAACAGCGACAGTTCCTTGTTGAGTTCGGCGCCGCCCTTCGGGATGTCCGTCACGAGCGGGCTCGAGTAGCCGAGCAACTCGACCACGTCACCCTCGGCGAAGGACCGCCCCGAGAAGTCGCTTCCGCCGGTAACGTTCTCCCGCTCCCGCGCGAAGCGATTGGTGATGCTGAAAGACTGCCCGGACTTGCCGTTGTACTCGAGGATTTCAGTGCCCTCCGCCCCCCTGATGAGCAGCGCTCCCCGTTGTGGGAAGCTGTCGGCATCCTCCACGTAGAGTTCGGAAATGTTCTCCGTTCCGGAGATCGGCTGGGTCAGCCTCGTCAGGTGAGAGGCCTTGCCCACCACGTTCCCATCGACCAGAAGGGTCAGGTCGGCGGGCCGACTTCCGGTCACCGAAGCGGCGATGTGATACCAGGTTTCATCGACGATCCCGCCGGCGTCGACCTTGAAGCGCGTCTCGCTGGCCCGCTGCTCCAGAGTGGCGTCGGCGACGCGAAGCACGAGTTCGCTCTCGGCCGGATCCAGGTAAAGCGTGACCCGGTTCGTCCAGGTCTTCTCACCGCTGTCAAGGAGGTACTGGGTACCGGACAGCCCCCCCCAGAACGGGCGGTACCAGAACGCGATCGCTCCCGGCCGCATCCCTTCGTCGTTGGCCAGCTGTACTCCGGCCTCGCGGGAGGAGTAGGCGAGCGCACCGTCGCGGATGTAGTAGCCGTCCGCATAGTGGGAGTCGTCAAAGTGAAACACCTGGTCCTCGCGATCCAGGTCGAGTCGCGTGGGCTGCAACCGGACATCGCCAAGCCCCGACTCGGTCGAAGTGGAAGGCCAGATGTTCCGGATGAGGTGCGAGACGAAGCGCGAAGGAGGGTTGTTCCTCGGCTCGTAATGCCCCCCCGTATTGTAGGGATAGGTCATCATCCACTTGGCGTCGCGGCTGGCGATGATCTGGCTCTCGAAGTCCGCCTGGGTGCGAAGCTCCCAGACCGCGGACTGCCGCGGGTTCACCGAGACCACCCTCTTCAGCGTCTTCCGCGCTATCTCCTGCCCCACCTTCGAGTTGACCACCGCGGTGGCCGTAATCGTGTAGGTGTCGTAGCTCTTGAAGCAGAAGGGGACGGTGGAGAAGCTCAGGAGGAAGTCCTGCGGGTTCAGGGCATTCAGATAGAGCGCGTAGTAGTCGGGCTGGGAGATGATCTGGGCGGACTTGGCCTCGCGCAGAAGCTCTTTGTACTGGTAGAGGCTCTTGATCGGCCGCTCGCGAATCCGCGGGATCAGGGCCAGGGCTTCTTCCCTGGTCACGAAATCGCTGCCGCCTCGCAGGCGAAGCCGCACGTTCATCAGGCAGGCCACCAGCACCTCGTCGGACGCGGTGTTGATGTTGACCGGGTGCCGCGCCATCGACTCGATGCGGGCTTCACCGATCTGGTACTCGTGCTCGACCTTGCTGCCGAGCGTGATGGTGCGGCCGTTGTTCTCGATGACCACGCCATAGTCGACGTTGCCGCCGGCTGAAATCCGGACCAGGGTGCCGGTCCCGAAGTACCGCGGGTTCTCGACGATCACGTAGTCTCCCTCGCCCCCGCTTGAGGCACTCGGAAGAGCGCTCTGGACGAGTTGCGAGTTCGACCAGCCGCCGGCCACTTCGCGACCGGACCAGCAGGTGAGGTTCTCGGCGGCCTGCTCGAACGTATCGGCGTTGAGCGCCGCCGTGCCGAGCTCCGAAATCCGCTTCACGTCCCAGATGTTCTTGAACGGCTGGGACTGGCCCTTCCCGCCGCGGATCTGGAAGGTGCCGATCTCGAAAGCCGCGGCATTGACGACGATCTCGCCTTCCTTCCAGGTGCGCTCGGAAGAGTTCCAGGGCTCATCGGACTTGTAGGCGCGATCGACTCCGTAGAGACGCCCGCCCTCGTTCCGCTCATACCGGATGAGCTCCGAACCGACGCGGATCACGCCCCCCTCCGCGGGGAACACGGAGCCGTCGGAGAGCTTGACGTTCGTATCGCCTTCCTCGAGAGACTCCGCCAGCGACGTGACGCCGAGCAGGTTCGCGAGGGCGGTGTACGGAGCCGAGTTCACGTTGAGCTTGCCCTGCTCGTCCTCGACCCGGACATCCCAGATGCGGCCGACCGCGCTGTTCTCGTTGAACTCCGAGATCACCGAGAGCGGGATCCGGTATTCGTCGGGAATATCGTAGTCCGGCGTAGCGAAGATCGACTCCGCCTGCTTTGCCGCATTCTGCCTCTCGAGTTCCTCGACCCCGTTCAGGAGGTAGAGGTTCGCGAGGGCAAAGAGGTTGTTTGCTTCCTGGTCGGCCTGCTCCGTATAGAGCAGGTTCCGGGAGCGATCCGCCGCGCTCTGCATCTGCAGTGCGAACGGGGTCGCAATGAGTACGAGGGCGATGAGCACCGCGACTACCGCGAGCAGTGCCATCCCCTGTTCTTTCGTGCGCCGTTCCACCGTATGGCCCTCCAACTGGCAACCTGGTTACCGGCAGGCGTGCGATCTCTTGCCGCCGCGAACCCCGCGCAAACCACTCAAACCCCTGTGATCCAACGGTTTGGGCGATCCACATCGGAACCGATGCCCGCCGCCGCGACACAGCGCACATGCCGTGCCAGCCGTCCTGCACCAGGTTCCACGCCAGGACTATTTATCAATGTTGCCGAGCAGACCGATCGTGATCGGCGCCGGCACGCCTTCGTAGATGAGGACGATCGTCTCCGGCGCCTGGTGGTACCGGGGGTCCAGTTTCCCATCCTTGAAGAAGATCGTCCGCACCTTGTCACCCTCGATGACGACATCGCCCGGCAGTTTCCGGGTGTCCCCGGCAATGATCCCGAGCACCTTGAGATCGTCAAGACGCCCCTGGAATTGCGGTGAGCCGACGATGAGGTCCGCGTCGAGGTCTGGCTCGATGGGCCTCTTCTCGTCGCGCTTCACGAACCGCAAGACCGCACCGCGGCCGTAGGCATCGATGGAGATCGACATGGTGTTGCGGTCGTACTTCATCTCGATGCCGTTCCAGCGGTTCAGCTTGAGGGTGTAGTCGCCGGTATCGAAGCGCTCGCGGCCCGATGCCGTCACACCGTTCTCGTCAGTCATCTCACCAAGCGCGAGGAACCCCTCGACGATCGGGGCCCCGGGGCCGCGCTTCAGACGCACGCCGTACGACTTTCCCTTGCGAATCAGGTCGGCGGTGACGTTCGCCGTCGGGTAGACCCAGATCTTCAGCGTGACGCCTTCCACCAGGTCATAGTCCGCGTAGTTCGCGAAGTTGACATCCCCTCCCGAACTGAAGTCGATGCCCCCTCCGGTGTGACCGAACGGAAACGGCTTCAACTCGCCGCCCGTATTCGCGCCCACCTTGTAGGAGAGCCCCTGAATCCTCGTGGTGTCCGCATCCGGGTCGGTCGGCGCCTCGAAGTTGCAGGACGCCACGGTCCCGAACTCGAGGCCGTACACCCGGTTGCCCTGCGGGTCCACCACGAGGGCCGCCTCCATCTTCATGGAAGAGCCCTTCACCGCCTGCATCGTTTCGATGATGGTGTTCCGGGCCTGGGTAGCCTTACCCAGGGCGCTCAGACTCTGGTACATGCCGATACCAAAGCCCATGAGGATCGAGATGATGGCCATCACCACGAGGACCTCGATGAGCGTAAACCCCGCGCTCTTTGATCTCCGGGCCATCTCACCTCCCATCGGCAGTCTAGAGGATTCCACCGGCTACCAGTTCTTGATGTCGTCGTCTGTGTTGAAGACGCCGTCTTCGCCCGCGCTGAACAACTGAAACTTGTTAGCGTTCAGCGGCAGTTTCGTCTTCTCGCTGAGCCAGGGCTTCGGAGTCATCTCCCCTCCGATCGAGTCGAGGTACTTGTTCACCGCCTCGAAGTTCTTCAGATCGCGGGCGCTGAAGTATGCCAGCGGATTCCCCCAGGCATCCACGAACTCGAAGAGCTCGCTGCTCTTCGCGCGCGTCGGATTGCCGGCCATCTTGTCGTCGTCGGTATTGCCGAGAACCTTGTCGAGGTCCAGGTCCACGTCGACGTTGTGGCCGGAAAGGAAGATGGTCACGTACACGGTCTCGATACCCTGGTTCGTGTCATTCGGCACCCCGACCTGGGCGCCGATCTTCTCACCCTTGAGCCCCTTCAGCAGCACCATCTCCGCCGGGGGATAGTCCCCGAGCAACTGCGGAGACTTGAGACTCTCGAGCGCCGCGGCTATCGACCCGATCGTCTGGGCCGTCACCGTCGCTTTCTTGGTCTCCTGCGCCTTGCCCATGATCACGATGCCGAGTCCCATCAGCGCCGCAATGATGGTGATCACGACCAGGATCTCGATCAGCGTGAACCCTCGGTTCTTCACCGCCATTTCAGTCCTCCGATCAAAGCCGGCCGGACACCGCTTCCGCGGCCGGCCCATCATCCAGATCTGAGACGCCCGCAAAGGATACCATGCGGAGCCTTCGCTCTACTGCACGTAGATCTCGAGTTCGACTTCATCCACCGCGGCTTCGACCTCTTCGCCATTCGTGGCATCGAGGGTGAAGCCGACGAAAAGCGGGCCCGGCCTCTTGCGAATGCCGACGTCCACCTTACCGACCGCACGGCCGTTGAAGTAAGCCTCGAAAACGCCCTTCTTGTGATCGACGCGAGCCACCCGCAGCGAGACGAGGTCGGAAGGCCACTTCAGGACCGTCCCGTCCTCGTCTTTCACCACTTCCCTCACCCACTCCGTGGTGGCTTGAGTGCGGCTGACGAACACCACCTCGCCTCGCGCGTTCCGCTCGAAGCCGACGGCGGCAGCGACCTTCTTGTTGCGCTTGGTGTATACAAACGCCCGGAACATCTGGTGGTGCCCGCTCGGCACCCGCACCCGGGCGGAGAAGGAGATGAACCGGTTGTTCAGAGTGTTGTCGCCACGCGTCAACCAGACCACGCCGGAGTCGCCGGCCGGCCAACGGCCTTTCGCCCGGGCTTCGCCGTCGTAATTCAGCCACCGCATGCTCTGGAACATCGAGTCCAGCCAGCCGTTCCCCGGCGAGGTCCCGTTGCGGCGATCGAACGAATCCCGCCAGATCCGGCGGTTTTCCGCATCGAGAATCCGCTGTTTCATCTCCACGGCGTAGACCCGGTCCGGCTGGTCGTCCCCGGCCGGCGCGAGCAACCGCACCTGGTCAAAGTAGCGGTAGGCTGCCTGAACCTCCCGCTTGCCGTAAACGATGTAGCCCATCGCATTCAGCGCCGGGACGAACTCCGGGTCCAGTTCGAGGATCGCCTTGAACTCGACCTCGGCCTCCCGCAATCGCCGCTCGAGCGCCATGTCCCCGGAGAGCAGGATCGCCCGGCCGTGCCGGTAAAGCGCGTTGATCAGTTCAGCGCGCACCGCCGTCGATTTTTCAGCCTCGTAGCGCCGCCTCTCCATCGTCACCACACGACCGAGATAGTCCCGCGCAGGCTCCCAGTCCATTCGAAGTGGCGCGTCCTCATCCGCACCCTCCTCGGGTGGCAGGCTGATGCCGAGGCTCGCCTCGCCCGCACCGATGAGCGCATCGAGGAACCGGTAATCGAGCTTCAGCGCGAGGAGAAACTCGTCGCGGGCATCCCGGAACCGCTGGTCGCGGAGGTAGGACACACCTAGGATATAGTGCACATACGGATCGGTCGGCAGGGCCATCGCCGCCGCAGCGAAGCGGTCCACACTCTCGACGGTGCGGCCGCGCCGCGCCTCGGCGAAACCCTGGCCGAGCGGCGGGAAGAAGTAGTTCAAGGGAGCCAGGTCCCGGGCCTTGTCGAGCGTCTCCATCGCCTGGTCGAGGTCTTCCCAGGTCGCAGCCGTCTGCACCTGGGCGAAACCGAGATTGGTCATGGCGAGGGCCATTTCCGGATCCTCGTCCACGACCCGCGCGAACGCCTCGAGCGCGCCCTCGAAATCCCGGCCCGCATAGAGCGCGGCACCGAGCGTAACGAGCGATTTCAGATCCTCGGTCCCGGCCAGCATCGCCTCGGCCCCGGCCGGGTCGCCCTTCACGAGGAGAACCCGGGCCCGCCCCTCCCGGGCGATGACCATCTCTTCCGCGGTGCCGCCGCCCGCGACCTCGCCGAAGTCCTCGTCCGCTTCGTCCAGACGGCCGAGCCGAAACCGCGCCTCCGCGCGCGCCAGCCTCGATCGCGTGTCACCCGGCGCCAGCTCGAGGGCGGTGGTCAGCTCCTGCTCCTCCATCTCATCGAGACCGAGCTTCCGGTAGATCCGCGCGATCCGGGCGTGAATCGCGGCGGCGTTCTTCACCTCGAGCATGTTCGTGTAACGCTCGAACTCCTCGTTGAAGCGGAAGGAGCGATGGAGGCACTCACCAAGCAGAAGGACGCTCTCCAGGTCGCCGGGCTCAGCGGCGAGGGCTTCCTTCACCGTATTCACCGCGAGTTCGAGCCCCTTCGCCCGGTCGTATCCCTCCTGTTCGCAGATTTCAAGCATCGCCCGTGCCAGGTCGAGGAGCTTCGACACCGACGTCGAGTCGACCCGCTCCTCGGTGCGCATCTTCCAGTAGCGGTTCTCGATCGTGTCAGTGAACCCCACCTCGGCCACGTCGGAACCATCGAGGGTGTAGTAACCGGTCCCCTCGAAAGTGCCACGCCCGGTGTTCAGCTTCTCGAAGTAGAAGAGCAGATTCCGGTTCTCGGGCAGGAGGAGATCGAACTTGGTGTAGCCGGCCTCGAGCTGCTCCTTCTTGAGAGAGATTCGGCCGTACCACTTCACGCCGGTGCTCAGGGTGATGGAGTCCCAGTCGGATTCGACGAACACCCATTCCTCCCGCTCGCGCAGGATCTTCTCCTGGAACTCGGCCTCCGTCTCATCCGCGGCGTCGTCGTCATCGGCGAAGGGGTCATCCGCCTCTTCGGCGGGCCCCCCCGTCACAAGCGGAAACGCAGGCACCCGGAAATGGGGGTACCAGGCCACGCCAGGGAACGGGTAGAGCGGCGGCATGACCACCGAGGCGGCCTGGCCCCGTGGCAGGTCGAGCACCGCCGGAAGTACCGGAAGGAGGTCCGAGTGCGGCTCGAAAACCGTCCTTCCCCTTTCGGGCAGAGCGGCCGCCAGGGTCTTCACGCCCGCGACGAGTTGCAGGAACCGGGCGCCGGCGGCCTGGTTCGCATAGGAGGGGATATCCGGTGGATCGACCGCAAGCCTCCGCGGGCTGGGAATCTCCCCGGCCTGATAGGGGCTCGCCAGTTGGGAGCCTCCCCACAGGACCGTGATCACGAGCACTGCCACGAAGAGGATTTTCTCGCGATTCATGCCGTTACTCCCTGAGCCCGGCGTCGGTATCGATACGGAGCGCCATGAACTCGAACTCCGCGGTCACCATCGACTTGTCCCGTTCGGAGCGCTGCGTGCCGCACTTCCCCATGCTCCGGATCGCGATGAAGTCGTCCGGTCCCGCCACCCGCTCGATGAAAGACAGCATGGCGTCGGCCGCTCCGCGCAACTCGATGCTGACGGGATACTCCCTGACAAACTGGTCCTCACCGCCGAAACCGGCGCCGGACGGCGTCGACCACCTGATCGCCTTCACCTCGGCCAGGCCCTCGTCGATAGCCAGCTTGACGACCTCGATGACCAGCTTCATGGTCAGAAGGTAGCGATCCGCCTGACTCTCCGGCATGTCGGTGATGCGAAGCACCTCGTCCGGGAGGATTACGTTTTCGAGTCCCGCGCGGGAGGAGAGCTGGTCCCGCGCGATGCCGCGCAGCCCCACCACGCACGCCACGGGAGCGCTGCGCGACAGATCGAGAAATCTCGTGATGTTGTCGGTGCTGTCAGCGTTCACCGACGCGAGGATCTCCTCGATGAGCCCCCGGCGCAGTTCATCGCCCTTGCGAGTCTCACCGATCCGGTTCGCCAGGAAGTCCAGGCGCCCGTTCAGGCGGTCCACCGCATCCTGGTATTCGGCGATGTCGCCCCGGGCCGGTACCCGCATGGCATTCAGCCCTCGCCGCAGGGAAGTGTTCCGGCTCACCTGCTCCGACAGAGTCTGCTCGGTCATGCTCGCACCGACGATCCAGCAGACCAGCACGACCAGCAGGCCGCCGCCGATTTTCAGGATGAAAGCTCGATGCTGTTGCCAGAGGCTGTCCATGTCTGCCCCCTAGTTTCCCGGTGCGAACTTGATGGTGAAGTCGAAGGATCCGTCGGTCAGTGGCGGCCGGGCGCTGATCGTCACGCCCCCCTCGGCGGCGGCTTCCGCCTTCATGCGGTTCACAAAATCCGTGAAGACGTCATCCGCCGGCTTCCCCAGTTTCTGGACCGCCGCCTTGTACTGCACTTCCACGAACAGCACCCGGTCGTGGGTGTCCTTTTCCGGTTGCGCGCCGGGTTCGAGTTCAAGCCCGGGTTTCGGCACGTACTCCGTCTTCGTGGCGGTCCGGACGTCGGTCACGTGAATGGCATCGAAGCCCTGCCCCCGAACGACCCGGTTCGTCATCGCCAGGGCGCGTTGCAGAGTCGGCCCCACACGCACCCGGTCCCGGAGACTCCGCCACTTTTCATCGGCGGCGATCAACGCGGCCTGAGAGCGCTCGAACTCCTGCTTGTCCTTGTTCCAGTCGACGGCCTCGGCCTGGAGTTGGGCCTTCTCCTGCGCGGCTTCGCCCTGGTCGCGCCCCGCCGTGATGAAGAGCACCACGATGAGCAGAGCCACCAGGGCGCCCGCCCCGATCATCCAGGCGTCCCGCTCCATGAAGAGGCGGCGCTTGCGATACTCCTCCGGGAGGATCTCGATGTTCCCGGCCTCGAGCGCCAGTGCCGCGAGGCCGATCGCCACCGTCAGTCCGGAGGGGTCGCTCTCGAAGACTTCGATCTCTTCAGGCGAGAGCGCCGACAGGTCCACCGCGGCGGAAGGATCGTAGATGACCACCGGCATACCGAGGTTCGTCTCGAGATACTCGGCGAAGCCCTTCAGGCTGGCGCCACCGCCGGCGAGCACCACCTTGTCGATGCTGAGTTCCTTCAGCTTCGCCTGCGCCTTGCAGAACATCACGGAGGAGTGGACCATCGAGACGAACTGCCCGGTCACGCCGATCACCGCGTTACTGACCTTCTCGGAGAGCGAATCGTCGTATCTGGCGGTGGACTTCGGCGTCACGTCCGCCTTCTGGGCTTTCATTTTCTCGGCGCGGTCGTAGCCGGAGCCGAACTGCTGCATGATCGCATCGGTGAAGAGCCTCCCTCCACCGGCCACGTTCCGGGCGAACAGGAGCTTGCCGTCCTGCTGGATCGCAATGTACGTATTCTCCGTGCATACGTGCATCAGCAGGGTCGTTTCATCAGGCTCGATCTTCGCGGTGCTGACGTAAGCGTGGTGGAACGCGATGGCGTTCGGGCACGCGCCACGGAGCCGGAGGCTCGCCTTCTTCAGGACCCCGATGAGCGGGAACAGCGTGGCGTTCTTCGCCAGCGCCACCAGCACGGTCTTGTCCGACGAGTTGTTCTCCGGAAGGTCCAGGGGTGCCCAGTCCGCGCAGACCTCCCCGCCCGACTGCTCGCTCACTTCCTCGATCTCGAACTTCATGAGCATTTCGAGGCGCCAGTCCGGGACCGGCGGAACGTGGGTATAGCGGATGATCAGGTCGCGACCGGTCAATCCCAGGATGGCGTCGCCGGTCTTCCCGATCGCTCCGGAAAGGAGTGAAGCAAGGCGATCGGTCTTTTCGCCGTCCATCGGCCGTTCCGCCATGGCGTGGTCGAGCTTGATGTTGGCCACACTGG
The DNA here is from genome assembly GCA_024274785.1 of Planctomycetota bacterium. Lineage (GTDB taxonomy): Bacteria > Planctomycetota > JAJSAM01 > JAJSAM01 > JAJSAM01 > JAJSAM01. The sequence goes on along the minus strand of JAJSAM010000042.1, from coordinate 123,146 downwards.
TCAACTTGAGGATCCCACCCTTCTTGCGGGCCTGGATCACCTTGACCGAGTGGGAGCCAAGTACGACTCCGGTGCCGGTGGATGCCATGTCGGTGCTCCCTACTTTCCCTTGATGCTCGCGGCGGCCTTCCGGAAGGCCTCGGCCAGGTGTATTTCGTTTCTCGCCTCACAGTCCGCAGCCTGCTTCTCGAGTCGCTCCGCGGTAAGTTCATCCCGCGCTTGTTCGATCTCGTCGAGGACACCCCGGGCCAGGGCCGCCAATTCCCCGGCCTTGTCCGCGAGGAGCTTGAAGCCCTCGTAGTCCAGGACGACGCCCTCGGCCAGTTGCAGGGCCTCCGTCAGATCGGCCACGTCATAGAAGTCCTTCGCGCCGTCGTAGAGCACTTGCGCCCGGCCCAGCCGGATCTGGCCTTCGCGAGCGATCACTGCAAGCTCGTTTCTGGCCTGCAGGCGCGTGCCGGCATCGAACGGGAATTCGTTCACCACCCGGGCGTAGCTGATCATGGCCTCGCCCATGCGCCCAGTGGCCTTCGACTGCCGGGCGGACGAGAGCAGGTCCCGGGCGGCCCGCCGCTCCTCGGTGAAGTCGGTCACCAGTTCAAAAACCGCCTCCTCCGTCCCCACCGGCAACAGGAAGGCCATCCGCAGGGCGCGACCGCTGAACACCCTGAGGCGCGCCGGCTCGGCCGAAACCAGGGAGAGCCGCTTGCCCGCTCCGCCGAGGATGAGCTTGCGGACACCCCGCTCATCGGTTTCGGAGTGGACGGCGCGGGCGCCCTCGTCGCCGGAAAGGGTGGCGCCCTCGGACACGTAGTCGCCGGACACCATGAACCCAAGGCCGACGGCGCTCACCCCGGGAACGATCTTGTCCACCCGGCAGATGATGCGGATCCGGTCCGGCTGCGGCACGATTTCCATCGAAAGCCGAACGGTCTTCCCACCGGGCACGAGCAGCGAACCGGAGAGTTTCGAACCCTCAACCGAATGCTTCACCGAGTCCGGCCGGAAGCACAGCTCCTGGCTGGTCAGGCGATCATCCTCGGTCAGCCCCACGAACCCGCCGTTCCAGAGCAGAAGCTGGCCGGTCCGCTCGACGGATATTTCGCCCATGTCGCCGATGCGAATGAGGCTTCCGCCGCTCTCGATCTCCTCGACGGGGCGGTCGGGAGCGCCCGCCACGACCTTGAAGACCACGTCGTCGAACCGCGCCGAGCCGGCGCCCATGACCATCAGCGCCAGCTTCGCCTGGTCCGCGCCCTCGGGCGGAGTGACGTTCATCCGGACCTGGTTCCAATCCCCGTCCTTACCCCAGGCGGTTGCGGAAATACGCTCCACTTCCGGCCCCTCGGGCTTCATCCAGATGATCGCCGCGGCAGCAGCCGTCTCCGGCAGGTTCAAGCGCACCCACGCGGAGAACTGATAGGTGCGGCCGCCGACCACCGTGAACGGCTCCGGCGCGAACGCGGCGGTGGGCACGAAACCCTCGCGATCACCGATGACCTGCAGGGATGATTCCCCCTGGTGCGCGGGCCCCGGAGTCACGGTCGAACTGCCGAGTGAGCCCTCCGGAACCGCCCAGGAGCGGCCCGACTCGAACGAGAACTCGTCGAAGTCGATCTGGTTTCCCGGCACCGGCTCCACCGCGGCGACGGTCTCGGTCTGCATGAACTCCTTCATCACCTCCGGGTTCAGCATCAAAAACGCCGCACCGCCGCCAATGATCGCGACAAAGACCAGCGTCCAGACGATCCGCGCACGGCGGGCCCGCTTGACGCGCCCCATGTCCACCTGGGCGCGCATCATGCCCCAGTCGGCGTCCGCGTCGCCCTCGGCTTCGAGCGCCTGCTCGTAATCCGCCACCGCGGGGTCCACGAAGATGAACCTGGTCTTCCCGAGGCTGATCCTCGAACCGTGGTTCAGCGCCATTTCGGAGACCGGGTCCCCGTTGACGACGGAGCCGTTCGTGCTTCCGAGGTCCCGGAGGACGTAGCCCCCATCCTCGCGAGTGATCTCGCAGTGGTAGGAGGACACCATGGCATCCTTCATCACCACCGCGTTCGAATCCTTGCGACCGAAAGTGGTGCGATCGGTGGCGAGGGGAATTTTCCTGCCGTCCAGCGGCCCGCCGCTGTAGACGAGATGGCACTCGCTTCCACCGGCGCCGGAATCCGCGACCATGTCCTCGAGCACCACGTCCTCTTCCGACCCGGACCGTTCGCGGTAGGTGATCCGGACCGCACCGATCTCGATGATGTCGCCGTCGGCCAGGACGTGGCGTTCGCGTTTGACCCCGTTCACCTTGGTGCCGTTCCGGCTCTTCAAGTCCGTGATCTCGTAGCCTGACGAGATCCGCAGGATCTGGCAATGGCGACGGGAACAGGCGATCTCATCCAGGGTTACAGAGTTCTCCGGAGCGCGGCCGATGGTCACCGAATCGGTATCGAGATCGATGTCCTCTGCAGCACTGTCCGGCCGCATGATGATCAGCTTGGGCATGGCAGGTTCCTCTTTCCGCCGGTTGAGGATGGAATGGAGTCAGACGTCCCCCGCAAGGGACGCCCGGCGGGGGGGGCATGCCTACCCTCTCCGCGCTCCAACCTCCGTGACGACATGGAATCGCCCAGCAGCGTCTTCCTTCCTCCGGGGAACCCGGAGCGGCCCTCAGGAAACGACTTCGCCGTCCGTCCCCGCAAAGCGGGACGGAGCCGAAGGTTTACCTTCGAAGGCCGGCAATCGTCAAGTCGATAATATCCTATGGTTTGCGTGCGTTCGGCGCGGCAAAAAAGGTCACTGCGCGAGGCCATAGCGCTGCATCTTGTTCCTGAGCCCCAGACGCGAGAGTCCGAGGACCTCCGCGGCCCTGGTCTTGTTCCCGTTCTGACGGCCGAGTTCACGAGCGATCATCGTCTTCTCCACCTCCTCCACCACCTCCTTCAGGGGCTTTGGCACATCCCAGTCGAAGGAGGGTCCGGACAGGGCCGAGCGGACTCGTTCCGAGAGGGATTCTACCGTGATCCGCTGCGGGGAGAGAGCCACCGCCCTCCTTATTTCGTTCGAGAGTTCGCGAACGTTGCCCGGCCAGGGGTATTGCGCCAGGCGGTCCAGCGCGCCACTCTCCAGTGGTTTCAGAGGTACTCCCATCTCCTCGCAATAGACTCTCAGGAAATGCTCGACGAGCACGGGGAGATCGTCCGGCCTCTCGCGCAGCGGTGGAGTGCGAATGCGCACCACCACCAGGCGGAAGAAAAGGTCCTCACGAAACTCACCGCTCTCCTTCAACCCGTCGATATCGCGATTCGTCGCAGCCACGATCCGGACATCGAACTTCCGAACCGTCTTCCCCCCGACGCGCCGGACCTCTCCCTCCTGCAGAACCCGCAGGATCTTCTTCTGCATTTCAGGGCTCATGTCCCCCACCTCGTCGAGGAAGAGGGTGCCGCCGTGGGCCTGCTCGAACAGCCCCGGCGCATCCTCCTCGGCACCGGTGAACGCGCCTTTCACGTGGCCGAAGAGGACCTTCTCGATCAGGGATTCCGGGATCGCGGAGCAGTTCTCACTGACGAAACAGGCTTCCCGCCGCGGACCGTTGAAGTGAAGGGCCCGGGCCACCAGTTCCTTCCCCGTCCCGGATTCGCCTTCGATGAAGACCGGCACATTCAGGTCGGTGACCTTGTCGAGGATCGTCAGGAGTTCCGACATCGCTTTCGACCGTCCCACGATCTGGGTGTAGTCATACCGAAACTCGAGTTCACCCTGCCTCGTACGAAGGTCTTCCCGGACCTGGGTCAGTTCCGCCGCCAGGCGGTCGTTCAGGCGCTGCACCTCCGCGTTCTTCTTCTGCAACTCCTTTTCGCGGCGGCGCATACCGGCGTTCAACCGGGAGTTCACGATGGCCAGCGCGGCCTGGTCGGCGAATGCCTCGAGCAGCCCGAGATGGCGCTCGTTGAAGAGCCCCTTCTCGAGCCGGTTGTCGAGGTAGAGCGCACCGAGCACCCCCTTTTCGGTAACGAGCGGAACCGAGAGCACCGACCGCAGTCGAAGAGCGACGACGCTCTCCATCCCGGACCAGCGCTCGTCCGCGCCGGCGTCGTCGGAGAGCACCGCCCGCCGTTTGGCGATAGCGTGGCGCGCGATCGTCCGGGAGATCTCCATTTCCGGGTTCGTGAGGGGATTGCCGTCGAGATTGTGGGCCACACTCACCCGGAGCCCGTCCTTCACCACCAGCAGCAGAAATCCCCGCTCGGCGCCCGTGAGATCGATCGCCGCATCCATGATCATGGAGAGCAACCGCTTCTCGCTGCGCTCGCGGACGATCCGCTTGTTGATCTCGAGGACGGAGCGGAGACCGCCAGCGGTAAAACGGTCGCCATGCACCGGATCGAGGCGAACGGAGCGTGCGCCGGTGACTTCGGAGTTCACCGGCGCCGGCGGGGGCGCGACCGGCTCCGAGACCGGCGCCGGCGCGCTCAAGACCGCCTGCAAGGTCACCACCGTACTCCCGATCGTCAGCCGGTCCCCGACACCGAGCGCGCCCTCCCCGGCGGACTGCCCGTTGTGGAGCAATTCTCCCCCGGACAGGTCGCGAAACTGCCAGCGGCCCCCGGATTTCAGCACTTCCGCATGCCTCTTGTGCGCAGCCTCGTCGAGCAGCGGGATGTCGGCGGCACGCGATCGCCCGATGACGATCCGGTCCCCGGCGATGCGGTAGAGTTTCCGCTCGTAGGCCGACTCCACCAGAAACTTGAGCAAACGCCACCTCCTGCCGAACCGGCATGTTTCCCTGCAAAGTAGATTACCGGAGGTAGTCACGGCGTCAAGGGGCCGGCAACTCCGTTACCGCAGCGCGGCGCCCTGACGCGTTCGATGCGTTCAACGCAGTTGGCTCATGCGATTTATGCATTGCATGCGATCAATTGATTTGCCATACTTCCCCGGCTCCCCGTATCTCGGCTACAGTCGCCGGGGCAGGGGGCACGGAGCGCGCACACGGAGTTGTGGGGGCGTGTGCCCACCGGTGGACCGTCCTTCGTGCGGTCCATCGGCCGATTTCATGGCGGTGGCCCACCGGGGCCACCGGGGAGGGGAGTATGCAGAGGCTGATACGCAGGACCACCGGCGCATTGATCGCCATGGCGTTGCTCGTTTGCGGGGCCGCCGGGGTCGTCCAGGCCGCCACCATCGATCTGGCTTACGAAGTCACCGGTTTCGTGCCGCTCTTAGGCTCAACGACCGCACCGCAGGACCCGGTTTCGGGATCCATCGTCTACGAGTCGCTGTCCGACACCAACTTCAGCCCGGTTTCACTGACCTCTGTCTCCATGACGATCATGGGGCACAGCTACACTGTCGGTGAGTTGGGATTCAACACGACCGGCGGCATCAACACCATCATCTATGGCCTGCTGAACGGGCAGGCCATTTACTCCGGGACGGATGACTTCTGGCTCCAGTTCAACTGGTGGACGCCGAGCGGGCTCGACTTCGCGTACACGACCCCCGCCATTCCTGCCGTCGGGGCGTGGAACATCTATGGCGGCGCCGGGCAATTCACGAAACTCACCCTCACCCCTCGCGGCAGCCCACCGGCCGTCCCGCTTCCGGCGAGCGGGCTGCTGGCCGGTCTCGGGCTTCTTGCCCTGCTCTTCTTCCGGCACAGGCACAGTTCCTGAGATTCTGAGCCCGGTCCGGCGGCAGGCGCCACCGCCCCGAGGGGCGGTCGTTCCGCCGCCGGATTACTCCTCGTCCAACGCCGCCCGGATCTCCTTCACCCTGGCCTCGACGGCCGCTCGCGTCTCCACCGGCTCCTCGTTTCCGGCGAGGTGCAGGTAGTTCTCGTAGCACTCGAGGGCGCCGGCGTCGTCGTTCTTGAAGTAGAGGATCGTGCCGAGATCGAGCCAGGCCTGGTAGAGACCGGGCTTCTGCTTCACCGCAGTCCGGAAAGCTCGCTCCGCTTCGGCCTTCCGGCCCTGCTCACGGCGGATCTGGCCGAGGACATAACGGCCTTCCGCGGTTTCTCGCGAGGTCAGCGACGTGAGAATGGCCTGCACCGCGGCGTCGAACTGGCGTTCATCCTTCAGTTCCACTGCTTTCAGGAACGCCCGCCGCGCCCTTTCGGAGCGCTCCCTCAGGATCTCCGCAACTTTCGGGTCCACCCCTTCCTCCGGGGGAGCCGCCGCCTCCTCGCCACGACTCAGGATCGCCTTGACCTGCGCCAGGTCGGTGTTCGGCGCCTCCGTGGCGACGGCCAGTACAAAGCGCTCGAAAGCTTCCTTCTTGCGGCCGGACAAGAGGAGGGCAAAACCGAGATCCTTGTAGAAACGCGCCTGCCCGTCCTTCAGATCGGGGGCGGCCGGCTGCAGACTCTCCGCTTTCAGGAGATGCTCCAGGGCCGGACCGAAGTCCTTCTTCACCCGCAGGACATCCGCCATGAGGAGATGCGGGCCGGCCATCCCGGTGTCGAGCGCCAGGGCGAGTTGCGCGAACCGCTGCCCCTGCTCCACGGCTTCCGGACCGCCCCCGTTCAGGCGCTGCCGTCCGCTGCGGACGTAGAGCGAGCCGAGGATCACCCGCGCGGACAGGAGGCTCGGGTCCTCCGCCACCGCCCGCGACAGCTCCTGCGCCGCCCGACGCGTCTTCGTCCCCATGTAGAGCACTTCCCCGAGCGCCCCCCGGACCCGGGCATTCCCGGGATCCATCGCCAGCGCCGCCTCGAGTTCCTGCTCCGCCCCATCGAGATACTTGCGGTCCTCGGTCAGGAGAAAATGAGTCTTGTAGAGTCCCGCCAGATCGAGCCGGGGCTCGGTGCGGCCGGGGTGCTCCCGCCGCGCCCGGGCGAAGAGCTTGAGCGATTCGAGGTAGCGCCCCGAGGCGAACTCGATCTCGCCGAGCCGAAGCAGAGGCGCCATGAGTTCGGGAGCGATCTCGATGGCGCGGCCCGCCACCGCCCGGGCCCGCTCGTAGAGTTTCCCGGTCCGGGGCTTCCGCTTCTCCTTCAAGGCCAGGCTCTGCTCCTCGAGCGCGGAACGCGACAGCGCGTCGGCGATGAAGAGAAGAGGCCAGGGCTGATCCGGCTCGACATCCGCCAGGAGTTCGAAATCCGTGAGCGCATCCTCGCGGTGGCCGGCCTCGAGCCGGGCCCGCCCCCGGAAGAGCAGCGCCAGATTCCCGACCTTGCTTTGCCCACCGGCATTCACCGCATCCCGGTAGGCGGCCGACAGTTCCCGATCCGCCTCCTCGAAGCGCCCGCCGAGGAAGAGGGCCACGCCAAGCAGCACGGGCGACAGGTCGGAGACGGTCTGGTCCAGGATGGTCGCGGTGAGCAAGTCGATCCCGGACCGGATGGCGACGCCTTTGCCGAGGTCGATGACGGAGGGGAACGCTTCGATCGCCCGTCGAGCGAATGCACCCGCGGTCGCCCGGTCCCCCGCGTCGAAGGCGGCCAGCGCCCGCCGCATCCGGAGGACGGCCAGCCCATCACGCGCTCCTTCCCCGCCATCGAGTCTGGCCGCGTTGCTGAGGAGCGCCTCGGCCCGCACCGGGTCGGAGATCACCCCCGCCAGAAAGATCGCCCCGGAGGGATCGGCGGGATTCTCCACCACGGCCCGCTTCGCCCACTCGGCGGCCCTGCCGCGATCCCCCTTGAACAACGCGTCCTTCGCCAGCACCAGAGACGCGCCCGCCATCCCCCGCTTCGCCCTCGGATGCGCCGGCGCTGCCCTGAGCGCCCTCTCGAACCGCTCCCTCGCATCGACCGGCCGCCCGAGAGTCAGTGCGAGTTCCCCGGCCAGGCAGAGGGCGCGGACCGCCTTCGGGTTTCGCGCGATGTGGTCCGTCAGGACGGCCATCGCCGGGGCGACCTCGCCCTTCATGTAGAGGATCTGCGCAAGGGCGATCACCGCCCCCTCGTCATGGTCATCGAGGCCGACCGCCTCGCGGGCCGCGGCGAGCGCCCGCTCGAGATTCCCGAGCCGGGCGAAGGACTCGGCCAACCCGATCAGAGGCCGGGGATCGCGTGGCGCCTCCCGCGCGGCCTCCCGGTACGCCTTCGCGGCTTCCTCGTCCAGGTTCCCTACCGAGAACGCGGTACCCCGGTTCAGGTGTACTTCGAGGCCCAGGCGGCTGCGTTTCGCCGGGTCCAGTTTCGGAAGCAGAGAGAGTGCGGGCTCGAGCGCCGCCACGGCCCCCGAGCCATCGTCTCCGGTGACGAGCAGAGCCCCCGCGAGGTCGATCCGGGAGCGAACCTCCTCCTCCGGGGTCGACGCCCGTCGCGCGGCCTTTTCGAAGACCACGACGGCCTCTTCGAGTACGGGCGCCAGATCCCCGCCCCCGGCCTGCAAGCGCTCCGCCTCCATCTTGAGCGCGTCGCCGAGCTTCGCCGCGGAGAGCCACGAGTTCGTGTGAGCCTCGGCATGGCGGAAAATCGCCACCGGGTCGCTCCAGACGTTACTCCGGGCGAACGTGAACACACCGAAGAGAAGAGCGAGCCCCGCGGTCACCAGGGCACCGCGCCGGCCGGTCCGGAAACAGATCATCGTAAGCAGCACGGCGCCGGCGGGCAGGGCGAGGTACAGGTACCGTTCCGCGAAGAGCGTGGTGGTGCGAGGCAGCAGGTTGTTGTAGGGCGCCAACGCCAGGACGAGGGCCGCGAGTGCCGGCAGATAGGAGGCTTTTCGCCGGAAACCGACAAACAGGAGCGCGAGCAGGAGCAGGACGAAGGGCAGGCCGAACAGAATTCCGAATTGAAAGAAGCTCTCCGCCGGGCGCACATCCGGAACGAGATTCAATCCTGCAAAGGGCAGAAAAATCAACCGCAGGTATCGGCCGGCCACGCCGATGTCGGCGAGGAACACCGGGAGGAGCGCCTCCCCCTCGGCGGCGCGGGCCGGTCCTTCCGCAAGGGCCACCTGGTAGTGGAGGACGGCGAACGCGATGGAAAGGAGCACCCACGGCGCGAGATCCGCGATCCACCCGGCACGACGTTCCTTCCACCGGAGCCCGACCACGAGCACGACGAGGATGAGCGGCACCGGCAGCACGCTTCCCTTCGCCATCAATCCAAGCGACAGCAGCGCCAGTCCGAACAGGTGGCCGACGACGCGCCCCGCGCCCTTTTTCTCGATGGCGGCGAGGAAGGAGAGCACCGCGAGACCGGCGAAGGCGAACGCAAGGAGTCCCTTGTGCTCCGCCACCCAGGAGACCGACTCCGTGGCGGCCGGATGCAGCGCGAAGAGGAACGCCGCCCCCCACGCGAAATCCCACCGTTTCGAGAGGCGAAAAACAATCAACAGCAGCAGAAAGGAATTCAGGATGTGCAGCAGGACGTTGGCGAGATGCAGGCCGAAGGCGCGGGATTCGCCGAAGACCGCCGAGATCACCTTCACGGAGGTGTAGTAGACCGGAAGCCAGGCGTCGTAGACCGGCCCGGTCCAGATCTCTGCCAGGGTGTGGTTCTGCGTCTCCGCGATCACCTCGTGATCGTCCCAGGCGATGAGCCCGGCGCCGAAGGTCGGAGCGTAGACGATCAGCACCGCCACGGCCAAGCCGATCCCCGCGAGAAGTTGCGTCCGCCTGTTCATCGAAGATCCCTCAGTCAGAGCCGAACTCCGGTCGCCGCCATCCATTCGGACAGGACGAGGAAGAACCAGAGGTGCCGACCATGCCCGCCCGCCCCATCGAGGAGTCGCTGCGGCGCGCCTTCATCCAGAATGCGAGCGGAAACCAGCGGACCATCCCTGAGGAGCGTCAGCAGCCGGTCACGGAGCGGACCCGCCGCCCAGAGCCCGAGCGGTACCGGGAAGCCCATCTTGTCCCGGCGGTCGATCAGCGCGTCGGGCGCTACCCCCCGCGCGGCCCGCTTCAGGATACGCTTCAGTTCACCGCCGAATGCGATCTCCGGAGGGATCCGCGCCGCCAGCGAGACGATCCGCGGTGAGAGCAGCGGCACCCGGGACTCGATCGAATGGGCCATTCCCACCCGGTCCTCCACGTGGAGCAGAGCCGGCAGCAGATGGCGGCGCTCGTAGGAGACCATGCGGTGGAACGGATCCCGGGAGACGCCCGCGAACGCCCTCGCGAACGCGGCGCGAGCATCAAAACGGCCGAGCGCATCCGCAAGCTCCGGGCCAACGATCGGGTCGAGGTCGACGCCACGGTGGACGAGCCGGAAGAAGCGATCCTCCGACCCACGAGCGCCATCGTCGGCCAGCAGATGCAGTGCCAGGGGGCGATACGCTTTCAGGCCGTCGGGCAGGGCATCGGGATCCAGTGCATCCCGGTCCGCCAGCCAGGCCAGCCGGTGCCGCGCGTAGCCGCCGAAAGTCTCGTCCGCGCCATGCCCGGTGAGAATGACCGTGACCTGCTCCCCGGCCCGCGCGTCCGTGACGAGTTGCGGAAGGGAGCCCGGACCGGCCATCGGCCCCTCGAGCGCGACGGCCAGGCGGCGGATGTTGCGCAGGAGGTCGTCCGGCGTGATCGGCACCTCGATCAGGTCGAGGCCGATCTCTCTTGCCGCCACCCGGGCATACTGCCGCTCGTCGTAGGCCGGCCCTTCCAGAAAGTACCCGGTGAAGGCGGGCAGCCCCGGCCCCGCCTCCTCCGCGGCGAGCGCGGCGACCAGCGTGGAGTCGATCCCCCCGGAGAGGGTGAGGCCGACCGGCACGTCGGCGCGAAGCGCCTCCCGGACGGCGCGGCGGAGTTCGTCCTGAAGTTCCTCCGCCCACTCCTCCGCGGACCGGCCCTCCTCCGGCGCAAACGAGACTTCCAGGTAGGGCCGGATCGAGACGACGCCGTCGGCCCCCACCGTGAGCGCGTGACCCGGCGGAATCATGCGCACTCCCTCGATCAGGGTGCGGTCTCCCTGCGGAAACTGGAACGCAACCCGTTCCGCAAGGGCGCACCGGTCGATTCGCGGCGCATCACCGCAAAGCGCCAGAAGGCCCGCCAGTTCGGATGCAAACCGGATCTCTCCGCGGGCCGGATCCACCGCATAGAGCAACGGCTTCGCGCCGAAGGGGTCCCGGGCCAGGGTGAGCGCGCCGGAGTGGGCGGCGATGTGGGCGAAAGCGAAGATGCCGTGCACCCGGGCCAACGCGTCGATGCCCTCGCGATCGAGCAGGGCGAGGAGCACCTCGGTGTCGGAAGCGGTGCGAAACACCACTCCGGCCGCGGAAAGCCGCTCGCGGTGTTCGCGGTAGTCGTGGATCTCACCGTTGAAGGTGAGCGCGCCGCCGCCCGGCGCCGACATGGGCTGCACACCGCCTTCGAGATCGATGATGGCCAGGCGGCAGTTTCCGAGCACGGCGCGGCCAAAGCGGCCGGCGCCGGTGGCGTCGGGACCGCGGTGGGCCATGGCCAGCAGCGCCGGGATGACTTCCCCCTCCCCCGGGGCCACGCCCTCGCCGTACCGGTAGATGCCCGCGATGCCGCACATCAGGCGGAACCTTCCAATCTGAACCGGCCAAGGCGCAACCTCACCCTGACGGCGAGCAGCAGGTGACGAAGTCCGGTTCGCATGACTTTCATCTTGGAGACACCGTGTCTCCGCGCGGTCAGGATCGACGGCACCTCGACCACTTTCGCCCCGGAAAGAAGCAGCAGGCAGAGGATCTCCGCCGCCGCCAGGAAGTCGTCGGACCGGTGCCGGGCGGTGGCAAGGACGTCACGGCGATAGGCCCGGAAGGCGCACGTGAAAACGGTGATGTCCCGGGAGCGCCACCCCACGGCGACCCGGTAGATGAAAACGACGAAGCGGGAGAGGAATCGCCGGAACGGGGCAGCGTCCCCGGCCCCGCCGTCCGCCGCGAAGGGAGTCGCGCCGGCGACATCGTGCCCCTCGAGAGCATCAATCAGTCGCAGCACGTCCTCGACCGGATAGGTCGCGTCGGCGTCGTAGGAGATGACGATCGGAGCGGTCGAGGCGTCGATACCGGTGCGCAGCGCGGCACCGAAGCCACGGTTTCGCGAGTGCGTTTCGACGCGGGTTCGCGAGTCGCTCATCGCCCGCTTCGAGAGGAGGTCCGCGGTGCCGTCCGTGGAGCCGTCATCGACGAGCACGAGTTCCGGGCGAAGCCCCCTCTCGCGGGAGAGGGCGAAGAGCCGATCCACCTGCACGAACAGATGCGGGAGCGCCTCCTGCTCGTCCAGGCAGGCGACCACCAGGGAATAGTCGGGCGTTCCGGGCGTCACCCCGAGAGCCTAGCGACCATGCACGGCCTGAAACACCTTTTTGCCCGGCCGGTTCGATGGCGGCGACGATCCAGACCAGCGCTGCGGCGACGGGGCACCGCCCTCCGAGGTGGGTCTTCAAGCCCCCTCGACCTGCGCCGGCCTGATGCCCCTCACACCTTTTTGCTTTGCCGGTTCGGGTCGCTCTGGTCTTTTCGCCCTGCTCATGACGGATACTGCCAGACAGCCCCGGGAGCACGCGAACGGACGGCGGGCGCGCTTTGTCACCTTCGGGTGCAAGGTGAACCAGTACGACACGCAGGTTCTGAGGGAGCTAGCGCTCAGGAACGGCTTTCGCGAGGTCGAGAAGGACGCCGACCTGATCGTGGTCAACACCTGCACCGTCACCGAGCATGGAGGCGCACTGGCGCGGAAGGCGGTGCGGAGGCTGGCCCGGGAGAATCCCGACGCCCGGATCTTCGTCACCGGGTGCTACGCGGTGAGCGATCCGGAAGCCGCCGCCGATCTGCCGAACGTCGTGGCGGTGGTCGGCAACGACGACAAGACCGAACTGCTCGGGCTCCTCGGAGAGCCGAGCGACCGGCCCTTCATCGAAGAGACCGTCAGCGACCTGGCCCATCACACCCGGGCGTTCCTGAAAGTCCAGGACGGCTGCCACCTGCGCTGCACCTACTGCATCATTCCCGCGGTGCGCCCGGCGGTGACGAGCAAGCGGGCGGACACGGTGGTCGCGGAAGTGCGTCGGATGGCCCGGGTCGGACGGCGCGAGGTGGTGCTCACCGGGGTCCACCTCGGCGCATGGGGACGGGACCTCGAAAAGAGCGAGCCGCGGGCCGCCCTGACCGGGCTGGTCGCGCTGATCCTCGACGAGACCGGAATCGAGCGGATTCGCCTCTCATCGATCGAGGCCAACGAGGTGACGCCGGCGATGGTCCGCCTGTACGCGGAGAATCCAAGGCTCGCACCCCACTTCCACCTGCCCTTGCAGGCCGGGAGCGCGAACGTGCTGGCGCGCATGAGACGCCGCTACCATCCCCGCGGATTCCTGAAGTCCGTGGCGATGGTCCGCGATGCGATCCCGGACATCGCGCTCACCACCGACGTCATCGTCGGTTTTCCCGGCGAGACCGACGACGATTTTGGCGAGACACTGGCGATGATGCGGGAAGCCGCCTTCATGAAGACCCACGTCTTCCCCTACTCGAAACGCGCCGGAACTCCGGCCGCGACCATGCCCGGGCAGGTCAGGAGCCGCGAGATCCGGGAACGAGCCGCCCGGGCCGAGGCCCTCGGCAACGAACTGGCGCGGTCCTATGCCGAGAGCCGGATCGGCACGAGGGCCGCGGCGCTGATCGAGAGCCGCCGGGTCGAAGGACGCCTGACAGGATTCACCGGCCGCTACCTGCGGGTCGAAATCGACGGGGATGACCACCACATGAACTGTATCGTACCCGTGCGAATCACCGGTCTCACCAGCGGCGGCGTCAGCGCGGAGGTCATGGACGAGTGAACATTCCGGGGAAGATCGTCGAGGCATTCGCCACCGCCCGCAGCGTGGTCCTGACCAGCCACGTCCCGCCCGACGGAGACGGACTCGGTTCGGCCCTGGCGCTCGTCCGGGTCCTGCGTTCCCGCGGCGTCCAGGCCGTCTTCGCCGCCGGCGGCGAGGTGCAGGCGAACCTCCGGTTCCTCTATCGTGACGACGAGGTCGATCTCACCCCGGCGGGTCCGCGCGGTGAGTTCGACCTCGCGGTTTCCCTCGATGCGGCGACGTTCGCGCGACTCGGACCGATCGGCGACACCTGCCGGAAGGCCGGGCGATTCCTGAACATCGACCATCACCTGAAGAACGAGTGCTTCGCGGACGAAAACTGGGTGGAGGACGCTCCAGCGACCGGCGAAATGGTGTTCCGCCTGCTCGAGGCGATGGAGGTCACACTCGGCCCGGAGACCGCGCTGCCGCTCCTGGTGGCGCTGGTGACGGACACCGGTCGATTCTCCTATTCGAATACCACCCCGGCCGCACATCGGATGGCCGCCCGGTTGCTCGAAGCCGGCGCGGACCCGGTGATGGCCACCGATCCCATCTACCGCGCGCGCCCGGCCGCCTTTCTGCGCCTCTCCGGCCTGGCGCTCGAGGCGATGAGGATCGAAGCGAACGGCCTGATCGCCCACGTGACGATCACCCCGGAGATGGTGAGGCGCTCCGGAGCGGACCCCCTCGATGTCGGAGACCTCGTGGACCTGCCCATGTCGGTGGCCGGAGTCGAGGTCGGCCTGTTGCTCCGCGAGACGCCCGACGGGCAGGGCGCCAAGCTCAGCATCCGCTCGCGACATTGGTTTCCGGTGAACGAGTTCGCGGCGCGGTTCGGCGGCGGTGGCCACCCACGGGCCTCCGGTGCCACGATCCCCGCATCGATCGACAAGGCCGCCGGAATGATCCTGCCCGCACTCCGCATGGAACTGGCGAAAGCAAAGGCATGAGAGAGGAACTGTCCCGACTGGTGTCAGACTTGAAGGACACCCTCGCTGCCGAGCGGGACCTCCCGACCGGCGCCCACTTCCTCACTCCCCGGGGGGAGCCGAGGCGACCGAAGGCGAGCGACACGCTCTCCCGGATCGGGGCGGCGGTGATGGTCTGCGCCCGCTGCCGTCTCTCCAGGACGAGGTGCAACGCGGTGCCCGGCGAGGGTAACCCGGAGAGCCCCCTGCTCATCGTCGGCGAAGCGCCCGGCGCGGAGGAGGACCGCCAGGGCCGCCCCTTCGTCGGCAAGGCCGGTGATCTCCTGACGAAAATGCTGAAGGCGATCCATGTCGAACGCGAGGAGATCTTCATCGGCAACGCCCTGAAGTGCCGGCCCCCGCAGAACCGGGACCCGGCCGCGGACGAACTGGCGGAGTGCCGCCGCTACCTGATGATGCAGATCGCCGCAATCCGTCCGAAGGTGATCCTGACTCTCGGCCGGGTCTCCACCCAACTCCTGCTCCAAACTTCCCAGGGCGTCCTCTCGCTCCGGGGCATGCAGCGCCCGTTCCCGTACCACGACGGCGAGGCGGTCCTCCTCCCGTCCCTCCACCCGGCGTACCTGCTGCGTAATCCCGCGGCAAAACGCGACGTCTGGGAGGATCTGAAAACGGTGCACCGGTTGTTGCGTGAAGCGACGGGCGACTACCCGCCGCCGCTGGAATAATCGCTACCTGGTGCTCACCAGCCGGACGAGGGTGTCCTGGTGGTGCAGCCGGTTGATCGCCCGCAGCCGCACCAGCCCGCCGCTGCGCGCGTCGTAGTGGTACTCCATCCGCTCGATCTCGTTCTCCTCCGTGATGACGACCGTCCGGCGCGCTCCGACCTGGCCGATCGCGGTCACGGTGGTGGTGAGCTTCGTCAGCGGATCCCGATCGATGACCTGGCCCTTCTTCAGCACCGCGAGCGGCGCCACCAGATCATCCTGTGCGGTCGCACCGGCCACCAGCAGTGCCGACACGAGAAGAGCAGGGAGGAGCCTTCACATCCGGGCATCCTACTTCAGCACTCTGAAACTGTCGAAAACCCCGCGCCGGGCCTGCTCCACGCCGAGCCAGTACCGCTCCACCGCGAAGAACGTCACCGCCCGCACCCCGGTGCGCGTCGGCACGAAGATCCCCTCCCATCGCAGCGCGGTTCCGTCCTGCAACAGCAGGGTGCCGGAAACGAGCGTCCCGCTCTGTTGGCCGACCCGGATCTGCTTTTGTCCGGTCGACTTGAACTGCCCGCCGCCGCCGGTCTGGACGCGTTGGAACTCCTGCAGCGCCTGCGCCACGTTCGTTGCCCTCGTAAAGTCGAAAGCGAAGATGGACGCCCCCGTATCGCGCTCGAATGCGATCAACCGGATCGAGTCGACTCCGTTCTGCCGAAGGTTCGAAAGCGCCTGGGGACTCGCCTGAAACGACCGCGGGTAGCTGAATTGCATGGTGCCGGCGGGATCCCTGAACGGAATGTTCCCCCCGGCGGGCACGCCACCGCCCGTCCGCGGCGTCCCGCTGATCCCGCGGATCCAGAGCCCACCAAAGACCTGATCGCGAACCCCCCCGAGCCGCCGCGGGTCTCCCTGAAGCGAACCCAGGTAGACGCCGCGCACGCCCGACGGCGTGGGGACCAGCAACATCTCGAAGGGAATCGACTGTTGCGTGGAACGGAGGATTCCGGTGACGTGGGAGGCCTGCGCGTTGCCGAAGGGAACCTGCCGGGTCTGGCCGGTCTGGATCTGCACCCCGTTCAGCCGGGCGAACTGCTGCACCTGCCGCATCGCCTGCGCGGCGGTGGTGGTGTTCCGGTCGAAACCGAGCACCATCAGTTCCGCCATCAGTCGGCGACTCTCGAGAACCTGCCGTACCCACGTGGTTCCCGAGTTGCGAACCAGAGCCAGGCGCTCCGCGTTTGGCACGAAAGAATCCGGATAGGTCAGGCTGTAGCCGGCCTCCTTGAACCGGCGCATGTCGGCCGGGAGCGGGACATCGCCGCCACCGCGCCCCTCAGGGGCCGCGGGCACATCTTCCGCTTCCGGCGGGCCGATGTCCCCGGGACCGGGTTCGGGCCGAGGCCTGCCCGGATCGGCGGGAGGGGGCGTGTCTCCACCGGCGGGCGGAGGAACGGGCCGGGTTTCACCGCCGCCCGGAGCAGGCACGGCTCCCCCGGCATCGACGATTCGCAGCGTCTCGAAGACGGCGGACCGGACTCTCCGGTTCTGCTCAAGGACCTGCACCGGGCACATGAGGCCAACGCCCCGGACGCCGCGTCGTGTGGGTGCCAGGACCACCTCGAGCGCGAACTCCCCGGCCGGTGCGGTCAGCCGGGCGGACACCAGCGAACCCGGAACGCCACCGGCGTTCCCCTGCTGCCGGCCTCTCTCCTCGACCTTCGCCCCATTCGCGGCAGCCACCTGCGAGATCACCCGCATGGCGGCATCGACATCCCGGACCGAAGCGTCGAAAGCATAGACCGTGAGAGCAGTGCCGCTTTGCTCATGGGCGCCAATGAAACGCACAAATGCCTGGCCGCTCCGCTGCATCCGCTGTACGGCTTCCGGGACGGCCTTGAAGCCGGCGAACCCGACCGACAGCGAACCGTCGCCGAGTTGAAACGTGTCGTTCGCCAGGATGTCCCGGCCGCCGCCGCCCGCTCCGCCGGCGCCGGGCGTCGGAGACGGAGCCGGGGCGGTTCCGGCGGTCCCGCCCCCGCCCTGACCGAGTGCCGGAAGCGATCCGCCCCCGGTATCCCCCTTCTTCTGGCGCTCCAGAATGACCGAAAAGCACTGCAGCACCAGCGGGTTCAGCTTGTCCCGAGCCTGCTTGACCTTCTCGGCATCGAGCGTGAAACCGAGCGGTGCGAACATCGATACCACCACCGCCACGGAGCCATAGTCCTGCTTCGCCATCGCGAGCACGTCCTCGATCTGCAGTCGCGCCGGCCTGATGGAGTTGGCGGCCCTCAGAACGTCCGGGTCGCCCTCCGCCACCATCCCGGCGAGAACCGCATGCCCATAGGCAATCCCGGGGTTCTTGCCGAGTGCGGTCTGGAGCTTCGCGAGACGAAGGTGCGCGGCAGCGGATTCGAGGTAGGTGTTGGCATAGTCGGTGAGCACTGTCAGCGCGAGCTTGTTGTCTCCGGCGATGTCGAAGGCGATGTCGGCCAGCGCCTGAAAGACCGCCTCGGGGGGCTGACCGCCCTGGTCCCGGTAGCTCCTCGCCGCGGACTCATAGCTTCGGAAGGCCTTCTCCGGCTGGTTCATCTCGAGCAGGCAGCGTCCCGACGCTTCCGCGGGCCCCGGCGAATGTGGCATCCGGTCCTGCACGCGGCCGTACTCGAGCAGCGCCGCCTCCCACATCTTTTTCAGTTCGAAGTAGCGCCCTTCGCCCATCATGGCTTCGTAGTACCCGGGCACGATCTCCAGCGCCTTCCTGAACCGCGCGCGCCCTTCCTCGAGCTTGCCCATCGCGTAGTTGACTTCGCCGGCGAGGAGTTGGGGATCCGGGAGGAGACCGTGGCTCGCTTTCGCCGCCAGATCGGCGTCCCGCAGAGCATCGTCATACCGTTTGACGGCCATCATCAGCTCGCCGCGGGCCAGGTAGGGGGAGGGACTGTCGGGCCGGGCCGCGATCGCCCGGTCGACGAACTTCGAAGCCAGCGCGTACTCCCCCCGCACGCCGTGCACCTGCGCGCGCAGGACGAGCGCCTGGTAGTGCGTCGGGTTGATCCGGAGGGCGTTGTCCGACCGCTCGAGGAAGGCCTCGAGGTCGCCCTGGCGGGCGGCGATGGCCGCATACAACACGTACGCATCGGCATGCGTCGGGTCCATCGCGACGACCTTCGCCAACTGCCGGGCCGCGGCGCCGAACGCTTCCTGGCCGCTGTACTCGACCGCGAGGGCGAAGTGATCGGCGGCCGTCCAGTCCTGGTCGGCGCCGGCCTTCAGATCGAACACCTCCGGCCACAACTCCATGCAGCGGTCAATCGGCACGACGCCGTTGTATCCCGCCAGTGCGTTCAGCTCTGCCAGCACTTCCGGAGGAGCTTCTCCGGCCCCCAGGCCATAGCCCCAGGTGTTGAGTCCGATCGCGGCGCCCCGGGCGAGATCGATGCACGGCCCGCCGCTGTTGCCTTTCTCGATCTTGGCATCGATGAACATCCCGACCAGCTTGCCGAGCTTGTCCTTGTTCATTCGCGTCACGACACCCCGCGTCACGAACATGGAAAGCCGCTCCGACCCGCCGAACTTGAAGGACTGCGGGAAGCCCATGGTGATGACGGGGTCCGAGAGCCTGATCGAGCTCGTGGGAGCGACGGGCATGGCCAGCCAGTTGCCCGGAGTGTCGATCTTCAGCAGCGCGATGTCGGTCCCGTACAAGTCCATGTTCCGGAGAGCCCCACCGCCCATTTTCGCCCCACCCTTGTAGGTGTCCACAACGGTGGCCTTGACGGACCGGCGTGCGAGCGACGTATCCCAGACGAGCGTGACCTCCTTCGCGATCTTGCCCTGGTACTCCACGACATGCTGGTTCGTCAGCACGTATCCGTCCTCACGCACGATCCACCCGGTTCCGATCGAGGTAACGTTCCCCCAGTCGACCACCACCTGGACCACCGCCTCCTTGTACTTCTCCACCCAGCCCTGGCCGGTGAGCAGAGCAGTCGGAGCCTTGACCGGCGGAGGGCCGATGCGGAGGGTATCCGCACACCTGTCGAGCGAGTTTCGAACACCATCGAAGCGGTCCACCGGGGCATACCCGGCCACCAGGTAGAGCCACCCGTCCTTGCGCGTGACCCCGACGTTCATCCGCAGCGGCGTATTCCCCTTCTCCTCGATCGTACCCTCGAGTTCAAAGAACGCCGCCGGCAGGCCGTCCAGTTGCCCGCTCACGATCTCCGTCCCGGGACGCAGCTCGAGCCCGGGCTCCTCGGCGCGAATGACCGGCTGCAGTCTCCTGCACACTTCCATCAACGGCAGGACCCCGAACGGCGTGTCCGCGCCCGCCGGAATCGGCGTAACGGAGAATGCGGTGAGCACCTTCCGTGGATCCTCGGTGGCCGTCTCCGGCGTGAACAGGTACTCGAGCGTGAACTCCTCTTTGGAGGCGCTGATCATCCGCTTCCAGGACGGCGGGTATTCGACTCGGAAGCGATGCGCGGGATGCTCGTAGATGCCCGCCACACCGCGGGGGGCCAGCTCACCGGCTCGCAGTCTCCTCACGAGGTCGGAGGGCAGGCCGGCGCGGATCAGTTCGAGACCCTGCTGCGCCGTTGGCGTGTAGCCGGCGCCGAGTGTCGTGAGGAGCACGCCGATCTCCCCGGTCTTCGCGAACGAGAGGATCTCCCGATGCGAGAGCGCGCCCCCCCGGAGCGCGCGCACCACGGTTGCGGGGACCTTTGCGCGCACCAGTTCGATCGCCTGGGTCGGGGACATTTCCGGCGGCGTTTCCACCTCCCCGATCCGCGCGATAATGCCGGCTGCGGATTCTCCGGCCTGATGCCGGCGCAGGACTTCCGCGAGCGTCAGACGCGGCGCCCCCACGATCTTCAGCTTGCGGATGAACTCAGCGCCCAGGCCGGCCTCGCGGAGTTTCCGGGCCTCCGCATCCCCCACCTTGAAGCTGACGCCCGACCGCTCGATCTCCTTCCCGATCTCGGCGTCGGAAAACCCGGCCCGGTGCAGCCCCACCACGTCGTCCAGGGTGAGCCCCGCGGCCCGGAGCGACCCGGGAACCAGGAGAAGCGCAAGCAGAACCAATCCCGAAACAAATCGCCCGTGCATACCACTCCCCCCATGCAGTGTTTCCGTTTCCAAAGCCTGTTGCTGCCCGTTTGCATCCAAGTCTACTCAAAAAAACTTATTCCCAATCGTTTCATGCCTTTCATTGGTTTGGCGGAGAGCTGCAAGGCGAGCAGGGCGGAACCGTTGCGATCGTGAGCCCACGTTGCGGTGCGGGGATGGTCGCGCTTCTCCGGCGAGGGTCGGGGCCGGCCCCGCGTTTCCCGGAGCCACCACCTCCGCCGGTGCCGTCGCACGCGGAAACCGATCGGCATCCGCGTACGTTTCTAACCGGCGCATTCCACCCTGACTCCGTATACTCGGCCACCATGGCCAACGGTGGCGGCACTCCCATTCCCGTCTGGGGCATCGAGGTGGGCAGCGGGGCCTTGCGGGCGGTCCGGGCCGTCCGGCGGGACGATGGAGGCTTCGACCTGCTCACGGTTCTCGAACAGATCGACGACGATCCCGGCCCGGAATCCCTTGTCACTTTCATCCGACGCCACGGCCTGAAGAAGCACCCTCTGATCGTGGCCATGTCCAGTCCGACCATCAATCTGCGCACTCCCCAACTCGCCATGGAGTCGGTGGGGATGGACGACGAGGACACTCGGTCCGAACTCATGGAGTTCATCCACCAGGAACCCGAAGACGTCGAATTCCGGCACGAGGATCTCGGCCAGTACCGATACCTGGTCTCCGCCGAGAATCGGATGAAGGTCGAAGCCTACATCGCCGCTCTGTCCGGAGCGGGGCTTCCGGCCTATGCGCTCACCACCTCGCTGGAAACGATGCTCCGCATGATTCGCGATCACGGACTCTTCACTGGCGACGGAGTCATCGTGCGGGTCGAGCCGCGCTGGACCGATGTGATCCTGCTCGACGGGGACGAGGTCGAGTACCAGGGACTGCCGATCGGCTCCAACGACCTGGGTACCGAGGAGTCCCGCCGCTCCCTCGGTGCGGACCTGAAGAGGCTCGTGGAATTCCGTCGGCATCGAAAGAGGCGAACGGAAGGTGAATCGGAGGAGGACTCCCCGTCCCGTTTCCTGCTCCTGGGCCTGCCCCCGGAGGTGCGCGCCAGGGTGACGCCTCATCTGCCCGGCGAGGCGGTCACGCTCTCGGCGTCCGATACACCCATCGCGGGCCGGGGCAGAATCGACCCGATCAGGCTCCACGAAATCCTGACGGTCGCTCCCGGCGCCGTCGGCGCCGCCATCGCCGGCACCGCCGATCCCCGGCGCCTGCAGCTCGCGTTCCGGGCGCTCCCCGCGGACATTTCCGCGCCTCGCGGCCCCGTGGGGCTCTGGATCGCCGCCGCGGCCCTGTTGGTGGTGGCCGTGGGGCTCGCCTTCTTCGGCATGGACGCGGAGCGGAAGGACCTGGCCGTCGCGCTTTCAAGGCTGCGGCAGCCACGGATCATTCATCCGGCGCCGGAGGACGTGGAACGGCTCGCGTCACTCTCCCGCGCGGCGCGGCGCCGCCTGGCCCTGCCGATCGCCACCGGGAAGATCCTCGATCTGTTGCCGGGGCCTGGCGCCGCCCCCTACACCACCGACGCTCTTGAACTGATCGGCCGCGACGACGGAGGATTCGACGCGCACCTGGCGCTCCGCTTCCCCGAGCTCGCACCGGACATCGAAGCATCCCGGATCGCCTCGTGGCTCCTGGCGGTCGAGGCCCGCGCGCCGGGGCGGCACAAAGTCGAACCGACCGAGAACGGCGTGGTCGTCCACATCCGGTTCCCGGTCGAAGGAGAGCCGCGATGAGGGGCCCGACCGTTTTTCTCATCGGCGCGATCGCGGCAGCGGCCCTCTTCACGCTGATGGTCCTGCCCGCGTTCCAGGAGCGGACCACCCTGCGCCGGAGCCTCCTCGACGCGGCGACGTCCGAACCGACCGCGCATTCGGACACCTGGCGTCTGGCGAAAGCCACGAGGGCCGTCGAGGCCGCTCTCGGCCCCGCAGCCGAGGACCCGGAAGGCGCCGTGACGAGCATCGCCGCGCGGACGGCCCCCGGAGCCACCGTGCAGTGGGAGGCGGGGTCACTCCTGGTCACGCTCCCCTTCGAGCAGCTGCCGGCACTCCTCACGGGGCTCTCCGGACCGGGCGCACCTCCCTTCCTCCGAGTCCGGGCGGTACCGGCAAGAGACGGGCAGATCTGCCTGCTGACACTGGTTCCGGAGGACACCACCGCCCGTTGAAAGGACCCATTTTCGTTGCAATTCCATGACAGTTCGCCTATAGGGTGCGATCGGTGTTTTCTCGGGCACCCCTCAAGAGGGCATTGGGAGATGAACCCGAATTCCCGTGGCAGCGTCGCCGTGGTCTTCCTGTTGATTGCCTCGGCGGTCCTGCTGGGAAGTCTCTGGCTCACGTTTGGAGCCAGGGACTCGGCTGTCTCCGCTCGCATTGAAGAGTCCCGGAAGATCGGCGTACCGGCTCCGAAGGGGTCGGCCAGTCTCGTCGGCATCGATGAGGCTGTTGCTCTTTCCAGAATGCTGAATACAGGAAGCAGTGCTCCGGTGGTGCCGGTGCACGCGCGATTTCGGCGCGATGCTCCGCAGGCGACCACAAAAGGGAATCCGCCGGCGGTGACGGATCTCGAGGGAACGTTCTCGGGCTTCGCGGTCACCCTTTCCTGGCGAATGACCGGTGACATTCCCGAAGGTGGAATCCGGGTCGAACGTCTTTCCGAGGACGGGACGGTGATCGAAGGGCGACGCCTCCCCCCGGAAACCTCGACGTACCGGGACAGCCCGACGGCTCGTCTGGAAGAAATACGTACCTACCGGGTTTCTCCGCTGCTCCGTGACCAAACGGTGGTCGGCGCAGCGGAGAAGAAGGTCCAGTGCCGCGTGGCCTTCGATGTGCGCTTCTTCGGGAGCGAGGACGGAGGCACTGCCCGCTTTGGCGTGGTGACCGAACTCGACGGGAAACGACACGTCGAGACATTCGACACCGCACCGGGCGGACTGATTGGCGGGGTTCGCCCCGCGGAGAACGCGGAAAAGGGCATAGATTGGAGTACCGGGTGGCGCTTTCAGGGCATGGAAGGAAGCCGCAAAGTGGAGCTGCGGGAGACCAGAGTCCCCGTGTTTCTCCCCGACGGCCGACTCGCCAGAGATCCGGAAACCGGCTCCGTGCTTTTAGAATTGCAGGTCGTGCCGGCGGTTACGGTCACCCTTCAAGCTCTGGTGACCCGGCCCGACACGCCTTAAATGGTTCGGTTGCTTCGTAAGTCCGAAGATTGAATTGGATCGGAGGGGCAGTACATGAGGCGCTTCGAATGGATCGTCCTGGTCCTGCTCGTCTCACTCGTCCTCGTCGGTTGCAAGACGAAGGGCGGTGATGAGGCGACGCCGGACGCGGCTTTGGGTGGCGATACGGACATGGCCACCCAGCCGATGTCGGCCGAGAACGTAAATCTTGCGGAACGGGAAGCCGACGTGCTTCTCGATGCCAGCAGGAAGCAGTACCTCGTCTCCCAGTTCATGCAGTTTGGTGACCGCGCTCGCGAGCGCGGCGACTGGGCCGAGGCTCAGGAGCACTACGCGAAGGTCATGCGGATCGACCCCGGCAACGCACAGGCCAGAGAGCGCCTGAACGAGGCCAGCGCCGTGCTCGGTGTCCGCCCCGCCGGTCTGCATGACGCGATGGGCAGTGCCGTTGCGGAGCGCGATGTCCGCCGGCAGGCGGCCCAGGCCGAGATCTCCGATCTCGTCGGCATGGGGAACCGCCTGGAGCGGGAAGGCGACTTCGACGCGGCCGTTCGCAACTACCAGAAGGTCCAGTTGATCGTCGGCCTCTACCCCTACTACGGGGACTTCAACCCGAACTCCGAGCAGCTCACCGACCTCATTGCCGGCGCCAGTGCCCGCAAGGTCGCCGCTGCGAAGGATCGCCGCGACACCGAACTCGGTGAAGCGCGCCGGATGAAGGAAGCCGAGGAGGCCCGGGCCCGGAAGTCGAAGGAGGCCCAGGTCACCAAGCTGTTCCGCGACGCCGACATGGCCATGCAGCGGAACCAGTACGACCTGGCCCGCGAGTATGCGGACGAGATCCTGCGCCTCGACCCCACGAACCTGACCGCCGCGAAGCTGCGCCGGATCGCCAACGAAGCCAAGCTCGTGGCCGCCGAGTCGCAGACCCGCCGCAACCTGCGCGAGCAGTGGCGCCGTTCCTTCGAGGAGGTCCAGATCGCCGCGACCCCGCAGGTCGCTCCGGTGATCTTCCCCGCCGACTGGAACGAAATCCAGGCCCGGCGCAAACCCTACGCGTTCAGCCGGATCGACGAAACCTCCGACGCCAGGTCCAGCGAGATCACGAACGTGATCGCCACCACGGTGGTGAACATCATGTTCGAGGAAACGGGTCTTCAGGACGCGATCAACTTCCTCGCCAGCTACGCGAATGTGAACATCATTGTCCTTCCCTCCGTGTTCGAGGAGATGTCCGAGGACGAGCTGCTCGTCACCCTGAAGGCGGACAACATTTCGGTCGCCAACGCCCTCGAGCTGATCACCCTGACCAAGGGCCTCAGCTATCGCATCAACCAGGGCGTGGTGCAGGTCGGAACGAGCGCCGAAGGCCGGGGCACGAATGTCCTCGACCTCTACGACGTGAAGGACCTCACCGTCCCGATCCAGTCCTTCCCGGGTGAAGACATCAACCTCGTACCCTCCGGCGGCTTCGGCTTCGGCTTCGGTGACGAGGAAGACAACGAGCCGATCAAGCCGTACGAGGGCGACGCTCTCGCCGACCTGATCCGCGACACCATCGACCCGGAAGTCTGGGACGAGGGTGGCGACGTCACTTTCCGTGAGGGTGGCATCCTGGTCGTCAAGGCCCCGGTCGAGACGCACAAGGCGGTGCAGAACCTCCTGAACGGTCTCCGCGCATCCGGCGGACTGACGGTCCAGATCGAGACGCGGTTCATCACTGTGCAGGACAGTTTCCTGCAGGACATCGGCGTCGATGTTCGCGGTCTCGGTGACCACAGCAACGGCATCGGCGTCCGCGGCAAGGGCGACATCAACAGCTTCGACGACGTGCTCTTCGGCACGCCGGCGAGCCCGCAGGGCATCGGTACCGGCAACGAGTCCGGTGTGTTCTACGACCTGAATTCCGATGGTGACATCCGCGGACGCGTCGAGAACCTGCTCGACCAGGGCCTGGGCCGCGCCGGCCTGCTCACCGCATCCGGTGGCGCTTCGCTGACCGCAACCTTCCTCGACGACGTGCAGGCCGAGGTCGTGCTTCGCGCCGTCCAGAAGTCCACCCGGTCGACCCTCGTGGTCGCCCCGAAGATCACCGCCTACAATGGCGCTCGCGCCAACGTCACCGTCCTGAACCAGGTGAGCTACATCCAGGACTTCGACGTGGAGATCGCCCAGGCGGCCCAGATCGGCGACCCGATTGTCCAGACGCTGCGCGACGGCGTCATCCTGGACATCACCCCGATCGTCAGCAGCGACCGCAAGTACGTCACCCTCGAGCTCCGCCCGACCGTGGCGATCCTGAAGCGGCCCATCCAGACCTTCACCACCACGCTGGCGAACGGCCCGCCGGTCACCATCCAGCTCCCGGAGATCAGCATCCGCCGGATCCGGACGACCGTGACCATGCCGGATGGGGGTATCCTCCTCCTCGGTGGACTGAAGTTCTATGAGGAGCAGCGGATGAACTCGTCCGTTCCGTGGATCAACAAGATCCCGATCCTGAACTTCTTCTACAGCCGTCAGGGCACCTTCATCGGCCAGCGCAACCTGGTCATCCTCATCAAGGCCAAGATCCTGGTCCTTGAGGAGATGGAGCCCGGTTACGGACCGAAGTAAGCAACGAACCAATCAACCTCATGGCCCCGTCAGAGATGGCGGGGCCGTGTTGATTCAGGCGGGAGCAGGCGCCGGATCCGTATCGCCGCGAATTGCCGCACTCGAAGCCCTGAACGATGCGTCCAACACCGCCCGGCGCGGCATCGGTGGAATGCTCGAGCGCATGAACCGAACTGCTCACCGCTTCGGCCCCATCCCCACGGAGCGCCACAGAATCCCCGACCTCATTCGCACCATTCCCCAGGCCGAGCCGGCTTCTCCCTCCCACCTGCCTCACCGCCCTGCTCTGCCCATCCCCATCCCCATCCCGAGTTCCCCCCTCACCGAACCGCAATACCCTTGCAGCGGCCCCCATCCGCGGTTAAATTCAGGGCGACTTGCCTGTTCCCCACGGGAGAAGTGGTACGGAGTTTGCCCCACCAGTCTCCGGACGCCTGGATTGGCCCGGAGGATCTTTGCGAGTGAAGCTCGTTGACCTAGAATATGCCGTTCCCCCGGTCCCTGGGCAGTCCGGGCTTTACAGTCGCGTAAGACCTTCTTTACATCCGTACCTCTCTGCCCGACCGGGACCTCGCGTGACCCGAGTGGTGTACCTGACACCGAGGTGAAGATATGAGACGTGCCGATCAACCGCGCCCGAGATGGCCCCGTGCAGTGCTGTTCGGTCTGGCCATCCTCGTGGCCCTTCCCGCCGTCGCGGAGGCGGCCCGGGATGACGACTTCGATTTCGCGGAAGGTCTCGTGCGCCTGAAGTACTACGACCTCGCGAAAGAGCAGTTCGAGAGGATTATCGGCGACACCGGGCGCAGCGGCGCCGAGCGCGCGAACGGCGAGTTGGGCCTCGCACTCCTGTTGAAGGCCCAGGCCGCCGACATGATGCTCAGCCCCAAGAGCGAAACGGACGCGACCCTTGCCCTCTTCGACGAGGCCGAGACCCGGTTCGACAAATTCCTGTCGAACAATCCATCCCACCCGAAGCGCACGGACGCGCGTTTCGAGGTGGGGCTGCTCCTGCAGGCGAAGGGGACTTTCCTCTCCGGTCGCGCCGATAAGGAACCCGACAAGGCGGAATCCCTGAAGAGCGCCGCGGAGGGCGCCTTCGACCAGGCGGTCGATCTGTTCAAGGGCGTAGCCGATGCTCTCGAGGAGAGGCTGGACGACATGTCCACCGCCGACCTCGAGAACCCCCGGGCCCAGATGATGGAGTGGAACAGCAAACGCGCACGTTTCTACGAGTCCGTTTGCCATTACAACAAGGGCATCCTCTATGAAGAGGGTGGAGCGGAGCGCGAAGGCACCCTCAAGAATGCGATCGAGCTACTGACCGACTTCGTCTGGGACAACGAGGACAACATCCTCGGCGCTTACGCCTACCTCTACCTCGGCCTCGCGAAGAAGGCCCTGAACCTGCCCGACGAGGCGATCGAATTCCTGAAGGTCGTCTGCACGAGCTACCCCGTTCCCGACCCGAACGACGTGGCGAACTTCGCCACCTGGACCGACCTCTACCTCCAGGGCTACTACAAGCTCGCCGAATACTGCGCCGAGCTCGCAGTGATCGGTGACAAGGACTACCGGGATATCGCGATCACGGAGCTGCGCGAGATGGACAAGGTCCTCGCGGCGGCCTGTTGGGAGAGAAAGTTCGGACACCTCGCCCTCCTGCAGTTTGCCCGGTGCTACATGGGTCTTGGCGAGTACGACAAGGCCATGGACCTGGCCACGCGCGTGAGCCTGAAGGGCGAAGAGCTGGCCACCAGCACGGAGTGGGGCCCGGCGACCGCATACACCGCCAACCGGCTCCTGACCGAGATCATCGCCGAGGCCAAGGCCGCCGGCAAGGACATCATTGTGCCTCCCGACGTCATGTTGAAAGCTGCTCTTGGGAAGATGGCTACCCGCGAGTGGGGTCATGCCATCGGCTCGTTCCAGGGGGTGGTGCAGGCCAGCAAGACACCCGAGGAGGTCAAGGAATACGCCATTCCGGCCTGGATGAAGATCGGCGAGTGCTACTACCGGCAGGAGAAGTTCCTGGAAGCCTTCTTCGCCTACGACTCCGTGGTGAAATCCTACCGCAAAGTGGATAAGCAACTCGCCGGCGACGCGGCCTACTACCGCTATCGCGCCGCGACGGCGCTCTACGCCGCAACGCGGGACGCCGAGGACGAGAAGCTGAAGAAGAAGGCCCGCTCCAGCTTCGCCGGTGAATTCCCGAAACACCCTCGCTCCATCGACCTGCAGTATTACGAAGGCGCAGACTACATTGTCGACGGCGACGCCCTCATGGCCGCGAAGGAGACCGGGAGGGCCACGGACACGTACAACCTGGCTCTCGATCGCCTGAAGGGTGTCAAGAAGAGCTCGATCCTCTTCTCCAAGGCCAAGGCCCGCATCGGCGAAATCTACTACAAGCTCGGCAAGTACGCTGAAGCGCAGAAGATGTTCGACTGGGTCGAAAAGCATGTCGCCGATCCCGACAACGTCACCACCGACCGGGAGCGGACCGCGAACCGCTTGCAGGCACGCGCCCTCGGCACCTACTACTCCGCCCTCTGCTACATGAAGCAGAAGCGCTGGGACAAGCTCCTCGCGAGAATAAAGGACTACGAGACGATCTTCGCCGACGAGAACGTGAAAAACTTCCACTCGCCGGTGCGGTTCGAGCGGATCCGCGCCCTGCTCAAGATGAACAACCTGAAGGATGCGGAGACGGAGTACCTGGCGCTTCAGGCGGCGGATCCGGAATCGAGCCGCATCCCTCTCGCCGCGTACCTGCTCGGCATGGCGTTCTTCGACTCATCCGAAGATGCGCTGACGGCGAAGAACCAGGATCTCTGGAAGGAGCATCTCACGAAGGCCGCGGACTACTTCGCCTTCTACGTGACCGGCATGACGGCTCCGAAGTCCGAGGACTACGAGAGCATCGGCATCTGGCGTTACAAGCTCAATGACCTCGAGCGAGCCGCACCGAATCTGAACAAGGCGCTCGAGATGCTCACCGCGAAGCTCGACGCACTCGAGGACAAGCGCCCGGAGAACCCCGAGTTCAGGGCTCTTACGAAGAAGATCGAGGGCATCACCGTCATGCTCTCCGAGATCCTCCTGAAGAGCGGCAAGTTCGCGGAGGCCAAGAAGTTCTTCGAAGACCTCCTGATCCCCAATGCCGACGCCAGGGAGCGGGTCATGAC
Source organism: Planctomycetota bacterium (assembly GCA_024274785.1). Classification (GTDB taxonomy): domain Bacteria; phylum Planctomycetota; class JAJSAM01; order JAJSAM01; family JAJSAM01; genus JAJSAM01. The sequence continues at coordinate 93,654 of JAJSAM010000042.1, read as the reverse complement.
CCTCCTCAAGCAACAGGAGCACACCCGGCCCGAGTTCAAGGAACTCATGGGCAAGATCCGGAGGGTGCCCAGCTTCATGGAAGGCTATGCCCGCGTGCTGCACCAGCTCGGCGGGCTCGACGACTGCCTGCGCGCCCTGACCCTCCTCCGCGTGCTGTCCACCGCGGACAAGTCCAATATGTATCAACCGGACTGGTGGGAATGGCAGTACCTCACTTTCCAGGTCTGGCTCGAACTCGGTGTGAACCACGGCGTCCAGCAGGCCCTCGATAACATCAAGGCGAAGTACCAGGAGTACGACGGCCTCGGGGTTCTGGAAAGATCGGGACGCAAACCCGAGTTCCTTAAGATCAAGCAGATGGCACGATGAGGAGGCCCACGATGATCCCCCGAACGCTTGTCGCCGCCGCCCTGATCGTGTTGCTCGCGGGACCGCTTCAGGCCCAGGAGAAGGAGGATCGCGAATACGGCGACCTCATCCACTTCCTGGATGACGAGGGCAACATCCAGAAGATCAAGGGTGTCCGGGTGGCGAACGCCACCTACGAGAAGGTGAGCTACGTATCCCGAGGCCGCGCATCCAGGAGTGAGAAGGATGGGTCCCGGGTCCTCAGCATCGCCTACGGTGACGCTCCGAGGGTCTACCAGACCGGGATCGTGGCGCTGAGCCGCGAGATGTATCAGAAGGCCGCGGAAGACCTGGAGGGATCCAAGGCCGCCGTCGATGCGGGCTTTGTCCGTCCCTGGCTGCTCGAGTATGCGGCCGTCAACAAGGGCCTGGCCCTGACGGGTCTGGCCGCGAGGGAACCGCTTCACATCGCCGATGCGATCAAACAGTTCGAAGAGGCTCTCAAGCTGAACCCGAAGAGCATCCTCTTTGCTGACATCCAGCTCGGCCTGGTCCAGTGCTACTCCCTGCAGAAGAAGTGGGACAAGGCCAAGGCCGCCGCCGAAGCGCTGACCGCGGTCGGCGAAGCCATCAAGCAGCCCCTCTGGAAGATCCGGGGGCAGCGTGCGGTGGCCGACGCCCTCCTCAAGCAGGAGGAGTACATCCAGGCGGTCTCCGCCTTCGAGAGCCTCGTTTCAAGTGCGCAACGCGAATTGAAATGGGCGAAGGGTGACCTGCTTCGAACGACCCTCGCCAAACAGGAGATCGAAGCCGCCGTCGCCCAGGGTTGGTCCAAGGTGGCAATGGCCGAGGCCTCCGGTTCGGCTTCCGACTGGAACAAGGCGAGAGCTTATTTCGAGGGACTTCCCAACAGGTCCGATACCTATCGGGGCAGTGATGAAGTGGCTGCGGCTGTCCTGAACGGCATCGGACGCTGCCTGCTCGACAAGGATCCCCGCGCCGCACTCCTCAAGTTCACGGAGGCGGAGGTCTCGCATTTCGGCGCAAGAACCGAAGTCGCGAGGGCGCTCTATCTGAAGGCGAAGGCATTGCAGAAGCTGGGTGGCACGCGAAACCGACGAATGGCAGAACAGGCCCAGAAGGATCTCCGGGAGTTCTACCCGGGTTCGGAGTGGGCCAGACAATAGAGTTTCTTGGCAGCAGAGCCGCGGCGCCGGTGAGGAGATCGGCGCCCGGCAGGCTCGAGTTCGACAACCGGATTATGAAGGAGAAGTCTGGGTATGAAGAAGCCCGCAATTCTGATCGCGTTCCTGGTCGCCGCTTTCCTCATGGTGTCGGCCAACACCGCGTTCGCACAAGATGCAGATGGGAAGAGCCTTGGTGACATCATCGTCGGCGGCGGTCTTGTCGGCTGGGTCATCATCCTCCTCTAGATCATCTCCCTGGCGCTCGCCATCGAGCACTTTGTCACCATCCGCCGGGACAAGATCGTCCCCCCGGAGCTGATTGACGAGATCGAGGCCCTGTTCGAGGAAGAGGAGTACCAGGAAGCTCTCGAGCTCTGCGAGAACGAGCCCAACTTCCTGACGAACGTCCTCTCCGCCGGCCTCCCGAAGATCAACGCCGGCTTCGATGCCATGGAAAAGGCCATGGAAGAGGTCGCCGAGGAAGAGACCATCAAACTCCACCAGAAGATCGGGTGGCTCTCCCTGATCGGCAACATCGCACCCATGATGGGTCTGTTCGGGACGGTGCTGGGCATGATCGGCGCGTTCAACGAGATCACCCGCCTGGGCGCCAACGTGACGCCGAAGGACCTGTCGCAGGGTATTTCGACAGCACTGATCACCACCCTGTTCGGTCTGTTCGTGGCCATGCCGGCCCTGTTCTTCTTCTTCATGTACCGGAATAAGGTGATCAAGGTATCCCTGGAGATCACGGCAATCGCCGCCGACCTCGTCGAGCGGTTCCGCCCCCAGGTTTCCTAGTTCACGCGGCACCCCGCGGAGGCGCGTATGGCCAAGAAGAAAAAAGCACTGGAGCAGAAGGCGGATGAGCTCAACATGACGCCGATGATCGACGTCGTGTTCAACCTCCTCATCTTCTTCATGATCGTGACGGACATGACCTCGAAGACGCTCGAGAACCTCACCCTTCCGAAATCCACCCAGGCGGTGGAAGACACGGGTGACGAAAGCGAGCGGCGGGTGGTCATCAACATCGTCCAGAAGAACCCCGAGACCTTTGCTCAGGACAAGGAAGTCGAGATCATCATCAAGAAGAAGGTCTATGATCTCAACAGCCTGAAAGAGCACCTGTTCAAGCAGGCGGATACCAAGCGCGACCTGACGCATCCCAGCCAGCCCAGCGAGATTTTTGTCCTGATCCGATGTGACCAGGATATCCGCTGGCGCGAGGTACAATGGGTGATGCAGGCTTGCGCCGATCCCGCGGTGCGGATTTACAAACTACAGTTCGCGACGAAAGAGCGTGAAACCGAGAAGTAGCTGCGGTTTCGCCGGCTCGTCGAAAGAGAAAGGACTCGAGCCATGGCGAGAGGGAAGATTATCGATGACCAGGAGGAAGTCACCCTCTCGATCACTCCGTTGATCGACGTGACTTTCCTGCTGCTGATCTTCTTCATGTGCGCAATGAAGTTCAAGACGCTCGAGCGCAAGGTGGCGGCTTTCCTTCCGAAGGACCGCGGCCTGGCCAAGACGAAGATCAAGCTGGAGGAGAAAGCGAAGATCACCGTCGAGCTCAAGCGCACCAGACAGGAGAATGTAACTCGCGTGAAGCTCCTCGACAGCCAGATCGGTGTCGACGAGCAGGGCTTCCAGCTCCTCAACCAGAAGATCGCACAGATCCACCGGTCGCCCGGAAACGAGGACCTCCCCGGGGAGATCCTCGCCTGGGCATGGGTGCCCCACGCTCACGTGATCAAGGCCATCGACGCATTCATGGCCGCCGGGATCACCGACATCACTTTTGTCGGCGCGCCGCCGCAGGGAGTAGCACACTCCGGTCCGGGGGACCCCAACTCCGAAAAGTAGACACGAAGCTGGCTCTATCGGAAGGGGTCGCGCCGGTCGGCGCGGCCCTTCCTGATTCGCCGGGCCCCGCAGGGACTCCTTCCGGATCGTGACCGGCACATGACGCCCCCGCCCCACAATCCCGTTCATCATGATTCGTGGGCTTCTCATCGCCGTCCCCCTGCTTCTTTTCGCCGGCTGCGGCGGTGGAGATTCCCGGCCTTCCATCCTGCTGGTCACCATTGACACGCTTCGCTACGACGCGGTGGGTTGCAACGGCGGAGTGGATGCCGACACTCCGCGGATCGACGGGCTCGCGGCGGAGGGAGTACGCTTCACCAGGGCGCAGACGAACTGCCCGCTGACACTCCCCTCCCACACCACCATCCTCACCGGCCTGCTCCCTCCCCAGCATGGCTTCCGTGACAACGATCCTCCCGCACCTCTTCCCCCACCGGAACACCGCTCGTTCAAGACGTTGGCGGAACGACTCGCCGCGAGCGGTTACGCCACCGGCGCCTTCGTCTCCGCGTCGGTCCTGGCAGCCCGGACCGGACTGGCTTACGGGTTCGACAGGTATGAGGGCCCAAACGAAGGCGTGGCCGGAGAACTGACCTATGCGGAGCAACGGGGAGATGCCACGGCCGCGGCGGCGAAGAGCTGGCTCGAGACCATCCGCAGGCGCCCTTTCTTTCTCTGGGTCCACTTCTTCGACCCCCACGATCCGTATGAACCACCAACCGCATTCCGCACCGGGGCACAGGCCGGCAGCAGAGCGGCCTACCTTTCCGAGGTCTCGTATGCGGATGCCTGTGTGGGGATGCTGCTCGATGCGCTCCGCGAGAACGGGGTGGCCGAAAACACACTCGTCATCCTCACCTCGGATCACGGTGAGGGTCTCTCGGAACACGGGGAGCCGACGCACGGCTACCTCCTGAATGAGACCACCCTTCGCGTACCGTTGATCATGCGCTGGCCGGGCCACCTCGACGCAGGTGAAATTCGCCGGGAACTGGTCGGTCTGGTCGATCTCACGCCCACTCTTCTGGACGCCGCCGGCATCGAACCCGGCGGAAGCTCGCTGCTCGAGCCGGGTTCGGAACGGGCGTATGTCGCCGAGACTCTCTACGGCTATCGCCAGATGGGGTGGGCGCAGCTCTTCTCCTCGAGGATCGGCGACGAAAAGCTGACGGTCGGCCTCGACGGCGCGGGTGCCAGGCGGTTCGATCTCAATGCGGATCCCGGGGAAGAGAACCCCCTCACCGGTGATCGTCCCGAACACAAGGCCAACATTTCGCGGTACCGGGTGCTCGAGCCGATGATCCGGGACGCCGGCGAGGTTTCTCCGGAAGTCCGGGGGCTGCCCTACGCCAGCGGACTGGGCCGGGCGCGTCTCCTTCCCCTCCCGCTTGAGGAGAACGCGAAGTTGAGAGCTCCGGATCCGGCATTCGCCGCGGAAGTCGACCGGCAGAAGTCGCTGATCGGCAAGGTGGCGCCGGGCGTCGTCGAGGCCGGCCTTGCCGATTTGGCGCGGAAAGATCCGCAAAACCCGTCCCTGCCCTTCTGGCGAGGACGGAATTTCATGGCCGCCGACGATCCCGCGAGGGCTTACCCGCACTTTGCGGACGCCTTTGAACTCGGGCTCGCGGACGCCCGGGTCCTGTCTCTCTGGATCCGGTGCCTGCTCCTCTCGGGGGAGCTCGAAAAGGCATCACAACTGGTGGAAACCGAGACTGCAGAGGTAGTTCCGGACACGGGACTCTGGCTCATGATGGCCAGCGTTCACCTGGCTCGAAACGAGCTGGAAAAAGCCGATCACTGTGAGGTTCAGGCGCTCCGTTCTGCGCGCACGAATCGCGAGCGGGAACTCGTGTCACGGTTTCGTCATAACCTGAGTACAGGGAATGATAAGTGAGGTTTTCAAGGGCTTGCTTTCGATTTGACTTGTTCTCGGGGCCGGTGCTAGACTGCGCCCCTTATCGAGGGCAGAATCTCTATGGGCACGATGGGCGTAGTTCCTGCGCGGTGATTTAGGCGTGGGTAACCTCGATGCGCCCCGGGTGGCAGCAGAGGAGACGTACGATATGCCTCGTTCTCTCATCCGCTTTTCCCTTCTATTCCTGATTCTGACGGTGGTGCTCTCCTGTGGTGGGCCGCCGAAGAAGCCGGCACCGCCGGACAAGACATCGGGAATGGTGGCAGCGAAGGGCACGACAACCACTGACATGCCGGAAGGCACCGCACCGGAAGGTGCTGCAGTGCCTGATGGCGCGGTAGCGCAGGCGCCGGCTCGCCCGCTGACGATCGACGAATACATCGATCGCATGATGAGCGAGAAGGAAGGCGTCGCTCCCGCGATGGCCGAAGCCGAGCCGCCGAGAGTCGTTCCGGCCGTTCCGGCCCCGCCGGACCAGGAAGTGAAGCCGGCGCCGCCGATGGCGGCCGTCGATCAGCCCGAGGCACAGCCCGAGCAGCCCATGGCCCAGCCAGAGCAGCCCGCGGCGCAGCCCGACGAGCCGATCAATCTGAACGACCGCCGGATGATCGCGCTCGAAGAGCAGAAGCGCGTCGAACTCCAGTACGAGGAATACCTCGTCAACTACTACATCACCCAGGCCGAAACACTGAAGGTCGACCTCCGCTACGAGGAGGCCGAAGTGTGGGTGCGGAAGGCCCTCGATCGCGCGCCGGACAACCAGCGCGCCATCGCCCTCTTCCGCGAGATCCTGGACGCCCAGGGCAAACGCGCCGGCGTACTGCCGACCGCCAAGTCCAACCTCGAGGACATCCACAACGTCCGCATCCAGGAAGCGGTGACGAAGGCCAACCACTACTTCAACAGTGGTAAGAAGGCCTTCCACGAAGAGCGCTTCGGGGCTGCGATCGAGGCATTTGAAGACGTCCAGACGATCATCAACCAGGCCCCCTATGGCGCGAACTGGGGTTCGCTGCCCGAGGAGACCGAGCAGTTCCTCTTCCAGTCGCGTAACCGCAAGGACCAGAAGGACCAGATGGAAGCGAGAGACGCCGCGAGGCGCGCTCTTGACAAGGTCAAGCAGGAAGAGAACCTTCGGACCGCCGAGGAGCGGGCGCGCATCGACTCGCTCCTGACCGAAGGCATCGACGCGTTCGAGAATGAGCGTTTCGAACTCTCCGAGACCCTCGCCGAGCAGGTCATCTCCCTCGATCCGGACAACGGCCGGGCGCGGGACCTCCTCGAGCAGTCCGTCCGGGCCCGCCACAGCAAGACCTCCTCCGACCTGCTGCAGGTCACCAAGGAGAGGTTCCGCGAGTGGAAGCTCGACATCGAGCAGGCCCAGGTGCCGTGGAGCAATCGTCCCCTCAACTGGCCGAGCCAGAAGGAATGGGACCGCATCACGCGCCGTGCCGACGCGATCACTGACTTCGGCACCACCGCTTCGCAGTCTCCGGAGAACCAGGATCTGATCAACCAGCTTCGCGAAGAGGAGGTTACCTTCTCTTTCGATGAGGCGACGTTGCCGCAGGCTCTGGACTTCATCCGCACCCTGAAGAACATCAACATCGTCATCGACGACAAGGTGAGGGACGACCTCGAAGGCGCTCCGGTCACCCTGACCGTCAATGATCTTGCGCTGGACTCGGCCCTCGACCTGCTGCTCAGGCTCGCCGGCCCCGAGTACACCTACATCCTGCGCCAGGGAGTCGTCTTCGTCACCAACACCGAAGGAGCACGCGGCGACGCCATTCTTCGCGTCCACGCGGTCGGCGACCTGACGTTCCGCCTGACGAACTTCGTTGCCCCGAACCTCATCCTCCAGCCCGCAGGGGCGGAGGTCGATGAGAGCACGCCCCTCTTCGGCAAGTCCGAGGAAGGCGAGCAGATCATTGGTGGCGGCGCCGAAGACCTGATGGACATGATCATGCAGAACATCGATCCCGAGTCATGGGAAGGTGACGACTACAAGATCAGCGTCAGCGGCGAAGACAAGCTGGTCGTGGTCCACACCCCCGAGGTGCAGGCCGAGATCGCCCGCCTCCTCGACGACCTGCGCCGGTTCGCCGGTCTGGTGGTCACCATCGAGAGCCGCTTCCTCACCGTCAATGACGACTTCCTCCAGGATGTCGGCGTCGACATTCGCGGCCTGGGTGGCGAGAAGGGCACGCTGGTCAACCTCGACGACGTCACGAACGGCCTCGAGGACATGGCTTCGGCCGGACTCGACAACGGCGGCCCGGGACTTCCGGTCGCCGCGGCCGGCAACCCCTCCGCCGGGGCGTTCTTCGACGACGGCAGTGACGGCGACTACCGTGGCCGGACCGAGAACCTGTTCGACGTCACCGGCATCGGCCGGCGCCTGTCGAACCTCGGTGGCGCGGTCATCCAGTACACGTTCCTTGACGACACCGAGGTTTCTCTGATCCTGCGGGCCGTCGAGAAGTCCTCCCACGCACGGTTCCTCCAGGCCCCGAGCCTGACTGTGTACAACACGCAGCGGGCGAACATCACCCTGGTGAACCAGCTCAGCTTCATTCAGGACTTCGACGTGGAAGTGGCTCAGACCGCATTCATCGCCGACCCGATCGTGGGCATCATTCAGGACGGCCTGACGCTTGATGTCCGCCCGACCATCTCCCACGACCGGAAGTACATCACCCTTCAGCTCCAGCCCACCGTGGCGACTCTGCTCCGTCCCATCCCGACGTTCCAGACCTCGCTCGGCGCGTTGAGTACCCCGGTCACCATCCAGCTTCCGGAGATGGTCATCCAGAAGTCGCAGACCACCGTTCGCGTTCCGGACGGCGGCAGCCTGGTCATCGGTGGACTGAAGAACATCTCGCTCGTGGATCTGCAATCCGAGATCCCGTTCCTGGCCGAGATCCCGCTCCTCAGTTTCTTCTTTTCCCGTCAGGCGACCAGCAACGAGGTCGAGAACCTGATGATCATCGTCACCGCGAGGATCACAGACCTGCTGGAAGAGGAGCAGCGGTTCCGGTCTCCCTACGTCAGGTAGCGAGAACTCTCCAGACACAACAGCGGTCCGCGCAGCGATGCGCGGGCCGCTTTCTTTTTGCACCCGCCGCCCCGGCGCCCCCATTCACGCCCACCCCGCCACCGCCTTGTCATTCGGAGGGTGCGCGCCGTCTCGACCAGTCACAACGCACGCCGCTCCCGGTGGTCACGCCTGTGCCGGAGATGCGTGCGCAGTCCATTCATCGAAAGACGTGCGTTCTCTTCGCGGCGAACGATCGAATCCCGGGGTCCGCGGTCAACCTGGCGGCATCGGCGCAGTTTTCCTGAATGAAACTCGCGTGCTGAGGTCGGCAGGGCCACCGCCCCCCCAGGCAGCGGCGCAAGATTGACTTCGCAGCACGGAGAGCGCTGATGCGCCTGCCCGGCAAGGCGCGAGGACGGCGCAACCTTGCTGGTTTCAACAGACGAGCAACGGGGCTCAAGGGGATGCAACTGCCCTCGAATCCCGTAGTTATTCTTGCGCGGCCCCCCGGGAGTGAGGCGAAGCTCTCAAGCGTCGAAGAGCCTGCACGTCGTCCCGGCCCCATTCTGGTACGATCCCCGGGTGGAAGCAAAACGCACACTGAATGCCATTCTCTTCGACATCGACGACACGTTGTACTCCACCACGGAGTTCGCCGAACGCGCACGCCGCAACGCCGTCCGGGCCATGATCGCGATGGGACTTCGTATCGATGAGGATCAGGCTTACCGCGAGTTGATGGAGGTCATCTCCGAGTTCTCCGCCAACTACGACCGCCACTACCACAAGCTGCTCCGGCGCTTGCCGGCCGAGGCCATGGCCGGGGTCAATCCTGCCGTGATCGTGGCCGCCGGGGTCGTCGCCTACCATGAGACGAAGGTCCTGGAGTTGAAGCCGTTCCCGGATGCGGGGCAGACGATCCGGCAGATCGCGGGTGCGACCAATCTCACTCTCGGCATCCTCACCGAAGGGCTCGAGATCAAGCAGGCGGAGAAGATCGTCCGTCTCGGGCTCTATCCGTATCTGTCACCCCAGGCCATCTTCATCTCCGACCAGATCGGCATCTCGAAGCCGAATCCAAAACTCTACCGGTACGCTCTGACCCGCCTGGGACACCTCCCCGAGGAGGTCATGTACGTGGGCGACAACCCTGTCAAGGACATCGTCCCGGCCGCATGCGTGGGCATGGTCACCGTCCGCAGCCGCCGACCCGGTGGAAAGTACCGGGACCTCGACTCAATGCCTCCCGCGGACTACGAGATCACGAGTTTCGACCAGATCATTGCCATCCTGGAGGACGATTTCGGGTTGCCGACCGGCTAGCAGCCTGTCGGGGTAACCCGTTTTTCGCAGCCAAGCCCTTCGCCCGACAGGCTGCCAGGTCGGGCGTCCCCACTGCGGTCAGCCACTCGCTTGCTCCGAGGTGGTGGATCGGTCGAGGCTGTGGCTAGTGAATCTGGGGCCTGGAGTGGAGGCCGCGCTTCGTGCGGCCGATTCCTGGAGTATGGAAACGAAGACCTTTCGTCCCCGGGACGTTGATCAACAGATGCTGTTTCCGCCGTCGGTGAAGGACTTTGTCTCCCCCGACCACTGGTCGCAGTTCATCCGCGACCTGGTCCGTGAGGATCTCGACCTCTGCGCGATCTACGCCCGCTGTGGGCCCGCCTGGAAACAGCTGCTCTATTCGAGGGCCGCTGCATCCCGCAAAGCTGCGTTGCTTGTCGCCTGAGACCAGCCGCCCGCAGTACTGACGTTCAAAATCTTCGCGGCGCTCGCAGATTCCACATGACGCTGCCGGACTGCCAGCACGGCCGCCCGGAGGTCGACCCTCCATTGCGGCTTAGCCGCGCTGCGCACATAAGTCAGCGCGCAGCGATTCATGTCCGTTTCCGCCCCCTTCTACTCCTCGTGTTCTCCGGCGATCTCCATCACGATTTTCGCCACATCCTTCGTGCCGGTCACGCCGACCTGCATCTTGCCGAAGTAGTGGTTCACAACGCGCATGATGTCCTCACGCGTCACATCCTTCAGGGCCGCGTCGAAGCGCTCCTCGAAGTCGTAGCCCACTCCGTAAAGCTCCGCGAGAGCCATGCCCTGGGCGACGTTGTTCACCGTCTGGCGGCCGTAGGGTCCCGCCACCAGCGCCATCACCCGGCCGGTTTCCATCTCCTCGTCGGTGAACTCGCCCTTCTTCAAGCGCCCGATCTCGGCCATCAGCAGGCCGTACACGGTCTTCAGGTCCTCCGGCGTGCACTGGGTCAGGATGTAGCTGCTGCCGGCGTCCAGACCGGGAAACTGCATGAAGTGCACGAAGTAGACCAATGCCCGCTGGCCGCCCCGGAGCGCGTTGTGGTACCAGCCGGACGGCATTCCGATGCCGGAAGTAAAGGCGTCGATGATCTGCAGCGCCGCCCGGTCCTCGAGTTCGGAATACCGGGGCCCCGCGAACGCGATCGTCAGAGTCGCCTGCTTCTTCCGGTTCTGCTTGAAAACGAAGCGGTCCTCCGGAAGCGCCTTGCCGACCCAGGCCGGCGGACGAGCCACGACCGGCTGGTAGTCGCCCTTGCCTTCGAGCCGGCCAACGGTACCGCGAAGCATCGAAAGCACCTCTGCAGGATCGACGTCACCGGCCACGGCGATCACCGTCGCCTCCGGACGAAGCCGTTTTGCCACGTAGTCGAGCACGTGCTGCCGGGTCAACGGAGTCAGGGACTGAACGCTCCCGATGCTCGGGTTACCGTACGGGCAGTCGCCGAACATCTCCCTGCGCATGAAGTAGATGGCCTCCATCTGCCAGTTCTCGTTCTGGCGAGCGGCCATGGCGAGCGCCATCTGCTTCTCCTTATCGAACTCGGCGGCGGGGAAGCTGGCGTTGCCGAGGATGTCCGCGACGAGTTCACCGGCAAACGGCAGGTCTTTCGCCCCACGTGCGAGGGTCATGGTGAGCCCCACCGTGTTGTTCCCGCTCTGGGTGGCGATGGTGCCGCCGATCTCCTCCACCTGACGGGCGATTTCGGCGCCGGTGCGATTCTTCGTGCCCTTGAGGAGCAGCCGGGCGGCCAGGCTCGAGACACCGTTCCGGCCTTCCGGCTCGGTGCGCAGGCCGGCGCGGAAGTAGACCTCGACCCCCACCGGCCCCACGCCGGGGATCCGCTTGACCACCGCGGTCAAACCATTGGGGAAGGTCTCCTTCACCACCGCGACGGACTCCCGCTCAGCGGTCCCGGCGGAGCTTGCTGCCGCGGTCGAGCCGATCGGCTTGACCAGCGCCACCGTCAGCCCGTTCGGATCGAGCCACCGGCGCGCCGCGGCCATGACCTGCTCCGCTGTGACCGCCTGGATCCCCGCCACGTACTTCCGGGAGAAACGCGGGTCGCCGGTGAACATCAGGTCCGATCCCACGCCCCCGGCCTGGTCCTCCACCGCCTGGAGCTGGAGGTTGTAGCCGCTCTCGACGAGGACCTTCGCCCGCTCGAGCTCCTCCGCGCTGATCGGGCCGTTCTTCATCTTCTCGATCTCCTCGAGGACCACGTCGATGATCCGGTCCACGTTCCCGGTCGAAGACTGGAAGGAGACGCTGAAAGTGCCCTGGCGAAACCAGGGCGTGTAGCTGCCGGTGTCGATGCCGTCGGTCAGCCGGTCGGTCTCCACCACCCGGCGGAAGAGCCGGCTCGAGCGGCCGTTGCTGAGGATCGCCGAGGCCATGTCCAGCGCATAGAGGTCGGCGTCGAAGAGGTTGATCGTATGGAAACCCATCCGCACGCTGGCCTGCTTGACATCCATCTCCACTTCGGCCCGCCGGGGACTGGTCTGCCTCGGCTCCTCCGGCAGGATGATCAGCGGGTTCGGGCGCCGCTCCCAGGAGCCGAGGGCCTGCTCGATCAACCCGAAGATCTCCTCGGCGTTCACGTCCCCGGCCACAGCTACGACCGCGTTATTCGGGGCATAGCGATCCCGGTAGAACTTCACGAGGTCCTCGCGCGTGATGCGCAGAAAGTTCTCGCGGTAACCGATCGTCGGAATCCGGACCGGGTGCTCGCGGTACATCGTCTCCATGAACAGCTTGTACAGAACGCGATCCGGCTCGTCCTCGCCCATGTTGTACTCGCGCAAAATGACCTTCTTCTCCCGGGCCACCTCGTTTTCGTCGAGGATGTTGTTCCGCATCCAGTCGCCGTAGAGACCGATCGCCTTGCCGATGAAGTCCTTGTGGGTGACGATGTGGTAGCAGGTGTGGTCCGCGGTGGTGTAGGCGTTGCTCTGCCCGCCGAGTTCCCGCAGGATCTTCGAGGATTCCTCCTCCGAACGCGTGCTGGTGCTGCCCCCGGAGAGGAGGTGCTCGTAGTAGTGCGAGATCCCGCAGCCGAGGAACTCCTTCTCGAAGACCGCCCCGGTCCTGACGTAGATTCGCAGTGCCGCGAGCGGCTTGCTGTGGTCCTCCTTGACCACGATCCGCAGACCGTTCGCGAGAGTCCGCGTGTAGATGCCGTCGTCCGCAGCCGTCACCGGCGCCGCGAGCAGAATGAGGACAATCAAGCCCGGCAGAAGGGGTTTCACCGTTTCACCTCGGAATGGGGGGAAGGTTCCCCCACATTATAGTCGGACGCCGTCGGGCCTGCGAATTCCGTCAACCTTGACTCCGCTCCTCTTTGCCGATATGGTGGCGAACCGTATTAAATGGGCAATTGATATAGACTTCTGACGGATTGGACGAGGCTGAAAGCTGCTCTGGTGCCGGACGGGGGGCGAAGTTGTCGTCGGGCGAGGAAGAGGTTCCTGATGAGATCGAGTGGGTTTGCCATCCGGCGCGCCGAAGGCCCAGCGCCGCGGTGATCCTCACGCTCTTCCTGCTCCTCCTGCTCACCGGGATCTACGCGTCGTTCATGGACGTGTTTCTGACGGGTCTGGCGGTGCTGATCCTGCTCGGATCGCTGGCCCCGTTTTACTTCCCGACGAGCTACCGGATGACGGAAGATGGCATCTCTATCCGGACGGCAACGGGATCCCGTGAGAAAACCTGGGGTCTCTATCGGCGTTATGAGGCGGACCGCTACGGCGTGCTGCTTTCTCCGTTTGATACGCCGTCGCGGCTGGACAGGTTTCACGGGCTGAATCTCCGCTTCGACACCTTGGACCGCGAGCGGGTTCTCGACTTCATCCGTCAACGATTCGACAGGAATGACCTCGAAGGCTGAACTGACCGATCAGGAGATCCTGGACCGCCTGGCCTCCTGGGTCGTCGCGAAGCGAATGACCGCCCCTGCGATCATCTTTCTGGAATCGCACCGGCCTCTTTCCTTCGTCGGCTCCCAGGCCATGATCGCGGCCGGCCCGATCGCCCATTTCTTCGAGCCGTTCCTGCAGCACCTGATAGGACCGGGCTATGAGCATGCGGTGTACAAGCGGTTTGCCGGACTCATGGAGGACCGCGACAACGTCGAGCGCATGATCATTGCGATCGAGCGCGAGAATCAGGCGGCAAGAGTGCTGGAGCGCGAAGAGAAGGCGAAGCGCAAGGCATTGAAGCGTGAAGCGAAAGAGAAGCGAAAGGCCCTGCGACGGGCACGCAAGGAATAGCGTTCTCGACGATTCAGGGGGACACGCATGAGCGAAGACACGAAGCTGAAGAGCATCCTGGCTACCGACTGCGGATCGACCACGACGAAAGCGATCCTCATCGAGAAGCGCGGTGATGAATACCGGCTGGCCGTCCGCGGCGAGGCCCCCACCACGGTGGAAGCCCCGTTCGAGGACGTGACCCGCGGCGTGCTGAACGCGGTCGGCGAAGTCGAAGAACTGTCCGGCCGGAAGCTCCTCGACGGCGAGACCATCATCACTCCCGAGAAGGACGGCGTCGGGGTGGATGTCTACGTCTCCACCTCCTCCGCCGGGGGCGGGTTGCAGATGATGGTGGCCGGCGTCGTGAAGCAGATGACCGGCGAGTCCGCGGAGCGCGCCGCCCTCGGTGCCGGTGCGATCGTGATGGACGTGCTGGCCACAAACGACGGCCGCCGTCCCCACGAGCGCATCGAGCGCATTCGCCGCCTGCGCCCCGACATGATCCTGCTCTCCGGCGGGACCGATGGCGGGACCGTGGAGAAGGTGGTCGAGATCGGCGAACTGGTCGCCGCGGCCCGCCCCACCGCCCGGCTCGGCGCTCAATACGAACTCCCGATCATCTACGCCGGCAACAAGGAGGCCCGGAAGAACATCGAGGAACTCCTCTCCGGGAAGTGCGCCCTCTCCATCGTCGATAACCTCCGGCCGGTGCTCGAGCGTGAGAACTTGAAGCCCGCCCGCGACGCCATCCACGAACTCTTCATGGAGCACGTGATGGCCCACGCCCCGGGCTACAAGAAGCTCATGAAGTGGACCAGGGTTCCGATCATGCCTACGCCGGGAGCGGTGGGACTGATCATGCAGACCATCGCGCACCTCGAGAACATCAGTGTCATCGGCGTCGACATCGGCGGCGCCACCACTGACGTCTTCTCCGTCTGGCAGGAGGAAACGAAAGAAGGCGAGAGGGAAGAGATCTTCAACCGGACCGTCTCCGCCAACCTCGGGATGTCCTACTCGGTGAGCAACGTCCTGGCCGAGGCGACCCTGCCGAACGTCTTGCGCTGGGTGCCTTTCGACATCGATGTCCGGGACCTCAGAAACCGCATCCGCAACAAGATGATCCGCCCCACCACCATTCCCCAGAGTCTGGAGAGCCTGATGGTGGAGCAGGCCATCGCCCGCGAGGCGCTCAGGCTCGCCTTCATCCAGCACACCGCGCTGGCCGTCGGGCTGAAGGGCGTCCAGCAGCAACGTACCATCGCGGATACCTTCAAGCAGGCGGAGGGCGGCCACACCCACGTCGACATGCAGAAGCTGGACATCCTGGTCGGATCGGGAGGCGTACTCTCCCACGCACCGCGCCGCGCGCAGGCGGCCATGATGCTGATCGACGCCTTCCTGCCGGAGGGCGTGACACGCATCGCGGTCGACTCCATCTTCATGATGCCGCAGTTGGGTGTCCTCTCCGCGGTTGAGACTCCGGAGTTGCAGCAGGATGCGAAGCGAGCCGCGGTGGACGTCTTCAACAAGGACTGCCTGATCCACCTCGGCACCTGCATCTCACCGGTAGGCACGGGCAAGCCCGGCAAGCAGTGCCTGGAGATCGAACTCGACATCCCGGGCTCAGGCAAGGTCCACGAGAAGTTCATCTTCGGTGACGTCAAGGTGTTCCCGTTCGAGTTCGGGCCAGAGCACGCGACCGGCGTCCTCAAGCCATCGCGCCACTTCGACATCGGTGCGGGTCCGGGAAAAGCACGCGAGGTGAGCATCGAGGGGGGAGTCAACGGTATCATCGTCGATTGCCGCGGCCGTCGCCCGTTCAACGTTCCGGAGGACGCGACCGAACGGGTGGCCTGGATCAACCGCTGGACCGATGCGCTGAATGCGTATCCCGGACAATCCAGCCAGGCGGGGGGAGGCAAGTAAGATGGCACACGCATACACTCCAGGACTCCGGGTCTCCGAGTTCACTCTGCTCGAGAAAGTCCGCCGCCTTCCGCTGCTCGGCGAGGTAACGGTCGAGGTCGGCGACAAGGTGACCCACGAGCAGGTCGTCGCCAGGACCAGGCTGCCCGGCGACGTACAGTCGATGAACATCGCCCACCGCCTCTCGATCGAGGCTTCGGATCTGCCGCGCTACATGCTGAAAGAGCAAGGCGACGAGATTGAAAAGGGTGAGGTCATCGCCGAGTCGAAGTCCTTCTTCGGCCTGTTCAAGACCACCTGTGACTCCCCCATTCGCGGCACCATCGAGACGCTCTCCACCGTCACCGGACAGGCATTGCTGCGCGAGCCCCCCATCCCCGTCGAGGTCACGGCCTACGTCGACGGTGTGGTCTCCGCGGTGCACGAGGAGGAAGGCGCGACCATCCAGACCTGGGGCGCCTTCATCCAGGGCATCTTCGGCGTCGGCGGGGAGACGAGCGGGAAGCTCCGGGTTGTCGTGGACGGGCCCGGGGTCGGCCTGACCGGCGACAATATTCCCGACCGGGCGGAGGGTGAGATTCTGGTCGGAGGCGCCCGTGTCACGATGGAAGCCATCGACCAGGCCCGCAAGGCCGGCGCGCGCGGCATCATCGCCGGAGGCTTTGACGACGAGGACCTGAAGACGCTGCTCGGCCACGACCTCGGCGTCGCCATCACCGGCCATGAGAACCTCGGCATCACCCTGGTGCTCACTGAGGGATTTGGAGAGATCTCCATGGCCGAGCGGACTTTCGAGCTCCTTTCGGAGAACGAGGGCCTGCTGGCCTGTATCAACGGGGCGACACAGATCCGGGCCGGCGTCATCCGCCCGGAGATCGTCATCCCGAAACTGGACCAGGAGAAGCCGGCCGCCAGCGGCGGGGAGTCGCTCTCGCTGGGCCTTAGGGAGGGATCCCGGGTCCGCATCATCCGCGAGCCGAACTTCGGAAGCCTCGGGCACGTCACCGGACTTCCGCCGGAGCTGGTGGCGATGGAGTGCGAGACGAAGGTCCGCGTATTGAGGGTCAAGCTGGACTCGGGCGAGGAGTACCCCCTCCCCCGGGCGAATGTAGAGATGATCGAAACATAGGGCGCCGGGTCAACCGGCACCGAGGGCGGAGGGCAAAGTATGAGTAGATACCTCCCTGCGCTCTTCCTCGTGCTGCTCCTCGCGGGCAGCGCTACGGCACAGGGCGCACCTGCTCCACCGCAGGAAGTCACGGTCGAGGATTACGGATACGACTGGGGCGGAACGACGCTGCAGGTGGAGTGGAGAGGCAGTCCGGCCGAACAGGAAGAGGGCTTCACGGGTTATCGAATCTATCGCGGCGACACTGCGGAAGGTCCATGGGAAGCGATTGCGGATGTAGCACCGAAACCGGCACTGTTCCTCGACACCGAGGCCGGCACCGAAGCCCGGTTCTACAGGATTTCGGCCTTGCTGAATGGCCAGGAGAGTGACGGCATCGTCACCTCCGGGTCGGCTCTGGCGACACCGAACCGGTTCAAGACCGGACGCTTCAACAGCGTCATCTTCGTCTTCCTGTTTACCTCCCTGATCCTCGGCTGGATCTGGACCGCGGGCCGCAAGATTCCGGGCGGTTTTCTGCTCGGATACATCGGCTACGGGGCGGTGTTCACGGGCGTGCTGCTCTTCACCGACCTCACACCGATCTGGGACTCCGGCGCGTCGGTGCTCCTCGCCTTCATTCCGCTGCTCATCCCGTTCATCGCGCTGCTCATCCCCCTCTTCAAATCCAGGGGGGATATCTACGTTCGCCCCATCCCGGCCATTCAGGCCGTGGAAGAGGCCATCGGCCGCGCTACCGAAATGGGCAAGCCCATCCTGTTCGTCCCGGGCATCTCCACCATCGAGGACGTGGCCACCCTGGCCGCCCTGAACATCCTCTCACCGGTGGCGGAGAAGGCGGCCCAGTACGACAGCAAGCTGATCGTGCCGAACTACGACCCCATCGTCTTCACCGTCACCCAGGAAGTCGTAAAGGAGGCGTACCTGAAGGCCGGCCGGCCGGACGCCTACTCCGACGACAATGTCTTCTACCTCTCGGCCCGGCAGTTCGCCTACGCCGCGGCGGTGAATGGAATGATGGTCCGCGAGAAACCGGCCACGAACTTCTTCCTCGGCATGTTCTACGCCGAGTCGCTGCTGCTCGCCGAGACCGGAAACATGACCGGCGCGATCCAGATCGCCGGTACCGACGCGGTGACCCAGCTGCCCTTCTTCATCGTGGCCTGTGACTACACCCTGATCGGCGAGGAACTCTACGCCGCGGGCGCATACATGGGCGGCGACCCGAAACTCACCGGTGGGCTCAAGGGCCAGGACTGGAACAAGGCGCTCGGGATCATCTGCATCCTGGTGCTGACCGGCTGGTTCGTATTCTACGGCGTCTTCACCGACCCGGCAGGCTGGTCGAACTGGATTCGTGAACTGCCGAGCACACTGTTCGAGGTGGGCAAATGAAGAGATCACTGCCTCTGGCGATCGCCCTGGTGATGGGTCTCCTCATGATCGGGACCTATTACTTCCCGTGGATGGACGGTTTCTATCGCCTCGTCCTGCTGTGGTCGCCGGTGATCGCCGGCTTCGCCTTCTTCCTCGGGATCCTGTCGTTCCTGATGCACCACATCTTCAAGGTCAGGCGCAAGGTTCCCGGCTGGGGCTACAACCTCACCGCCATTCTCTCGTTCGCGGTCATGCTCCTGGTCGGTCTTCTCCCTGAGATCTACCCCCGGCTCTTTGGTTTCCTCGGTGACCAGCAGGCGGATCCGGACGCCAGCGTGTTCAAGTGGCTCTTCGGGAACGTGCTCGTCCCGATGGAGGCGACGATGTTCGCCCTCCTGGCCTTCTACATCGCCTCCGCCTCTTTCCGGGCATTCCGCGCGCGCAACCTCGAAGCGACGCTGCTGCTCGCGGCGGCCATCCTGATCATGATCGGGCGGGTGCCCCTCGGAGAGTGGATCTTCCCTCCGTTCACGGACATCCAGCAGTGGATCATGGAGTTCCCCAATACCGCGGCCAAGCGCGCCATCATGATCGGCGTCGGGCTCGGCATGGCGGCGACCGCATTGAAGCTCATGCTCGGCATCGAGCGGGCCTGGATCGGAAGGGGGGACTGAGCGATGCGCGACTTCTTCATCAAGCTCAGCCAGATGGACCGCCGATGGGTGTTCCTCGGCGTTCTGGTCCTGACGGTTTTCCCGTTCTTCGTCCCCATGAACCTGCCGATCGTAACGACCCGGTATACCCAACTCGTCTATGACGAGATCGACTCCATCAAGCCCGCCTCTGACCCGGACAGCAAGCCCATCCTGCTCTCGATGGACTATGACCCCGGAACCCTGGCGGAACTGGGCCCCATGGCCAAGGCGATCCTACGCCACATCTTCGCCAGGAAAGGCAAGGTCATCGTGATCTCCTTCATGCCCACCGGTTCCGCACTCGCCGAGGAGACGCTGCGCAGCGTGGCCCGGGAGTTCGAGGATCAGGGCATCAAGGAGGGCGAGAACTTCGCGTTCCTTGGTTTCACCACACCCGCGGCCGCCGTGATTCAGTCCATCGGACGGGATATCCGCGACAACTACCCGACCGACACCAGGAAGGTGCCGCTCGATGATATGCCTATGTTCAGAAACGTTCACAACTACCAGGACATCCACATCGTGCTCGACCTGGCGGGGAACAACTACCCGGTCACCTGGATCAGCAACGCGGTGGAACGACACAAGGCGCGCTTCGCCATGGGGGTCACCAACGTCATGGCCGCCGACTTCACCCCCTACATTCCCCAGCAGTCCCACGGCATGATCGGCGGGCTCCGGGGAGCGGCGGAGTACGAAGCGATGATCGTTGCACAGGGCTACTACCCGAAAGTTGGAGACGCGGTTCGCGGGATGGACAGCCAGTCCATCATCCACGTCTTCATCATCGGGTTGATCTTCCTCGGGAACCTGGGGTACTTCCTCGGACGGAAGACGGGAGGCGGCCGATGAAAAGCCCACTGAACATGGGGATCGGGGTCGGAGTCGTGATCCTGATGGTGGCGTCTTTCTTCTACAAGGTGAGCTTCGGCGGAGAGTTCATCCCGAGTTTCGGACTCTGGGTCGCAGCCTGGATGACGCTGATCATCCTGTCGTTCCTCTACAAGGACAACCCGTTCTACAAGGCGGCGGAGCACATCATGGTCGGTCTCGCTATGGCCTACTTCGCCATCTACTACATCTTCCAGGTCCTCGAGCCCCGTTTCTACAACCGGCTCGTGCTCAATGAACTCCAGCCCGGGGAACAACTCTTCGGCAGCCCGGAGGTGTTCCGCTGGGCGCTGATCATTCCGGCTATCCTGGGATGCCTGATGCTCACGCGCATCTTCCCGAAGGTCGCGTGGATGTCCCGCTGGTCGATCGCCGCCACGATCGGGCTGGGATCTGGCCTTGCCATCCCGGTGACGATCCAGGCGAACATCACCACCCAGATCCGCGCCGCGTCCCAGCTTCCGCTGGACTACATGACCGCGCTGCATGGAAACGCAGAGGTAATGCCCGGGTTCACCAACGTCCACCTCTGGCAGATCGGTGTGCCTTTGCTCATGATCGGGACGATCTGCGGGCTGATGTACTTCTTCTTCTCGGTCCCGCACCGGGGAGTCTTCGGCTACGCGGCGACCTTCGGCATCTGGATCCTGATGATCGGGTTCGGTGCATCGTTCGGATACACTGTGATGGCGAGGCTTTCGCTGTTCATCGGCCGAGTGCTCTTCCTGTTGAAGGACTGGCTGGACTGGCTCCCGACCTGATCTGACCAACCGAGAGAAGCCCGCGCCCCGGATCGGCCTCACCGCTCCGGGGCGCTTTCCGTATCCGAGGGTGGCATGAAGAGTGTGGTCTACGTCGGGAGCCTGTTCTTTCCCGTCCTGTTCGCCTCCTGCGGGGATGAGGCTCCCTTGCCGGACTGCGATCGCGAGGAGTTCTATCGGGAGAAAGCGTGCGACTACGTGCAGGCGGCGCAGGCCATCGGCGTTTCGAATGCGAAGATCATGGCCCGCCACACCTTCCCGAACGCGCTCGTGCCGGTTGTGATGGTCGGCGAAGCCGTGCGGGAGGCTTTCGACCCGAACACCTGCTCGAGGCTGCGATGAGCACTTCCACCGGGCCTCTCCTGGAAATCAAGGGGCTCAAGACCTGGTTTCACACCGAGACCGGCGTGGTGAAGGCGGTGGACGGCGTCGATCTCGCGGTCAACCCGGGAGAGACGCTCGGCATCGTCGGCGAGTCCGGATCCGGGAAGTCGGTGACCGCGTATTCGATCCTCCGATTGATCCCGGAAGGCCTCGGCGAGATCGTCGAGGGATCGATTCTGTGGCGCGGTGAAGAGGGGATCGTCGATCTGGCGAAGATCGCGATCGAACGTATGCCGGACTTCCGCGGCGACGACGTGGCCATGATCTTCCAGGAGCCGATGACCAGTTTGAATCCCGTCTTCAAGTGCGGATGGCAGGTGGCGGAGTCGATCCGCTTTCACACTGATGCCACGAAGGACGAGGCCCGGGCGCAGGCCACCGCACTGCTCGATGAGGTGGGCATCCCCATGCCGGAGAAGCGGATGAACCAGTATCCGCATGAGCTGTCCGGCGGCATGAAGCAGCGCGTGATGATCGCCATGGCACTGGCCTGCAACCCGAAGCTGCTGATCTGCGACGAACCCACCACCGCCCTCGACGTAACCATCCAGAAGCAGATCCTCGAACTGATCCGGAAGCTCCAGGACGAGCGCGGGATGGCGGTACTGTTCATCACCCACGACCTCGGGGTCATCGCCGAAATCACCGATCAGGTGGCGGTGATGTGCCCCGGGGAGACGCTGCGCACCCTCTACGCCGGGACGGACATGGAGGACTCTTCGGACTACGACCGCGGCGGCCACATCGTCGAATCCGGCAGTGTCCGCGACATCTTCCTCCATCCGAAGCACCCCTATACCAAGGGGCTGATCCGCTGCCGCCCCACTCTTCAATCCTGCTCGGAGCGCCTCCCCACCATCGACGACTTCATCCGGGCGGAGAAGGAGGGCATCACCCTCGACGCCACCGATCCGACGCTGGACCTCGACTACCCCGGCAAGGCATTGAAGCGGCGGGAAGATGCACCGGGCTTCGGCGAACCGCTGCTCACCATCAGGGACCTCCGGGTCTGGTTCCCGATCCGCAGTGGTATCTTCCAGCGCATCGGGAGCCATGTGAAGGCGGTCGATGGCGTGGACCTGACCGTGAACCGCGGCCAGACTCTCGGCCTGGTCGGTGAATCCGGCTGCGGCAAGACCACCCTGGGCCGCGGACTGCTTCGTCTCGAGGAACCGCGCGAGGGCAGTTCGGTGATCTACGATGGCGTCGACGTCACCGCGCTCGGCCCCAGGGAGTTGCGGGAGATCCGCCGGAAGATGCAGATCATCTTCCAGGACCCCTATTCCTCCCTGAACCCGCGTCTCTCCGTAGCCGAGGCGATCATCGAGCCGATGATCGTCCATAAGCTCCACCGCAATGCGACGGCGCGCACCGACCGGGCCGCGGACCTGCTCGAGCGCGTGGGGCTCACCACGAAACACCTCGACCGCTATCCGCACGAGTTCTCCGGCGGCCAGCGCCAGCGCATCTGCATCGCGCGAACGCTCGCGGTGGAGCCGGAGTTCATCGTTTGCGACGAGTCCGTCTCCGCGCTCGACGTCTCCATCCAGGCCGGCGTATTGAACCTGCTCCTCGACCTGCAGGACGAGATGGGCCTCACCTACATCTTCATCAGCCACGATCTCTCGGTGGTGAAGTACATGTCCGATGAGGTAGCGGTGATGAGCGCCGACCGGATCATGGCCGATCTCTACGAGGGCGACGAGCGACAGCGTCTCATCGACCGCGATCGCGGCGGCCACATCGTGGAGCAGAAGCCGCCTGAATCGCTCTATGAGGCAGCGGAGCACCCGTATACGAGAAAGCTGATCGCGGCGATCCCGACGGGTGAGCTGTAGGAAAACGGTCCAGCTCCTTTTCCCGCCGGAAACGTTCCGTATACTGTTGTCCTTACCCCGGGCCCCCAGGAGGCATCGATGGATCTGATCTCGTTTGTCACCATCGGCGAAACGTATCCGGCGGCGAAGCTCGTCATGGGTATCCTGATGCTCCTCTTCTTCTCCTTCGTGCTCTATTACACGCGCCAGGCGAAGAGGGGGAAGGAGCTCTACGTGCGCCCCATCGCGGGCCTCTCGGCAATGAACGAGGCGGTGGGGCGCGCCACGGAGATGGGCCGGCCGGTGCTCTACGTGCCGGGCATCGCCGACATGGACGACATCCAGACCATCGCCTCGGTGGTGATCCTTTCCGAGGTGGCGAAACTCGCGGCTTCCTATGACACGCGGACCATCGTGCCCACCGGCAAACCGATCATCTTCCCGGTGGCCGAGGAGACCGTCCGCAACGCCTTCGCCGATGCCGGGCGCCCCGAAGCGTTCAACAAGGACGACGTGCGCTTCCTCTCCGACGACCAGTTCGCCTTCACGGCCGGGGTCACGGGAATCATGCTCCGCGAGAAACCGGCCACGAACATCTACATGGGCGCCTTCTGGGCGGAGTCACTGATCCTCGCAGAGACCGGTTTCCTGGCTGGAGCCATCCAGATCGCAGGGACCGCCAACGTGTCTCAGCTCCCCTTCTTCGTGGCGGCCTGCGACTACACGCTGATCGGGGAGGAGCTCTATGCCGCGAGCGCCTACCTGAGCCGGGAGCCCCAGCTCCTCGGCTCCCTGAAGGGCTCGGACACGGCGAAGCTGCTGTGGGGGGCGCTGATCCTCATCGGGGTCATCCTGGCGAACATCCCCGCGCTCGACGACAAGCTCGAGTCCGCCTTCGGATTCCATTTCGCGGACCTCTTTATCTTCCCCAAGTAGCGCGAGGAGACACCGATGCGCCGAACCGTACCTCTCGTCATCACTTTCATAGCGGGTGTCGCGATGATTGTGAGCTTCTTCGTGAACGACGGCACCGTCCTGTCCGTGGCTTCGTCGAAGGTGAAGGAGTGGGGGATCATCATCGCCGGCTTCGCGGTGGTACTCGGAACCGGCAACATCGTGCGGGTCACCCTCCACAAGGCGAAACGAGGCGAGGACCGCCCCTTCAAGATCGTTCTCCTCGTCTGCCTCTTCGCGACCATGTTCCTCGGCCTGTTCTTCGGAATCGACAAGGAGATCCGCTCCACCTGGATGAACTTCGGGATGTTCGAGCGCGAGTACAACCCTTTCTACTGGATCTACTTCAACATCCAGCTCCCGCTGGGGGCGACCATGTTCTCGCTCCTCGTCTTCTACATCACCTCGGCTGCCTACCGGGCCTTCCGGGTGCGATCGATCGAGGCGGGCATCCTCCTCACCACCGCGGTGATCGTGATGCTGGGCCAGATCCCCATCTCCAGCGCCATCGGAGCGGACAAGGTGATGGCCTGGATCATGGTCGTCCCCAACGTGGCCGCCAAGCGGGCCATTTTCATGGGGGCGGCCATGGGTATCGCCTCCATGTCCCTGAAGATCATCCTGGGCATCGAGCGGTCGTATCTCGGAGGTGACTCATGAACCTCGCGAAGCTCGATCGCCGCTGGCTGTACATCCTCATGGCCGTCGTCTTGATCGTGCCGTTCCTGGCCAGGATCAAGTTCCCCATTGTCCCCTCCGACTCAGCCCGGGCCATCTACGACGCCATCGAGGCCCTGCCCGACGGCAGCGTGGTCCTCGTTTCCGCCGACTACGATCCCGGATCGGAGGCGGAACTCTATCCCATGAACCTCGCCCTCTTTCATCAGCTTGGAAAGCGAAACCTCAAGTTGATCATCACCCAGCTCTGGCCCCAGGCCGGTCCGCTGGTGAAGGATTG
Source organism: Planctomycetota bacterium (assembly GCA_024274785.1). GTDB lineage: Bacteria > Planctomycetota > JAJSAM01 > JAJSAM01 > JAJSAM01 > JAJSAM01. Next base: position 68,843 of record JAJSAM010000042.1, on the reverse strand, counting down.
CCTCGACAAGGCATATCTTCCCCAGGGCAAGGTGGAGGGCGTGGACTTCGTCAACCTCGGCTACAAGCCTGGGGGGGCGGTCCTCATCAGCAAGTGCAACGAGTCCATTCTGGCGGCGTTCCCGGAAGACGTGAACGGCACTCCCGTCTCCGAGATTCCGGTGCTGAAGGGCATCCAGAACTCGAAGGACGTCGACTTCTTCGTGATTCTCTCCGCCGGCACCCCCGGCATCCGCGAGTGGCTCGAACAGTGCCAGTCGAGAATCGGCAAGCCGATGGCCTCTGGAATGACCGCGGTGTCGGCCCCCGACTTCTTCCAGTATGAGAGCTCCGGGCAACTGGTGGGCCTGCTCGGCGGACTGCGGGGAGCGGCGGACTACGAAGCTCTGGTCGGCAGGGAGGGCCGTGGCATCCTGGGCATGGGGCCGCAATCCTTCGGCCACCTGCTGATCATCATCTTCATCGTCATCGGTAACATCGGCTATCTCATCGGCCGGCGCAGAGCTCGGAGGGCGGCGTGATGCTGTTGGGACTCGTCTGGTATCAGCACCTGGGCCTCTGGGTCGCCGCGATCCTGACCCTCGCCATCTTCTCTTTCCTCTACAAGGACAACCCCGTCTACAAGATGGCGGAACACGTCTTTGTGGGTGTGGCCGCGGGCTACACGCTCGCCTATGCCTTCTGGAGCACGTTCATCCCCAACCTCTACCGTCCGCTGGCGAACCTGTTCTCTGGCGGCGAGATCAAGCAGGGGGAACTCCTCTGGACCTGGATGCTCCTGATCCCCGCCCTGCTGGGCATGCTCTTCTTCGCCCGGTTCCACCCCAGGTTCGGGTGGCTCTCGCGGTGGTCGATCGCATTCATGGTAGGCGCCTTCGCCGGCCTGAGCCTCACCGGGAAGTTCCAGACCGACCTGATCCTCCAACCCGCGGCCACCTTCGTAAACCTGAATCCGGCGAACGACGGAGGCTGGAACTCGGTCCTCCTCATCAACCTGCCAATCCTGCTCGGCGTGCTCGCCTGCCTCACCTATTTTTTCTTCAGCAAGCCCCACACCGGCTTCATCGGCGTGACCGCCCGCACCGGCATCTTCTTCCTGATGGCCGCCTTCGGCGCATCCTTCGGCTACACGGTGATGGCCCGCATCTCGCTCTTCATCGGACGCCTGCAGTTCCTGTTCTGGCAGGTCGCCAACGAATACACCCACCTGTTCCCGCCGCCGACGTAATCACGCAAGAACACGGGCGCCCGACCGGGAGCGCCCATGCGGCAGCTCTCGAATCCCGAAGTCATTGTTGCGCGGATCCCAGGGCGAGGTCACCCCGGGAGTTTCTTCCCGAGTGCCGCGCTGACCGAGTCCGGCACGAAGCGCGTGACGTCGCCGCCCGACCGCACCACCTCCCGGATCAGGCTCGAAGAGAGGTAGGACCACTTCTCGTTGGGCATCAGGAAGACGGTCTCGATCTCCGAAGCCAGCGCGCGATTCGTCAGCGCCATGGAGTGTTCGGTGACGAAGTCCACCGTGGTGCGGATGCCGCGCAGGATCGTGTCGAATCCGGCCCCGCGCACGTACGCAACCGTCAAACCGTCGGCGGTGTCCACCCGCACATTCCTGAAGGCGGCCACTTCCGACCGGATCAGCTCGACCCGCTCCTCCGCCGTGAACAGTGGCGTCTTCTCCGGGTTCTTCGCCACCAGAACGATCACTTCCGAAAAGAGGCGGGAGCCCCGCTCGATCAGGTCGAGATGCCCGTTGGTCACCGGGTCGAAGGTTCCGGGATAGACGGCCTTTCTCATGGCTCCTACCTGATATTGAAAACGGAAAGCGGCTCGTCCGAGCGCCGCTTGCGAGCCGCTTCGTAAAAGATGCGCGGCTCGACGGAGAAATTGAAGGAGACGTCGTTCCGGCTGAAGTCGTTGCGAAACGAGACCTCGATGATGAAGTCATGCATCAGTTTCCGCAGCGCAAACCCGGAGATCAGCGAACTGTTGCCGCCGCTGAAGTCGGTCTGCTGCAGAAACCTCACGTCCCAGGTGTCGGTCATCCGAAAGTCCGCCCCGCCGGTGAGGATCGAGGAGTCCCCATCGATGGCGCGATGGGCGAGGAAGACCGAAAGATCGGGCCGGGCCTCGTACCGCAGGCTCTCCGAATAGGTCCGAAAGCGATTGTAGTGCAGGTCGTACCAGACATCCGCGCTGAAGACGAGGTCCTCCCGAAGCTGGACCCGAAGGTCCCCGGTCAGCGGACCGAACCCCTTCTGCGTGTACCGGCGCCAGGTCTCCTCCTCCGGCAGGAGCATCGCGGACATGCCGAGTTCCCACTCTTCACGAGAGGTCAGAGGGTTTCGCACCGCCGGCGTTTCCTGCGGGAAGAAGATCGTCCGGAACTCGAGATCGATCCAGGTAACGAGCGCCCCGAGCCGCTTCGTCTCGAAACGGTTCCTCCACCGGAAATCGAAGGCCTGCGTCTCGTTCACGAGGTCGTAGGGATCCTGAACCGCCAGGTCGTCGGAGGCGACACTCACCCGAAACCGGTTCACCCATGCAAGCGAGAAGTCAGAGATGTGCCGCAGCCCGGCGAGTTGAAAGGTGTCCGAATTCGCGCCGGGAAACACCCGCCAGAGGTCCATGGACGCCTTGAGGGAGGTAAAGGCGTCCCCCCGGTCGGCGTGCTGGCCGGACCGATAGGAGGTGAGCCCGCCACCAAGCTCCGGCAGAAATCGGATCGGGCCGAGCGTAAACGGCGACGACGCTGAAGCCCGCGCGAGGTATCGCTCCGTCTCCTTCCCGCGAAGCGGCAACGCGTCGTCGTACTGGCGGTAGACTCTCGCCCCTTCCGCCTCCGCCGAGAACAACAGGTCCGCCCCGGTTCCGGCCACGTCGGTGATCGCCGGCAATGAGAACATGTCGTAGGTCACCCGCGGCTTGTACTCGGTCTCGGTCTGGAAGTTGTTGATGCGCCAGCGCCCCATGAACGTGGCGGCGTGCTGCGAGCCGGCGAGGTTCAGGTACCCGGTGGTCTCCTGCTCCTTGTCTTCGAGGGCCTCCTGCGGGAAGAACTCCCGGAGAAACCCGCGGTCGGAAACGTAGGTGATGTCCGCGATCCCGGTCAGGGTGCCACCGAGGACCTCCTCAGCGAGGACGTGGCGGTCGCGCAGCCGTGCCCGCCCCCGATTCAGGCCAGGCACCGGGTTGCCGGTCGACTTGTCCTTGTTGGCATGATCCCGCTGGTAGAAACCCTCGAGCACCCCGCGATACTTCGACTGCGCGTACTCGATGCCCGCCCCGAATCCGGGGCCGCGGCGGGAACGGAACACCGGAAGTATCCACCATTCCCCGATCGGTTCGGATTTCGGATCGCTCCCCAGGCGGAACTCCCCACCAAGAAGCACCTCGATGAATGCCCCGTACGTGGAGGAGAGGCCGACGCCGACATCCTTCACCGGCCTGGTGCCTGAGCCGGTCCCGGAAGCCATCCACGGAAGCCACAAGATCGGCGCATCCATGGTCCTCAGGACATTCCCCTCCGTGGTAGCGGATACCTCACCGTTCTTCCTCTTGAGAACGAGCCGGTCCACGGTCAGATCGTAGTGGGGTTCACCGAAGTCGCACGTGGTCAGATGTGCGGGCCCGGCGATCACCATATCCGAGGAGAGCTGCCGGATGCGATCCGCCTTGACGATGATGGGCACCCGGAGCGAGCCATCGTCCGATTCGTACCGATAGAGGATCTCGCCGCGAATGAGCACGGCCCGGTTGTTCACGAAGTCGTAGTAGAGCCGCTTCGCCCGAACGAGTTCGTCGTCACGGCGAAGGGTGATGTCGCCCTCGGCATAGACCTCGCGAATCACCGTCCCGAGCGCATCGCCGGCCTTCTTGACTCCCTCCTTTTCCGCGCCGCCCATGCTCCCGCGCAGGGCCCGCCAGCCATCCGAATCGACCCAGAGCACCACCCCGCCGTTCGGCGCGGAAAGCTCGAAGTCTCCCCGCGCGATCCGGATCCGCCCCGACAGGGCCACCATGCCGTCCTTCTGGTCGAGGTATTCCTTGTAGTAGTCCGCTTCGAACACGAAGTCACCGGGATCGCCCCCGGCCAGAGCGTCCTGCACCTCATTCACCACGCCGGGCTTGCCTTGTGCGCGGGCGGGGACGGCCAGAAACAGGATCGCCAGCAGCACGGCCGTGACGCCAGTTCGACTGCGCTTCATCTGCCCTCCAAGGTTCCAGAAACGAGGCGCACACCCAGGGAGAAAGGCGGGCCAGCAAGAGAGAATGCGCACTTCCGGCAGCTTGTGCAAAGGGAAACACCGAGCCCGAGGGCAATTCGGTGCGTCCTCCTTCCCGGAGGAACCTCCGCATGCACATTCTGCCCATCGTCACGGTATCGTTCACCGCCGGGATCGTGTTCGAGCTTCCATGGCCGTACCTGCTCGTCCTCGCCTTGCTGTCGTTGCCACGCAGGCTCCGAGCCAGCCGAATTCCGGTCCTCGCGTTCATCGCCGGTTCCCTCATTGCGGTGCCCACGGGCCCTTCCGATCTGAAACGGGCGCTGCCGGGAGCAAGCCGACTGGTCGAGCTGACCGGGACGGTCCGCACTGGCCCGGACCTGCCGATTCGTGGTCGCAGCCTGCTCACCCTCGCCGTCGACCTGCCCGAGGAGGGACGAGTCCGCGTGGCGATCCCGGCCGGCTCCCCGCTGCCGCATCCCGGAGATCGGATATCGGTGGTGGGACGTCTCTCTCTTCCCCGCCAGGCCCTGAACCCCGGCGAACGCGACACCCGGGAGCTCCTGGGCGCGAAGGGCATCTCTCACCTGCTCTCCGCACCATCCCCCTACTCCCTCCGCATCCGGAAGCGAGCCCCCTGGTGGCACCCCGGCGCTCTCGTGCATCTGGCCCGCCGGCGAGCCGAGAAGACCCTGCGAGGGCTCCCGGACCGCCGAGCGCGCGGTCTGTTGACGGCGCTTCTCCTCGGCCGCCGCGAGGGTGTCGACCCGGCCCTCGTCGACGCCTTCCGCCGTACCGGCACCACCCACTTTCTGGCGATCTCCGGCCTGCACATCGGCATCCTGGCCGGAACCCTCTGGCTCCTCCTGGCGCCCTTACCGGTCTCCCGCCGCCTCACCGCCCCCTCCGTCGCCATGCTGGTCCTGCTGTACGCCGCGCTGACCGGCGCGCGCCCGCCGGTCCTGCGCGCCTCGCTGATCACCGCCCTGATCGCGGGGGGCGTAGTCCTCCGGCGCCCGGTCCGTCCCCTGCACCTCCTCGCCTTCGCCCTGCTGACGATCCTCGCAAGCGCCCACCGATCCGTGGACAGCGCCGGCGTCCAGCTCTCCTTCGTCGCGGTTCTGGCCATCCTTACGCTCTCGAAGAAGTTCGAACTCGGCCTGTTCGAACGCTGGATCCTGATGGAGAAGTTCTCGGTTCCGCGAGAGCACTTCCTTCCGATCCGGCTCGGTCGCCGCTACCTGCGGAAGTCGCTTCCGGTGGCCCTCGCCGCCTGGTTCGCCACCGCGCCCCTGATCCTCTACCACTTCGGCTCGCTCTCTATCCTGACCGTCCCGGCCAACCTGCTCGTCCTGCCTCTCGTGAGCCTCCTGCTCCCCGCCGGGTTCCTCTATTGCGTCAGCGGGTTCTCCGGGCCGGCCGTGGTTCTGACGGATCTGCTCGCCAGGACCGTCGAACTGCTGGCCCGCATTCCCGCCGCCAGCTTCACCTTCCCCGCGCCCCCGGTCGTGGCCCTGTCGGCATGGTACGTCGCGCTGCTCGCCCTCTGGCGACGTCCTGCCATTGGCCGAAAACTCCTGGCCGCGTTGATACTGGGATTGGCCCTCCTCGCCGTTTCCGGTCTGACGCTTCGCCGGGCGCCCACTGAGCCGCGACTGACCGTACTCGCGGTCGGGCACGGGCTCGCCACGGTGCTGGAAACCCCGGAGGGAGGCGTGCTCGCCTACGACGCCGGCTCCGCCCGGCCGGAGATCTTTCGCCAGGTGGTCCTCCCGTTCCTGCGATCCCGCCAGATCGCCCGCGTGGACGCACTCGTGCTGTCACACGAGGACATGGACCACTCGAGCGGCGTGCCCGCGTTTCTCAGGCAGTTTCCGGTGAAACGGTTCTACGCTCCTCGCATCCCCGTCGCCGGGGATCGCATCCCGCTTCCGGGAGCCAGCGTTGAAGTTCTCTGGCCCCTCCCGGGAACGACCCTCTCGGACAACGATGCCTCCACCGTCCTGCGCCTGCACGCGGGGGGGCTCTCGGTGCTCTTTACCGGCGACCTCGAGGAGGATGGCTTCGAGGGATTGCTCGCCACCGGATCGAACCTGCAGGCGGACGTGCTCATCCTCCCCCACCACGGTCGTCCGCATGGCGCCGCGAAGGAGTTCGTGGAGGCGGTCCGCCCGCGCGTGCTCATCTCGAGCAATGGGGCCAATGAGCCCCTTGATGCCGCCTGGAGTTCGGCGCTTCGCACCGAAGAGCGGGGCGCGCTCGTCGTCACACCCGGGCCGAAAATCACCGCCTTCCGCGCTACTCCTGGTCGAGAATCTCCCGGCACGCCTCCCGATCCACCACGAAGACCTCGTTCCCCGCGGTCCCCGCCCGAAGAACCGCGACCCCGATAACCAGTTCGGCGACGTCCTCCGGGTCCAGGCCGAGATCGAGCAGTCCGGCCAGGGCCCCGGTGGCTTCCCGGGCGCGAATGCCGGCCAGGACCAGGTGGCCGGTGCGGGCCACCCGAGCGGCCGTGATTGCGGTCTCCCCGCTCTCGAGTTCGTCGATCATCACACTGTCCAGATCCTGCCCCATGGCGACGCGGAGGGCCGACGCGCGGGAGAGCTCGTCGGCGATGATCCTGCTGACCCCCTCGATCCGGGGAGTAGGCCCCGCGGTCACGGAGAAGCCCCGGGTCGACTTGTAGTCAATCGTCGCCAACAATGACCGCAGGAGCTTCTCCCGACCACTGCCCGGAAGGCCGGCCACGAGCAGCATCCCGTGCGGCTTCCCGGTCCATTCCGAGAGGGTCGCCACCTGGGTTTCGGAGAAGCCGAAGTCGGCCAGTTCCGGCATGAGCGCCTGCGGAGCGGTCAGGCGGAGCACCAGGCTCTCCCCTTCCGGCACCGGGACAAAGCTCGCCATCACATGCATCCCGGCCGCTTCGAATTCACCGAAACACGGCGCCCGGGCCGGCACAGCCGGAAGACCCGAGAGAAGGTGGGCCCGCTCCACGAAGTCCGCGAGGTCCGCGGTGCGGAGTTCCTCCCTGAGCACGAGCTTGCCCCCGATTCGAAATCGCACCTCCGCCCCATCCGCCGAAGGAGTGACATGGATGTCCGTCGCCCCCGTCGAAACCGCTTCCCCGGCCAGCCGCTCGAGAGGAGGTGACCCGTCGCCGTCCTCGGGGCGCGCCTGAAACGTGCCTGCCGCCAGTCCCTCGGCCAGGGCCTGCACCCGAATCTCCAGCTCTCCCGTCTCCTCGCCATTTGCGATCAGGGTGAGCACCTCCGTGGCGAACACGTCTTTCTCGAGAAAAAACGCGTCGGTGAGGGAGGAACCCTGGTAGGCGCGATCGAGGATCCGGGAGAAAGCGTCGCGAAGCTTCCCCTCCTCGACTCTCTCCAGGGAGACTTCCATCGCCTTCAGCAACGGCAGGTTGGCCTTCAGAAGTGCGGCGAGCTTGCCGAAAAACATGGCCTGAGCACTTGCCGATCCCATTACCGCACCCCCACGACGAGGCCCGCCTTCAGTTCATCGGAGACCCGTCCGAGGGCTACCCCGAGAGCCCGCACCGTCTCCACCACCGTCCGCTTCGCCGCCTTCTCCTCGTGACGGATTCGCGACCGCCAGATCAACTCCCCGGTATCCACCCGATTCGCTTCGAGCGTGATGTCCACGACGCCGTACCACCCGCCGGGACCATCCAGTTCCCCGAACTCATGGATCTCGGCGTTGATCGCGACCGTCGCCAGCGGTTCGTTCTCGAAGAGGTGTACCGCGCTGAAGAGACCGGACCGTTCGAGATCACCCGCGAGGGCGGAGCGGATCATCCCGGCCACCGGCTCGATCCACTCATGCGTCGTCCAGTATCCCCGCTCGACATCAGAGATCTGAAAGAGGATCCCCTCGCGATCCAGGATCTCATCCGTACTGAATGGCCGCAGCACGATGCTGACCGGCACCGGGTCGAGCCTGCTCGGGGCGGTCGCCACGCTGACGCGGTAATAGCGCTCGATCTCCTCACCGTCGCCGGTGGAGAAACAACCGCCGAAAGCCACGGTCAGGCAGAGCAGGACGAGGGTGCCGGGCGTGCGATGATCCATCAGTCCTCCTCCTTCCGCTCCACGCGGCCACGGGAGAGCAGGAGACGGTTCGGTTTCTCCCTGATCTCCTGTGCAAGCTGACGCAGGGTGGTGCTGAACACTCGAAGATCCGACATGATCCGGCTGAGATTGCCGGTGTTCCGGGAGACGCCTCCCTTCACGACGGAGACGGCGGCGGTGATCTCCTCTGCCGTCCGGTCCAGACGTTCGAGGACGGAGGTCAGGCTCGTCATCACCTCCTTCAGGTCCACTTCGGTGATCGCGTCCTCAGCGGTCAGGAGAACCGAGTCGGCCCGATCGAGCACCGAGACGACCTTGCCGGGAATCTGCCGGATGGCCGGGTCGCTGGCGAAGGCTTCGATCTCCGCGAGCGTGTTCACCGCGGAGGTGAGCGCCGCACCGAGCATCTCCCGGACTTCCCTGGTGAGTTCCGACACCGCGCCGACGGCGTCGGGCAGCTTATCGAGCGACGCACTGAGCGCAACCGCCGCTTCCTGGATGGACTGCACGGCCACCGTGACCGCTTCCTGGTTGTTCTCCACCACGTTGTTCATGTTGGCGAGGAGTTTCCTCAATTCCCCCAGGGTATCGAGCAGGTCCTTCGTGATCGACTGCTCGGTGGGAATGGTCGCTCCCTCCGCCAGGAGCAGGTTGTCATCCCGCGGCACCGGCGCGACCATCTCGCTGTCGGCATCGTAGAGATCGATGTAGCTGATCCCGGTGATGCCCTGCGGTTTCAGTTGCGCCCGGGTCTTCACCCGAATCGGCGTGTCCGGATTCACCTCGATGGTGACATCGATGACCGTGTCCTCGCCCTCGGAGAATCCGATCTTCGACACCCGCCCCACCGGCACCCCGATGTACCGAACGGTGGACGACTCCTCGAGGCCGGTAATGCTCTCGGAGAACCGCACGTGGAAGGTCTTCGTCGTCTTGAAGACCCGTAACCCGGCCACGAGGATCAGAAGCGCCATCAGAAGCGATACCGTGATCACCACGAAGATGCCGGCCTTCACCTTCTCACTGCGATCGGTCATTCGGAGCCTCCTCCCACCTCGGTGAGGAACGCGTCGGCCGCGCCCTCCTCCGCGGGGGCCCTTCGATGAATGAAGTGCTGCACGCCCTCGTCCTTCGCATTCTTCACCTCCTCACGCGTCGAGAGGACGGCGATCTTCCCGTCGCGGAGCATCATCACCCGGTCCGCGATCTTGAAAATCGAGGCCAGCTCGTGGGTCACCACGATCACGGTCACCGGCAAGGACTCGGTGAGCGAGAGGATCAGGTTGTCGATCCCGTCGGCGGTGATCGGGTCGAGTCCCCCCGACGGTTCGTCGAAGTAGAGCAGCGCCGGTTCGAGCGCCAGCGCCCGGGCAATCCCGGCCCGCTTGCGCATCCCACCGGAGAGTTCCATCGGCTTCCGGTTCCTCGCCTCGAGCAGGCCCACCTGCGCGAGTTTCATCTCCACCACCCGCTCGATCATCCAGTCCGGAAGATCCGTATGCTCCCGCAGCGGCAGCGCCACGTTCTCCATGATCGAGATGGAGTTGAGCAACGCTCCCTGCTGAAAAACCATGCCGAAAGAGCGTCGGTACTCGTCGAGCGCTTTCTGCCCCTTCACGACCCGGCCCTGGTAGCGAACCTCTCCCGCCAGGGGTTCAATCAGGCCGGTCATGGTTCGCAGCAGCGTCGTCTTCCCGCACCCCGACGGCCCCATGATGACGAAGATCTCCCCCGTCTTCACCGTGAACTAGATCTCACTGAAGACCGTGAAGCCCGGGTATCCGCCGGTCAGGCGGTCGATTTCGAGGATAGGGATTGCGGCGTCGCTCATCAGGTCAGGAGATAGAAGATCGAAGTGAAGAAGAAGTCGGCCAGGATCACGATGATGATCGAGCTGACGACGGCCCGCGTCGTCGCGCGCCCCACCTGCTCCGGCCCTCCGGTCAGGGACAGCCCGCAATGGCAGGCGACGACGGCGATCACATTGGCGAAGACGAACGACTTCACGAGGCCGGAGAGGATGTCCGAGGTGTAGAGCGCGGTGATGGTCTGGTTCCAGTAGTGGTTGGCGCCGATATCCAGTCCGAAGACGCCCACCACGAAGCCGCCGGTGATCCCCGCCAGGTCAGCGAGGATGGCCAGGCAGGGCAGCGCCAGCACCATCGCGGCGAACCGCGGCGCCACCAGAAACCGCCTCGGGTTGAGCCCCATCACCCGGAGTGCATCCACCTCCTCCGTCACCACCATCGTGCCGAGCTCCGCGGCGATGGAAGATCCGGAACGCGCCGCCACGATGATCGCCGTAAGCAAGGGGCCCAGTTCGCGAGTCATCGAGATCCCGACCAGGTCGGCCACGTAGATGTTCGCCCCGAACTGGCGGAGCTGGGACGCCGACTGCAGGGCCATGATCAGACCGATCAGGAAGCTGATCAGCACCACGATGCCGGTGGCCTGGGTCCCGATCAGGTTGAGCTGCCGGATGAACTGGACGACCCGGGGCCCCTTCCGGCGAAAGGGCGCGATGAAGGTGAGGAACAGCCCGTCGACGTTCAGCGCCGCCTGCTGGACCGCGCTGTGCGTGAGGGCGAAGCCCCATCCGCCGATCCGCGCGAGGAGCGGTTCCTTCGCCGGAACCTCCCGGGAGGTCGACAGCACCCGGTCCACGCGGAGCAGGGCGAGAACCTCCCGGGTCTGCGAGCTCACGTTTCGCAGTCGAAACTCGGCGCCGGCCTGCGACGCCGCGCCGTGGGCTTCGAGAATCGCCGCCGCACCGAATGCATCGATGTGCCGGACCTGGCCCGCGTCGAGTTCCACCCGCGTGGCGCCCCCGGCGAGAAGACCCACCACGTCCTCGAACAGACCGACCGCGCTGTTGCGGTCCAGGGAGGCCGGGAGGGAGATCATGGCCAGAGCATACCCGCAGAGCGGCATGCGCGGTAATGAGCTTCAGGCGGAGTCAGAACGGCGGCCTGGTTTCAGGCACACCCGGGACCATCGACGCCAACCGGAGCCGTGCTTCCCATGCCCCCCCGCGAAACGTAGAATTCCCCTCCATGCGCCTCGCCACCCTCCTCCCCCTTCTCCTGCTGCTGCTTGGCGTAACCATCTCGGCGCCGGCCCAGGATGATTCCCCCCTCGCCCGGCAGGTCGAAGCCCTGATCGCCGAGCTTTCCGCCGATGAGTTCACCATCCGGCAACGGGCCTGCGACCGGCTCGAGGCACTCGGAGCGGCGGCCGTACCCTGGCTCGAGAAGGCGGCGGCCGGCGAGGATCCGGAAGCCTCCCGCCAGGCCCGCCGTCTCCTTCGTGGAATCCGGCAGCGGAATCGGGACGACCTGCTGGCATCGCTGTATACCCGCAACAACGCCTTTCGGACCACCGAGGAGTTCCGCCGGCTGGTCACCCGGGGACGCGAGGTCATCCCCTCCCTGCTCGCCATCCTCGCCGAGGAGGACAGCCGTGGCACCTCCTATTCCTACTACCGGTTCCGGAATGCGTACTGGGTGCTCGCGGAGCTGGTGACGCCCCAGGACTTCGACCTTCTGGTCTCCCTGCTCCAGTCCACGAACGTGCAGCACCGGATTCTGCTGGAGCCGATCCTGCGGAGCTTCGATCGAGAAATGGTCATCGATCGAGTGCTCCAGGTGCTCGCGGACCCGGAGGCTCATCCACAGGTCCGCGCTCACCTGGTGGAGATGTCGGTCAACACCTCCTTTTCCGGAAACGATCCCCGGATCGAAACCGCCGCGCTCGGAATGCTCGACGACGAGTCCGAACTCGTGCGCTCCTCCGCGCTGCGCTATCTCGGCATCCGGCGAAACCAGGAGGGCCTGACGAAGATCATCGCCCTGTGCAAGGATGCTTCGATCCTCGTTCGGACCGCCGCGCTCCGGGCCCTGCGCAGCTACCGGGATCCAGCGGCGCTGGTTCCGCTGCGCGCATCCCTGCTCGACCCCGCGCCGGAGGTTCGCTCCGCCGCAATCGAGACCCTCCGCTCCGTCGGGGGGCCGAATTTCGCCCCGGCCGTCAAGCCGTTCCTTTCAGACCCGGACCCTCGCGTCCGCAGCAGCGCCGCGCAGTTCCTGGCACGCTTCGGCGATCAGTCCGCCCTTCCGGTCCTCCTCGAGTCCCTGAAGCAGCGCGATGACGAGTTTCTCGCCCGCGCGCTCAATTCACTGCTCGACGCCATCGGCCGCATCGGTGACGAAACCGCTCTCGACCCGCTCTTCAAGCTACTCGAGGATGCCGACGAATTCGACCGGATCCGCAGTTACCGCTACCGCATCCTGCAGTCCATCGTCCAGGTCGGCGGGGAGCAGGTCCTGCCGCGCGTCGAGCCGTGGCTCACCCGGCCGGACCTTCAGAACGCAAACATCGTGCTCGACGAAATCGGACGCATGGACTCCGAGCAGGTCGTCCCCCTGCTGATGGCGGCACTTCGGAACGGCACCGTCCGGATGCGCACTTCCGCGGTGCGGGGCCTCGCCGCGCGCCATCATCGCGAAGCGGCGCCCCTCATCGCCACGGCACTCCAGGAGGAGACCGACGCCTGGTTCCTTTCGGAAGCCACGAAGGCGCTGACCACCTTCGGTTACGAAAAGGCGGCCCCGACCATCCGGACTTTCCTCGACGGCGACCTCGCGGACATGGGCAGGCTCTCGCTCTACTATGCGGCGATCCGGGCCATGATGCGCTTTCACATCAGCGCCGCTGCCCCCCGGGTGGCCGAGATGGCGATCGCCTCTCCGAACATCCGGAACATGGGCATCGACGCGCTCGCCTCTCTCGGCAACCCCGCGGTCGTCGATGCCCTCCTGTCGCTTTACGAGACCGAAGCCAATGAGAGCACCCGCTACCGGATCACGACGGCGCTGGCCCGCCTCGGGAGGGGTGAGCTGCTCGAAATCCGCCTCGCGAGCATGGGGGACAGCGCCAGCACCACACGGGCCGCGGCCTACCTGGCGCTCGGCCGGGTGGACGAGGCCCGCGCGGACCTCGCGCTCCTCCTGAAGTCGAACCCCGCAAACGGAAGCATCGTTTACGACATGGCTTGCGTCGATGCACGCGACGGCAAGACCGACGCCGCCTTCGCCGGCCTGAGGAGAGCGATGACACTCCGCACCTTCAGCAAGGATCAACTCCTGACCGACCCGGATCTCGCATCCATCCGCAACGATCCCCGCCTCGCGGACATCCTAGAGAAGGCCCGCTAGCCTCCCGGCATCAGTTGAAACTGGACCTCAGGATCAAACTGTGAGAACTTCGGCTCTTTCCGCCTTCATTTGGGCGGGATTTCCAGGGACTTCATGAGCCGGATACCAACATGAGCGCCAAGAACGGAACGTCTGCCGGAGCCCGTCGGAACGTGGGGATCATGGCCCACATCGACGCCGGCAAGACCACGGTCACCGAGCGAATCCTCTACTACGCGGGCAAGATCCGCAAGACTGGAGAGGTCCACGATGGTGCCGCCACCATGGACTTCATGGACGAGGAGAAGAAGCGCGGGATCACCATTCAGAGCGCCGCGACGAGCGTCAGGTGGAACGGGACCGAAGTCAACATCCTCGACACTCCCGGCCACGTCGACTTCACCGCCGAGGTGGAGCGCTCCCTTCGCGTGCTGGACGGCGCGGTGGCGGTATTCTGCGGTGTCGCCGGCGTGCAGGCGCAGTCGGAGACCGTCTGGCGCCAGGCCAGCCGCTACGGCGTCCCCCGCATCTCTTTCGTGAACAAGCTCGACCGCACCGGCGCCGACTTCGAGCGCACCGTCGGCACCATCCGCGAGAAGCTCGGTATCACCCCGCTGAAGCTGCAGGTTCCAATGGGTATCGAAGCCGACTTCCGTGGGGTACTCGATCTCGTGAAAGAGCGGGCCTACCTCTTCGAACAGCGCGAGGACGGCTCCACGTACACCGAGATCGACATCCCGGTCGAGGAGCGGGAGCGCATGCAGGAGGAGCGCGACGAGCTCATCGACCAGGTTTCGCGGTTTTCCGATGAGGTCCTCGAACTCTACATCAGCGACGAACCCATTCCGGCCGAGACCCTGGCCCGGGCCGTCCGAGAAGCGACCCTCAGCCTGCAGGCGACTCCGGTTCTGGCCGGCTCTGCTCTCAAGAACAAGGGTGTGCAGCTTCTGCTCGACGCGGTGATCGACTACCTGCCCTCCCCGGAAGACGTGCCTCCGCTCATGGGTATCGACCCCTACACCGGCGACGACGTCCCGGTCAGCGCCGATCCGGAGGAACCGGTGGCCGCCCTGGCCTTCAAGACCGTGGCGGACCTGAACGGCGACCTGACCTTCATCCGGGTCTACTCCGGAACCTTGAGGAAAGGCATGCAGCTCATGAACCCCCGCACCGGCAAGAAGGTGCGGATCGGCCGGCTCCTGAAGATCCACGCCAAGTCGCGCGAGCCGATCGAGTTCGCGAAAGCCGGCGAGATCATCGCCGCCCTCGGGGTCAGCGACACCGCCACCGGCGACTCGCTCTGCGATCGCGACCGTCCCGTCGGTCTCTCGCAGATGACCTTCCCGGACCCGGTGATCTCCATGTCCGTGGAGCCTGTCTCCCGAACCGACCGCGACCGTCTCTCCGACTCGCTCGGCCGGCTGGCCCGTGAGGACCCCACCTTCCGCGTCTTTACCGACCAGGAGACCGGCGAATTGATCATTGGCGGCATGGGCGAGCTTCACCTCGAGGTGATCCGCTCCCGGCTGCTCGGCGAGTTCAAGGTCGAGACGCAGGCCGGCGCGCCCCAGGTGGCCTACCGCCAGGCGCTGCGCCGCGACATCGAGGTCGAGGGTCGCCACATCAAGCAGTCCGGCGGCCGCGGCCAGTTCGCAGTGGTCAAGATGCGTTTCACGCGAGGCGAATGCGACCGCGACGTCGACTACGTGTCCGAGGTCGTCGGTGGGACCGTCCCGAAGGAGTACCACCGCGCGGTGGGCCAGGGCGTCCAGGACATCGCTGGAGCGGGCGGCGAACTGCGCTTCCCCTTCGTCAACGTGCACGCCGTGCTCTACGACGGCCAGCACCACGATGTCGACTCTTCGGAGATGGCCTTCCGCGAGGCGGGCCGGATCGCGATGCGCCAGGCCATGGCGAAGGCCGGGTCCCAGATCCTCGAGCCCCGCATGCGCTTCACCGTCGAAGTTCCCCAGGAGTACCTCGGAGACGTCCTCTCCGATCTGCAGTCACGGCGCGCCGAGGTCCAGAGCCTCTTTGCCGAGAACCCGATCAAGGAGATCCGCGGGCTGATCCCGGTGGCGGAGCTGTTCTCCTACTCCACCGTGCTACGCTCCCTGACCCAGGGCCGCGGGACATTCCACACCGAGCACGCGAACTACGCACCGGTGCCGGAGACGCTGGCGAAGCAGGTCATTCGCGACACCCTGGCACGGAGGGGAATCCAGGCGGGAAAAGCCGGTAGGGCCGCCGGCTAGGGAGCGCGCCGGAGGTCCGGATCAGCACAGACCGCCCGCCGAGGGACACCTGGATCCGAGACGGAGGGGTGATTTCCGTCTCGGCCGCGTCCCACCCGAGGTGTCCGTCCAGGCCTCTTCTCTCACCACTGCGCGCGGGGCTCGCCGGCCGCCCTCAAGACTGCTGGCCACCCTTGTACGACGACGGCTTCAGGCTCTTCTTGAGATGCAGAACCCAGGGCTGGTCCTTGATTCCCCATCGTATCTTCTGGATGTCGGCGGCGTCCCCCAGCGCTTTCTTTGCCGCCAGGACCAAAGGCTCCGGGTCTTCGCCGCAGAGCAGCGTCAGGATCTCACCGCGCTCGAGATGCGGGAACGAAGAGAGCACCTTCTCGAGGTGCTGGCCGTCGGGGACTTCGCGGACGTCGATTTCCATCGGTGGTTCTCCGGGAGACTGGCCGAATCATAGAAAACCCACCGGCTTCAGGCCGGTTTTTCCCAATGGACCCCGGCGCCGACAGGATTTCAGCGTCCCTTCATCCCCTCATCGAGCAGCCAGCGACCATCCACCAGGACATATCGGAACACCGTCGGCTGATCGTCCGCGAGCAGCCGGACCGGCAGTTCCGCCGTGTCGCCCTCGATCCGAGCGTCTCGCAGCACCTCGAAGCGGAGGATCCGCTGCCGGTTGACCTCGAGGTATCTCGCATGCAGGAGACGGGGGTCGGCCTTGAGGAATTCGTCGGCATTGAACTCGAATTGCTGCATCAACATCTTGTCCTGCGCGGAGCGGTTACCGGGGTCGGCCCTGATCTCACGCTTCCGTTCGTCGATCTGGGTGCCCCACTGGTGCTGCAGCCGATCGGACATGAAGCGCCACTCGCTCTTGAAATCGCGCGCTTCGATCCGGGCGAGCGTGGCGAGGAAGGCGTCCCTCGGGGTCTTTGGTTCGTCGGCTGCGGGACACCCCGAGAGGCTGATGAACACGAGGGTCAACCCGGCCAAGAGTAGATTCAGGCGTGTCGTCCGCTTCTTCATGTCCGCTCCCGTCGGCCCCATCCAACACCGGATTATACCCTGCGACGAAGAAGGATCACCCCCTGCGCCGTCGCGGACAGGGCCACCGCGATCCCGATGAAGAGATACGGAGCGCGGGGTGACCCGAACAGGTGGGCGGCCAGGCCGGCCAGCAGCGGCAGCGCGAAGTTCCCGGATCCGAGCATGGCCTCGTGCAATCCGGCCCGACCACCGCGCGCATCGTCCGCGTGCAGACTGTAGTAGATCGACGAGAAGTAGGAGATTCCAAGGCCGCCACCGACGAGTCCCATGAGCAGCACCAGGACCCCGACGGGCAGACTGGTCGCCAGGGCCAGGGCCGCGAGGGCGGAGACGGTCTGAAGGGCGAGGAGCGGCACGACCCGGTAGCGCCAGCCTGAAAACTTCCTGAGCACCACAAAGAACAGCGTCTGCCCGATGAAGATCCCGCCCACCACCACACCGTAGTCCCGACCCGAGCGCCCGAGGAGTGTGTTCCACAGCGGATAGTGATTGAGGATGCTGGTGGCGAGGCCGAAGGCGGTGAAATTGGCGATGAGTGCGGCCAGTCGAAACGCATCCCGGACCGGTTTCGGCGGCCCGGTATCCCCGCCGGCCAGCGGCTGCCCCCGGCCCGCCCCGCGCGGAACCTTCGGCATCACGAGGAAGAGCAGCCCACCCACCGCCGCCGCGGCGATGAAACCGTTTCGTCCGAGGATCCCGAGGAGGATCCCCCCGGTGAGAACGCCAAGGCCCTTGCCGGTACTCCAGCAGATGTTGAACCAACCGAGGTTGCGCGACAGTGTCGCGGGTGTCGATTCATCGGCGATGGCCGCCTGCAACGCGGGCCAGAAGAATGCCATTCCGAATGCGGCCACGGGCAGCCCGACGTAGAAATGCCAGACTTCACTCGCCCGGGACAGCGCGAGGAACGTCAGCACGATCAGGGCGAGGCCGAGCCGGGCCAGAGAGGTGCGCGAGACGCGGTCCGAGATGCGACCGCCGAGGATGGCCGTGGTGGAATAGGAAAGTGCGAGCGCAACGGGGAGAATCCCGAGTTGCAACGGCCCGGCCCCCCACCGTTCAGCGAGCAGCGGAGCAAGGGAGAGGGCGATGTAGATGGTGTAGTCCATCACGCCGCCCATCGCGGCGTAGCGAGCGACTCTGCTCATGCAGGAAGAGCATACCGGGAATGGCCGGGGCGGCCACGCGATCGAGGGGGGAGGCCACGGTCCCCGGTCACCGCCGGGTGCTTACCGCCCGAGGTACTTTTTCAACTCCGTCCGAAGCTCGTCGTTCCTGGTGTCGAGCATCAGCGCCCGGCGATAGGCGCCCCGGGCGGCGGCGGGATCATCGAGAAACTCACCGAGGATTCTCCCGAGCATGGCCCAGGGTTCGGACACTTCCGGAGCGAGTTCGACCGCGCGCTCGGCCCGGGCCAGGGCGAGGCGGGGCGCGGGCGGATCCCGGGCCAACAGGGTGTTCGCCGCCAGAAGATGCACCCGGTAGTCCCCGGGCTGCCGCTCGATCAGTGCGGCGGCGGCGGCCGAGGCCTCCTCCGTTCGACCCAGGCGCGAAAGCAGGCCGGCCATCTGCAACCGCATGTCCAGGTCCGGCTCGGCAACAGCCCGCAGGGCCTCGAGGGCGGCGCGGAAGTCCCCCTCCTCTTCGAGCAGTCCAACGAGAATCCAGGTCGCCTCGAGGTAGCCCGGGCACTCCGACAGGGCGCGATACAGCGCGGCCCGGGCCTCGGCATTATCCTCCTGCAACAGGAGCAGGCGCGCCCGGTCGGTCTCCTCCACCACGCGCGCCGTGACGAAGGCGTTTCTCGCCAGACGGCGCAATTCAGGATCGGGGTCCTGATCGAGGACGGAGAGCCGTGCCGCGAGATCGCCCGGGCGGACCGCGATCAGCGCCTTCAGCGCAATACGCCGGACCCGGGGATCCGATCCGACGAGCAGGGCGTAGAACCGTTCCGGATACCGGCGAACGAGCTTGCGCAGTGCGTTTTGCGCCCGTCGCGCGAACCCGGGCCAGGCCAGTCCCGCCTGCAGAACGACATCCACGGCCCGCTCATCCCCCACGATACCGAGGATCAGGAGCACTTCCCCACGCCGGCGCGCAAGGCCGACAGACCTCGATTGATAGATCAGTTTTCCGTCCCCATCCATGAAGCGCAGGATGTCCCTGGCCCGCCGGCGCGCCTCGGGGCTCTCGAATTCGAGCGCCCTCGACACCGCCTCGCGAGCAGCCGGTCCGATCTCCTTCAAAACCTTCGTCGCCCGCGCGCGGATGTCGTAGTCGTCGGCATCGAGTTCCCGGACCAGGTGCTCGATCTCCTCCTGGCGGTCCGTTTCGGGCTCCGATCTCAATGCGCCGAGCAATACCGGCATGGCCTTCGCCCGAAGCAGCAGCAATTCCTCCCGGGCGGACTGCCGTACCACCTGCTCTTCAGCCCCGAGCTTCTCGACCAGTTCCCGTGGGGTGGCCGCGGCCGCGATCGACCCGGCGGCCAGGCCAAGCAGCACCATGAGGCCGGAGAATGGCCAGACCCGCCGGCGTTTTCCCTTGCGGCCCTCGAGGACTCTCTGCCGGCGCTCGCGGTCCTGCCGATCCAGCATCTGCCCCAGTTTTTCCGCGCGATCAAGCAGCTCTGTTTCCTTGATCCCCCCGATCACCCGCCCCCCGTAGCGGGTGGCGCAGAACGCATTCGTCAGCCGCTGCACGTCGGCAAACTCCAGGCCCCGCTTTCCGGTCACCGCCCGGGCGAACTCCAGCGGGGTCTCATGGGATCGCCGCCGCAGCCCGCGCCTGGCCAGAATCTTCAGCAGGCGCTCGTAGAAGAGGGCCCGCATCCCCCCCTCCACCTTCGAAAGGCGCCGGGCGATCGCCGCGCGCCCCCTTGCCGACAACGCGATCAGCGCTCGCAGGACGACCACCGTCACACCGATCAGCATGACCACTCCCACGAACTTCCCGGTGCCCGAAGATTTGCGATCACCCGGAAGGACGGAAGAGATCCACCCATCGATGGCCCCGAGCAGTTGCCCCACCAGACCGGGGTGACGTTCTTCCGCTTCGAGGCGGGCCGCCTCGTCCCCGCGCTCCTCCGGGGGACGCAAGAGGACCTCACCGAGCGCATCGTCGGGAAGGTCCGGGGGCAGAGGCGTTGCGTCCAGGGGAAACCACCCGAAGCCCTGAAACGGCACCTCGACAAAGGCCACCAGATCGTCGGCTCGAAACACGAAGAATCCCGCTCTCGTCAGGTAGGCGCCCTTCCGGTACCCGGTGGCCAGGCGGCAGGGGATGCCCACGGACCGGAGCAGCATCGCATACGCCGAAGCAAAGTCGATACTGCTCCCCCACCGGCGCGTGAAGAGAAAGCCAGCCACGTCCAGTCGCCCCGGCGGGGGCATCGACACGTCCACCCCGGCGCGTTCCGGGGCGTCGTCGGGCAGGTTCAGGAACTTCATCAGGAGAAAGGCCCGGATCAGTTGCGCTCGCTCGAAGTCATCCTCGGCAAACTCGATGACCGGCTCGACCAGCGCCGCGAGTTGGCCGGCGTCGAGATCGTCCGGGAGGAGGAGAAATTCAGGTCCGGGATCGTGGACCACACGGCTGTCGGGCAGGTAGGGCTCGGAGGATTCAACCACGTAGGATGACCGTGGGGATCGTCCTTCGGGGTCGAGATAGTTGCCGGTGCCGTCCATTGCGATCTCGGGCAGCCAGAGCTTCACCGGAACCGCGGGCACGTAGATGATCCGGTCAGGGCCGGGAGGCACGAGGCACTCCACGACCGTCGTCACGTTCGCACCGGATCCGTCGACGACCACGCATTCGTCCTTCGTACCGTCCTGATCGTCCCGGACAGCAGACTCTCGGCGCAGCGAGCGGATCCAGCGTCCGTCGCCGGTCAGGAAGTCGTAGCACTCTCCCCGAACGAGAGGTTCCACACCGAGCCCCATACCCACCCGGGCCTCGCGGATGAGCACGGTAATCCCATCCTGCTGACGGCGCAGCATGAACTCGTCCCGCTCCAGTCGCGGTCCAAACGGCAGATAGCCGACGACTCCCGGGGGGACGGCGAACGGCGGGATGTCGTCGTCCGACTCGGGGAGGCCCTCCTCCCCGGCTGGTGCCGGCGCCGCACCGGCGAGAGCGGTATAGACGAACGAGACTCCTCTGGCGGCCGGCGGAGAGAGCCAGAAGAGCAACATCCCACCGGCCAGCAGCAGCATGCCGACCAGGGAAAGCGACGAGAGCGCGCTCGAGCTGAATGCCCCCCCCCGCCCGGACACCTCGTCGGCGTGGTCCTGATCGGCCGGGCGCACGCGGGCGAGCGCAAGCGTCCGGTTGATCTCGGTCTCGAGGTGGATCCGGCCGAGGGCGGCCGCGGTCGGGATGATCCAGATCCCGATCGCCGGAAGGAGGAGGCGACCGGTGCCGCAGGTCGCCCCGATGGCCACCAGCACGAACCCACCGGTGATCAATTGAATGTGTCCGGCGCTCGGCAGGCGTTCACTCTGCACCCGGAGGATCAGCAGCACCAGGATAGGGTGCGCCAGGACGCCGCCGGTACCGTCGAACGCCGGCGCCCCGAAGATCCTGGTCCGGATGAGGATCTCGAACATCGGCAGCAGGAACACGGCTGCCCGGAAGATGGCCACCGAGGCTGACTCCAGACGGCGAAACGGCTCGAACACCGGGCTGCCGGCCGGCAGCGAGAAGAGGATCACGAACAGCCCCGCCGGCGCCAGATCACCGGTCGCCACCAGGTAGACTCCGCCGGCGAGGAGCACGCTCGCCCGGGACAGTCTTCGCGAGGCCGCTCCCAGATCCCGATGGGCTACTCTCATTCGGAAGCCTCCCCGGCGGCGATTCCACGGAATGGATCGCTCTGGTAGCCGAAGACCGAGCGTTCCCAGGCTCCGTCGGTGTGAAACACCACCGGCGGCCGCCGGCCCGGCATCCGGTGGAGCGCCAGACGCAGCCGCTCGTCATCTAGACGGGGCATCAGGAGTACCGGCAGGCTGGTGCGGAACGTGTCCTCCGATGCGTAGGCGACCAGGTCCTGCAGCCCGCCGTCTTCGGTCGGGGTGAGCAGCGCGAGACTCCGCATCACCCGATCCAGGTGCCTTCCACCTCGCCCGGCGTGCACGTGAGTGAGCTTCGGGGTGAAGAGGTAGATGCCGATCCAGCAGCGACGCCTCGCCAGCCGCTGGATCAGGGTGGTGGCAAACGAAATGGTCCGCTCCAGGCGAAGCCGGTCGAGATGGCGGGCTCCCGGCTCGAGCCGCGTCTCGATGAAAATCGAAACCCGCTTGGTCAGGTCGTCCTCCAGCTCCTTCACCATGAGCTCGCCGCGCTTGGCGGTGGCCCGCCAGGCAATCAGGCGCGGGTTGTCACCAGGGCGGTACTCTCGCAGGTTCCGGAACTCCTCCTGGCCCTTGTCGTTGACGGTTTCCGTTGCCGTCATCAGCCGGGAGAACCGGGAACCGGGAAGCGGTTCGTCCCGGAAAACGCCGATCCGCGGGTAGACCAGGATCTCGGATTCGACCGGCACGACGCACTTGAACTCGAAGAGACCGAACGGAACGCGGGTGGAAAGCTCCACCTCACCGATACGGATCAGCCCCCGCTGCTTCGTCCGCACCCGGTAGCGCACCATCGCCGGGGCATCCCGCGCGACGCTAAGCGCCAGCCCTGTGCCGGGCCGATCATAGGGACCCTCCGGGCCATCGCGGATCGCCACTCCGAAGGCATCCCTCCGTCGTCCCCCGGCCAGGAGCACGGCGCAGACGGTGAACCACTCGTGAGAGTGAATGTGCGGGGGAACCACCCGCTCCACCCGGATCCCTTTCAAGTTGAGGATCGGGAGGACGAACGAGAGCAGGACCGTCGCGAGGGCGAGCGAGAAGAGCAGGAAAAGAGGCCGGTTCGTGGAGAGGTCCGAGAGGGCCAGCAGCACCGGCAGGGTGCCGAGAAGCCCCCAGCCGGGCGGCCGCGGACGAGGAAGCGACCGCAACCAGCCCCAGAAACCGATCAGCTTCCCCTTGACCGCGATCAGGCGTCGTTCGTCATCAGCCCTCATTGCTCACCATGGCGCGAGATCTGAAACGCGGTCGCGCCACCTCCTCACCCGCCTCCAGAGCCATACCAGATCATGCTAGCATGGCTCTGGCGTGTGCGTGCCCTGAGCCGGCACCGGGGCTGTGCAACTTTCCCCCGGCTCCTGTGCAGGCGTTGTCCACCTGGGAGGTTTTCGGCTCGGATCCGTCCGAACCACGTTTACCTTTACGTCATGGTCACGCGAGTTCACCACGTTCTGTTCCGCATCCCCGCCGAAGTATTGATCTCCGTCGGGGTCCACGGTGTGCTCGTCGTCGCTCTCGTCATCTTCGTCAGCCTGCCGGAGAGTCTGCCGCCTGAGGAGCAGGCCGCGCTCGTCAGTTCGGTTGCTGCCCTCGCTCCGCCCCTGCCCGAGCCGCCCCCACCGGAGGACCGGATGCCGCCCGAGCCGGAGCCCGCTCTCGAGCGCGACCCGGTCCCCCTGGAGAAGCCGCCGGAGCTGCCCGACATCTTCGAGGAGCCCGACGCACCCGCACTGGACCCCTCCGACCTCCTTCCGGCGCCCGACTTCCGGGACACCTCGAGACTAAAGCCGAAGGAGTCGGTGATCGGAATCGGCGGGGGACAGGCCGGCTCACCTCCGTCCAGGCCTCCGCCGCCGAAACCCGCCCCGAAGCCGAGACCGGCCCCCCCACCCACCAGGGCGAAGCCGACCGCGAGACCGGCGCCGGAGTATCCGAGCCGCGCTGTCGCGCGCGAGTTGCAGGGCCGGGTCGTTCTGCTCGTCGAGGTTCTGCCCTCCGGTGAGGTCGGCCGCATCGACGTGAAGCAGTCCTCCGGCTATTCGATCCTGGACCGCGCCGCGATCAACGCCGTTGGGCAGTGGCATTTCCGCCCCGCGTTCGCCCGGGGTCAACCGGTGCGATCGATCGTGGAGGTCCCGTTCAGCTTCAAGCTGAGCGAGTAGGCGGCCAAGCCGCCTCGGAGGGTCGAGCGCCGTCTCGACCAGTCACAACGCATCGCCGTCCACGGCAGTCCCGCCTGTGCCGGAAGACGATCCGCGGTCCCAACCGCCAGAGAGCATCGCGGCCGCCTCGGAAGGTCGAGCGCGCCTTCACCGGAACCGCTCCGGCCGCTCTCTGCCCGTCGCCTCCTCGAAGAACCGCAGCGTCCGCTCCGTGTGGGAGCCACGCCAGAAGACCTTCTCGCACCTCGGGCATCGGCGAAAGTGCAGATGGAGGCCATAGGCGTTCCCGGGCACCGTCGCGGCCACGTCCTCCCGATCCACCTCTTCATGCAACACGTTGCAGAGCACACATCGGGTGAACGGGACGGCAAAGGGGTCGAGGTCGAACGTCTCCATCACACCACGAAACTGAGCCAGCACGTTCTGTGACCTGAGCAGATAGAGCCGCGGCGCCCAGAGGCTCTTCTTCATCGTCAGGATCGTACGCTTCTCCAACCACGAGCGACGATAGAGTTCCCGATCGGCGATCTCCGGTTCCCACGCGGCGTCCAGGCCTGCCGAACGCAGCTTGCGGGCCAGCCGCCTCAGGTGGTCGTCCACCATGAACCGGATCGGGCCACCGGTCACCAGGGGGCCGGGATCAGGCCTTGCCACGTCCGCTCATCGCAATCCGGAGACAGACGAAGAAGCCGCCGAACAGGATCACCATCGCCAGGCCGGCGACGACCGCCCCACCCGTCTCCACGCCGCCGAGGTTGAGGAGCACGGCCAGGATCGCCACGCAGATGAAGCCCACGAGCCCCGTCCAGTTCCGCCCGAGCAGAAACGCCAGGAGGAACAGTACGGCGAAGTAGCCCCATCCCCAGTAGTTCACCGCATTCGGCGTGATGGCATCGTAGCCCTCGTAGGTGTCCTTCAGATTCGCCGTGATCTGGTTCACGAAGAGGTAGACCAGGATGAGCGGCGTGACCACCTTGATGAACACGTCCCACCAGACCTGCACTTTGATCTCGCTATGTTCGTTGATCCACTCCCGAACGGTTTCCACCTTGAAGAAGTACGCGACAGCCACGCATTCGAGGAGACCCACGAGCACCAGTCCGTAGTTCGACATCCAGTTGTCGTTGATATCGAGCCAGATGAGCCCGCTGCGGAGGCAGTAAGGGAACGTGGTGATCAGGAACCCCACGAGGCAGAGCACTGCGGTGATCAGGGTCTTGCTGAGTTTCGGCACGTAATCCTTCACCCCCGTCACCACCGCCTCGGCGATGGAAAAAGCGGAGTCGATGCCGAGCGAAAGCAGGCTCAGGAAGAACAGCACGCCCACGATGGAGCCCATCGCTCCACCCATCTGGGTCAGAGCTACGGGATAGGTGACGAAGACCAGTCCCGGACCGGCGTTCACCACCTGGTCGGGTGTGGTGTTCATCGCTCCGGCGAGATAGCCGAGGACGCTGAACACCGCGAAGGAAGCGTAGAAGCTCGTCGCGCAGTTCGCGAAGGAGGTCATGAAGGCGTTGTTGCTGACGTCGGAGTCCTTCGGCAGGTAGGACGCATAGGCGATGAGAATCCCGAAGCCGAGGGAGAGGGAGAAGAAGATCTGTCCGTACGCGGCGAACCACACGCTCGGATCGAGAATACGGTCCCAGTCGGGCGTGAGGAGGTAGTTGATGCCCTGCCCGGCCCCCGGCAGCGTGAGGCCATGCACGATGAGGATGCCGAGACAGATCACGGGAAGCGGCACCGTGATCATCACCACCTTCCCCACCACCCCGACCCCCTTGAAGATGATCAGGAAGATGATGAGCCAGGTGAGCAGGCTCCAGAACACAAGGGTCCAGTCCACCGCGTAGATTTCATCGGAGTTCTCCTCGTAGTATCTGCCGAGGAGTCCCGCGAGTTTCAACCTCTCGGCCTCGGGCAGCGGCTTCCCCGCCGCCTCGGCCCTGGCGAGCACCTCCATCAGTTCCCCGGTGCGCACCGAAAGCCCGGCGATGAGCGGCACGTCGATATTCGCGAGGTCGGTTCCGCGCCCGGAGAGTTCGGCGATGGCCACGTCGAGCGCCTGGCGCTTGGCGCCCTGCCGGAACCACTTCCCCGCCGAGAACCCCCCCAACACGACCTCGTTCCGAAAGATCTTCATATTCTCGTGGAGCGTGATCGTCCGGATCCGTTCCTCCTCGGGAATGCGGAGTTCGGCCAATTCGTCGGCCCCGGCCCGGATCCCGTCGATGACCTCCTCGTAGTAGGCGTCGAGGCCGGCCTCGAGTTCATCCACCTCGTTGAAGGGGCCGATGAAAGCGCGGGCCACGGGCTCCTCGTATCGTTTCCGGTACAACCCCTCATCGCGGTACTTGCGTGCGAACGCGAGCACCTCCTCCCGGGACAACGCCTGCTCCGGGGAAAGCCCCCACACGCCGAGGCGCCTGGCGACGAATGCGGCGAGATCACTCTCGACGACGACTTCCGCAATGAGGAAGTTCTTCGAGTCTTTCGGGATGCCGTGGCTCGGCAAGCCCGCCTTGTGATCGGTGATCTCCTGTTCGAGGGACGCTTTCTCCTCATCCGATCCGACGAGGACGTAGGGAACCTTGAACACGGTCTGGTGGCTGGTGGGCTTCTCCCAGGCGCGGTCCACCGAAGCGAACATGTACTCCCAGGAATAGGCCATGATCGCCACGTAGTAGAAGGTGATGGAGAGCGCCACGAGGACAGCGAGCCATCCCACCCACTTGAAGCCCTTGTGGATCTGCCCGAGTGCCCGGGGCGCCCCGGCCTGGAAACGCGTGCCAAGCGCATACTCCAGCATCATCACGGGAATCCCGGCCGTCAGAAGGGCAATGAGATAGGGCACGAAAAAGGCCCCGCCACCGGACTTCGCGGCCACGAACGGAAACCGCCAGACGTTGCCGAGTCCCACCGCGCTGCCCACCGCGGCCATGATGAACGCACCTCGACTGTGCCACCGCTCCCGACCGTTGCTCATCGGGTTCCTCCCGGAGAAAAAAGCCCACTTGGCGCCCGTCCGTTTAAACCAAGGCTCCGGCCGGATTGCAAGGGGCCGTTATCGCCGGCGCCTGCGTCTCTTCGTGGGCCTGGTGAAGGGCAGGAAGTAGAAGAAGAGCAGAACGATCAGAAAACCGTTCAGGACGATGAGTGCCGCCACGAGCACCATGAAGAGCAGGAGCAGCGCTTTCGAATCTTCCGGCAGGTCGATGCAGCCCGGCAGCAGGACCGCGAGGGCGAGCACCCCCGCGATCCTGAGCAATCTACCGGCAGCTGTCCACACCTCGGCGCGGTTCAGCGGCGTCGCCCCGGACGATAAGCGGTGGGCTTCACCACGATCAGAACCGCCTCGTCATCACCGTCCTCGAGCGCACCACCGACGACCACCGCCCGCCCCATCGGTACGGCCAGAGTCGACCGGATTCTGGTCAATTCCAGATGGGGCGTCTCGATCGTTCCCACCGGAGTTTCAATGGTGCCGAGCGGCCGATGGACCGTGGCGGTGTCCGCCCGGACCTCCAGCACCACGAGATCACCGGCGCCGGCCAGGGTCGGGCGAACGTCGAAGACCAGTCCCTCACGCAGGCTCAGGACGATCGGGTCCGGAATGGAGGCGGCCTGGGCGATCTCCACATCGTAGTCCTGCACGTAGCTGACCTGCCCGACGTCCGACAGGCCGACGCGTTGCGAATTCGTGCAGGCCACGGACCCGCTCTTCACCAGCCGGGCCAGGCCCTTCGCAACGGCGGCTTCGAGGCGCTTCTCGGCGGCAGGCGAGAGGATGGAGGCGCTTTCCGCCCCGAGGATCGAGCGCAGGGCGGCGTCCGGCAGGCGCCACACCTTCACTTCGACGTTCACCTGCGAGGCGGCCTTCTTGCGAAGTTCATCGAGCAGCCTGGCGATCCGGGCGTGGACCGCCGGCGTGTGGCGGACCATCAGGATTCCCCGCTTCTGCTCGATGCCGGCACTGCGAAGCTCATCCCAGGACTCCGGAGCGACGTTCTCGCGGATCATGTCCACGATCGCGTCGAGCTCGTAGAATGGCATGGGCTCCCGCTCCTCCTCGTCGAACGCCCCGAAGCCGAAGCCGCCGGAGGGCACCAGGTTGATCGACTCCACGGGATAGTCGGCGACCGGGGTGACCAGCGCCCGGACATCGTACATCCTGAGTTCAAAGGTGATCGGCTTTGCCCCCCCTTTCCGCCCGGCTTCCGCCAGCGCGGCACGGAGGCTCCTGATCACCTCGTCGAGTTGCTTCTCCGCGTCGGTCTGGCCGCCGTCCTGCGCGTTGAGCGCCAGACCCGCGGGCAACAGGATCCCGACAATGATCAACAGGATTGCGAGCCGTTTCATCGGCCACCTCCCGAGGCGACCCGCTCCGCAGTTGCGGAGAGCAGCAGATACCACTGCCCGCCACCGGCGCCGGGCCCGGATCCGGCCAGAGCGAAGCCGCCGTTCGGCACGGTCAGGGTGGTCGAGATGCTGGTGTCTGCCAGGTTCGGCGCCTGCACCGGGCCGCTCGGGGTGACCGCCGTCCGCAACGACTCACGCCAGTTCGAAATCTGCGCCCGGAGGTCCACGACGATCAGCTCTTCGCTGCGGACGATCGGGCGGATGTCGAATGCAAACCCGGTCTGGGCGATGTTGATGATGGGGTCGGAGATCGACGCTTCCTGCGCCACCTCCACATCCCAGTCCTGGAGGAACGACCGCTGCGCTCCCCGGAAACACGAAACCCGCTGGCCGTTGTAGCCGGTAACGCGCGCGGAACGGACCAGTCGGCAGCCCTGGCCGAGTTCCGCCCTTTGCAGAAGCTTCAGGCCTTCTTCGCGATCGAAACCGAGCGTGCCGGAACTCGGCTGGATGAAGAGCCGTTCACCCGCATCGATCGAGATCAGCCGCAGTTCGATCGTCACGGTCCAGCCGACGCTGCGCCGGAGTTCGTCGAGGTACGCCGCCACGCCCTCGTGCACGACGGGATCCGCGATGACCACGATCCCGTTCGGGCCGCTGGCCGAGATCCGGGCCCGGCCGGAATCCCACGCCCCCGGCGAAACGTTGTTGTAGATCAGGTCGACCAGTTCGTCGATGCCCGCAAAGAAGATCTCGCCTTCATCGGCCTTGCCGAAAGTCGGCCGGCTCTCGTCGATCTCCGCCCCGGCCGGCTTGAGTTCCAGATGGGGAGCGCTGAAGTCTCGCAGCCGAACCGTGAGGTCGGCGACGCTGTAAATCCGGAGAACGGAGTTGCCGCTCTCCTTGAAGGCCAGACCTCTCGCGCCCTGTGCCGCCCGAGCCTGCTCGAGCAACTGCGTGAGCTCCTCCACCTCCATGAGTTTCTCCCTGAAGTCGCCATCCGGAGCCGCCCGGATGGTCAGCGGAAAGAGGAGAAGCAACGCCAGCAGCACCACACATGGAATCCTTCCCATGGTCAAACCTCCATCTTCCGGGGCCATTCTCCCCATCATATACCGATCCAACCCCGGCGCCCCGCGGATCGCTGAAAGTCACCGACCCGGCGAACGTTGCATACAATCAGGAGATGATCCGCCACCCTGCTCTCTTCGTCCTCCTGATTCTCACCGCGGCGACTCCGGCCCTCTCCGCGGAACGTCTGGTTCTCGAAAACGGCGTTACGGTCATTCACGACCGGCGCCCCATCGCTCCGGCAATGAGTCTCTCGGTCTACGTCCGCGCCGGTCTCATCAACGAGTCCCGCGACATGCAAGGTGCTTCCCACTTCGTCGAGCACATGATGTTCCGCGCAACCGGGCGAAGGCCCGACGGCGGCTCGGAGCGCGAAGTGTGGAGGATCGGCGCGCAGATGAACGCCTACACCCACGAGGACTATACGGAGTACTCGATCCTCGCTCCCTCCGACCGGTTTCCGCTGGCCCTCGACATCCTCTCCGACGCTCTGATCGGTGCGCAGTTCCGGCCGGCGCAAGTGGAAGAGGAGCGCGCGGTCATCCTGGAAGAGATCCGCAAGCGAGCCGGCGATCCCGAGGTCAGCGCGTTCGACGATTTGCAGACGTTGCGGTACGCCCCTCACCCCTACGGTGGCCGCCTGGCCGGCACGGAAGAGACGATTGGCGCGATGTCCCGCGACGTGCTGCACCGCTACTATCTCGGTACCTATCGACCGGAACGTACCATCGTCGTGTTGGTCGGCGACTTCGATCCGAAATCGGCGCTGCCGGCGATCCGTCGCACCTTCGGCGCCTGGGAACCACCGGGCACCGCCGTCGCGGATCCGCCACCGCTGCCGCGAGAGTTCGGCCACTACCAGGAGTTGACGCTGAACCGCGCCGGCGCCTCTCCCACCCTGCTCCTCGGCCTGAGCGCGCCGGACTATCTTCACCCCGACTATCTGGCATCACGTTTTCTTCGAGAGCTCATGGTCGGTTGGCTGGTGCGGCGGCTGGTGAACGAGAAACGGGTGGCCATCGCCGTGGACACGTTCCAGTCACCCTTTCTGCAAGGCCACCGACTCCGCATCCGCCTGAACCTGGCCTCCGCGAACGATGCCGCCAGGGCCCGCGACGAACTGCTGAAACTGCTGGCGGAGTTTTCGAGTCCCGATTTCGCTTTCGACGACATCGAGCAAATTGCCGCGAACTACCAGGCACGGGAGATCCTGCTTACCGAAGATCTGGCCGCACTGGCTCCCGTCATCGGACGATCGTCGCTGTTCGGCTATTACCATAACGACGGCTATCCAGAGCACCTCGCCGCGGCCGACCGGTACACGCGCATCACCGCCGCTGATCTCCGGCGCGTCGCGAAGCAGTGGCTTTGTCCGGAGAACATGCGGGTGCTCTTTCTCCTGCCAAAAGGCGCGAAGGCGCCGCCGGCGGCGGTGATCGAAACTGCGGAGATCGCCGCGCTCCGGCCGAAACACCCCGCACCACACCGAATTCCCGCGGAGGAGGGGCCGGCCGCGGCAGCAGCGGCGGGACGCCCGCCTGGCGATTCGGAAGCAACCCGAACCGTCCTGTCGAACGGCTGCCGCCTGATCCATCTCGAACGTTCCGGCGCCCCGGTGGTCTCCGGCGCCATCGTCCTGCCCGCCGGCTCACGCTTCGACCCGAAGGGCAAAGAGGGCCTCGCCGCGCTGACCATGAAAGCGCTTTCCCTCGAAACAGCCGGTGACGAGGCGGGAGACTCCCGCTGGACGCTCTACGCGCTTGGAAACGCTCACGCCTACACCGTCGGGCGAGATACCGCCAGGCTGACGTTCACGGTCCCGAAGCACCAACTCCGCCGCGCCATCCGTCTCTTCTCGAAGATCCTCCTGAACCCGGCCTTCACCGAGCAGGCCATCGAGGAGGCCCGCGGCCGCCTGATCACGGACGCCAGACGTTCCGCCGAACGCGTCCACTCCGCGGCGGGCGCAGCCTTCCGCGAGGCGGTGTTTGGAGACGCGCCCTACGCCCACGACCACCGGGGCACGGTGGCGTCGCTCGAGGCCATCACCCGCGAGGACATCGTCAGATTCTACCGCACGCACTACCACTCCTCGCAGGCGGTCGTTGCGATCGTCGGAGAATCAGCACCGCGCACCGCCCGGCGCCTCGTCGAGAGCCACTTCGCCAACGAGGAAGGACCGGTCCGAAACGTCCCACCGGTCCCGGCCCAACCCGCCCCCGCGCGGGCGCAGATCAAACTCGAACATCCCTCCGGCCGCAGCTACCTGATCGTCGGCTCGAACGCCCCCGCCGCAGTCGATCCCGGCCGGGGCCGGACCGACCTTCTCCGCCTCGCTCTGGGATGGCAGGTCTTCCATCACTTCACCGACGTGGTTTCCACCGCCTACAGCGCCGGCTCCTTCTATGACGTCTTCGCCACATCAGGCGCCTTCGGCCTCTACGTGAGCACGAGCCCGGCCAGGGCCGCAAAGACCAGAACGGCCCTCTACGGAATCCTGGACCGCGCCAGGTCGCGGGGCCTGCCGGAGACGCTGCTGAAGGACGCCCGCGGCGCCTGGCTCGGCGGCTTCGCCCTGGCCTCGGTCAAGTCCCTGAATATCGCCACTCGCCTGGCGCGAAACGAGGCCATCGGCGCGGGCTTCGATAGAAAGGAGAAGACCCGCCGGCAGATCGAGGGCATCACCGCGGCGGAACTGTCAAGGGCGTGCCGCCGGCTGCTGCGCCCGGAGCACCTGGTGGAGATCCGGGTGAACTGATCCGGTACTGCGACGGGCATGCAACATCGCCTCTCAATCATCCCCGCTGCCGGGAAACGTCTCCGCATCCGCAGGCAAGCCCGGGCGAGACTCCCCGCCGGCTTTCCCGCGTGCAAGTGATCGCTGCGGCGCTGGCGGCGTGCTCCTCGATGCGGCGGCCGAATCAGACAGGGCCGACCGGCTTGCGCCGACCGGCCCCATGCATCCTCTCCAAAGCCGAACCCGTGACGGTGTGTGTGTACCTTACTCTCTGGGCGATCGTTTCAGATCTGTTCGGCACGTCGGCGGGGCGCCAAACCGGGCCCGTGGGAGAACCACTCCCCCGCGGCGGGCCGCTATTCGGCCGGAGGATCCGTTTGCCCCGTCTCCCCGATCCCCTCGGGAACCGGCGGAAAGGTGCAGCTGGGAGAGAGTTCCGCAAGGGCCATGCCGAGAGCAAAGTAATGCACAACATGTTTTCACAAAACCATTTACGTCATCACCACCACTCCAGGTGTCCCCAGAGAGACGCAGACGCTGTCCACCGCGGGGTGCAGTGTCCCGTTGCCCCGGGCAAGAACCGGCGACCCGGCCCGGAGATCGCGTACCGAATTCCGGGGCTTCTCCACGCGTCCGGACAAAGAGGCGAACCGCAAGGCGACGGGACAGAGCGCCCCCCCTACCCCTGGCCGCTCAGGTGCCTCAGGTCCTTCACGTACTGCTTGATCGCCTCGCGCTCGGGATCGGAGAGGTCGGTGATCCGGACGTGAACGCGGATCGTCTGCGGCCCGAGGACCTCGTGCGTGCCCACCTCACCGCCGGCCTTGAACTCATGGGTCGGGTGGTAAAGCGGCAGCAGAAACCGCAACTGGAGCGGCGCGCCGCTGGGGAAGACCTCCGGAATGACCAGCCCGTCGAGGTTCTCGAAATCGAAGGTCAGGCCCTCATCGTGCATCTTCACGAGCTTCCCGCGCCGCGGGCGGGAGCCGAAAGCGTCATCCGCGTCCGGGCGGAAGAACTCGACCTCTTCGCCGGTCGTGCTGACGCTCTCCGTCGAGAGGTTGTTCAGGTGGGACTTCGCGCCCTCGAGGTGCTCGTGCAGCGAGATCTTCTGATCGAGGCCGAGGATCTTCAGTGTCTTCGTAACCGCCGGCTGTGCTTCCGCGGCGGCCACGCCCCCACCATACTGGGCCATGCGTTTCTGGGCGGTGAGCAGCGCGCCCAATGCCGTGGAGTTGATGAATCGGAGTTCGGACAGTTCCAGCAGCAACCTGAAGAAGCCGGCCTCCGCCGCGCCCGAAATCTCCGCGGAGAAATTCTCGACCTCCGTGGTGTCGAAGTCTCCGGAAAGGGAGAGGATCAGGATGTCACCATCCAGCTCTTTGCGAATTTCCATGCGCTTGCCCTCAGAAGTGATCCGGTGAGGCGGGCCCATCGCCGGTTGCCTTTGCGACGATCAGGGTGAGGTCATCCTCGAACACTTCCGAGCCGGTGTAATCGGCGACCTCGCGGACGACGCGATCCACAATTTCCCGCGCGGGGCGACTGCGCCAGGCGGCGAGGATCTCCTGGAAACGTTCCATGCCGTACTGCTCACCCGAGGCGTCCCGTGCCTCCGGAATTCCATCCGTGTAGAGGATCAGGCTGTCACCGGGCTTGATCGTGACCGGCCCGGCCAGTTCGAAATCGTAGTCCCGCACGAACCCGAGGGCCATGCCCGGCGCCCGGAGTTCCTCGAACTCCCCGGTGTCCCCGTGGAACAGGAGAGGCTCGTTGTGTCCCGCGCGGACGTAACGGACCGTCCGCTCGGCGACATCCAGATCCCCGTAGAACATGGTCATGAACCGCCCGGTTCCCATGTCGCGCTCGAGCGAGTTGTTCAACGCGTGAAAGACCCTCGCCAGGTCCGGCTCGGTGGAGGCGAACGCCCGCGTCAGCGCCCTGGCGGTAGCCATGTAGAGGGCCGCCGAGATGCCGTGTCCGGAGACATCTCCCACCACCAGCCCCACATGCCCGTCCCGGACCCGAATGTAGTCGAAATAGTCCCCGCCCGTCTCGTCACAGGACCGCGACAACCCGTAGATGTCGAACCCCGGCAGCGTCAGTTCCCCCGGCGGAAGCAGGCTCTTCTGGATATCCCGGGCGAGCAGCAGACTCTGCTGGAGACGCTCCGCCTCCAGGGCCTCGTTGACCAGCCGCGCGTTTTCGATCGCGATGGCGAGTTGGAAGGACAGGGCCTTGAAGAGCATCAGGTCCGAGTCGGTGAACTCGCGTGACGAGGCCTTGCTGTCCACGTACAGCACGCCGATGGTCTTGTCCTTGACCTTCAGGGGAACACACATGACGGTCAGAAGCCGGAGGTCCACGATGGACTGGCCGAGGGCGGCTTCGGTAGCGCTGGCGGCGTCGATCAGACAGAGCGCCTCGCCCTCCCGAGCGACCTTCTGCGGGACGGAACGGCTGTAGACCGTGTCTCCCGGGAGCTCGCGACGCAGCGAGTCACTCGCGACCCGGACCCGCAGCACCGGCTCGTCTTCAGCGTCCCGGCCGTCGAAGAGCATGAGAATGCCCCGCTCGGCCCGGGTGAACTCCAGCGTCTTGTCCACCACCGACATGAGCAACTCGTCGAGGTCGATGGTGGTGCTGACCTCGGCGATCGTATCGAGGAGGATGTCGATATTCCTCTGATCGCGCCCGGACTCTCCGGTCAGGAAGCCGGCGAAAGTATCGCCGGGCCGGCTCTGCGCAAATCCCGTCACTGATCAGCAGCCTTTCGATACTTCGTGATCTCGACCTCGGTGCCGCCATTCGGCGCATCGCGAACCACAACCTTGTCGGAAAAGCTGGCGATCAGAAACGTCCCGCGGCCACGATCGTGAAATCCGGACGGCGGTCCCTTTCCCGCGAAGTCGAAATCCTCCTGCTGCAGTCGCCCTTTTCCCTCGTCCCGGATGGTGAACACCCACTTCTCCTCGTCGATCAGCATGTCGATTTCGACCGTATGCCATTCCTTGTCCGAAGCGTGTTCGAACGAGTTCTGAACGACCTCGGTGCAGACCAGGGCGATTTCATCGATCTGTTCCGGCGCGAATCCCTGTGACTTCAAGGTGTGGGATACGAACTCCCGGCAGGGCCGGGTGAGGAACATGAGATTGGGCAGGCGAAGCCCAATCTCTATCGGCGGGGGTTTCAACCTCTCCTCGGGCATGGAAGGCCAGTCTAGGAAAGGCCGATACGGCTGTCAACGAGTGCGAGGGCGCACCCCACCAGGGGCAGAAGTCCCGTCTGGAAAGAGCTGATGCGTTCGAGGGCCTCTGCATCCCGCTACGCTTTGTTGCTCGTCGGTTGAAACCAGTGAGGTTGCGCCCTCCTCGCGCCTTGCTTTCTCGGGCCAGGCGGCGCTCCCGGGGCAACGGTCGCACTTCTTTCCAGGCGAGCCCCAGGCGCCACCGACTCGAGTTTTCACACCGGATCGGCCGGATCGCGAAACTCATCGAGCGCCGCCCCCCGGGCTGCCAGGGCGTCGAGGAGCCCCCGCGCACGCATCAACACTTCACGGGAACCGGCCGGATCAATCTCCTTCAAGGCCTCCGCACGCCCCCGGTAGACGCGGGCCAGTTCGGGTCCGCTGGTGTGCCGAAGAAGGCGCTCCGCCTGGGCCAGGGCCTCGAGGGCCTCGTCCGGCCGACCGCTCTTCGTGAGCGCCTCGCCGCGGACGCGCTGCACACGCGCGAGCGCCTGGCGGTCGCCGCCTTCGCCGGCCAGGGCCAGTGCGCGGCCGGCACTCGCCAGCGCGCCCTCGATCTCGGACTGCGCGATCAGAAGCTCCGCCATGCGAAGATGCAAATCGCTCTTCGTCAGCGGATCCGGGTTCTCCTCCAGAAATCCCCGTTCCAACTCGCGCCGGGCCTGCGGGAGATCCCCTCGACGCAGCATGAGCGCCGCGCGAGCGACGAACACACCGGCGAGTTCCACCGCATCCTCGGCGCAGAGGAGAGACGCATGCGCCTCGTCGAGGGCCTTTTCGGCGTCGTCGAGTCGTCCGGCGGCAATGTATGCTTCGGCGAGATTCACGAGAACCGAGCCCACGCGGTCGGGGTCCCCGATCCGCCGCCGGATCGACAGGGCTTCCTCGAACCGCTCCGTGGCCAGAGTTACGTCGCCGCGAGCCAGGTTGACCACGCCGATGTTATTCAGCACCAGGGCCAGACCGCGCCGGCTGCCCATGGCGCGATGAGCCTCGGCGCTGCGACGGTAGCTGCGGAGCGACTCATCGAAGAGCCCCAGGCGATCGTAGATAACCCCCAGATTGCTGAGCAGGTTGGCCGTGCCTTCCCGGTCGCCCACCTCGCGACGAAGCTCGATCGCCCGCTGATAGCAGGCCCGGGCCTCGTCGAGACGCCCGCGACGGAGGCTCACGTTGCCGAGGCCATTCAGGGCTTGCGCGGTTCCGAGCCGGTCCCCGATCCGCTCCCAGATGTCGAGGGTCTCCCGGTAAATCCGCTCGGCCCGCCCCCACTCCCCCCGACGCATTTCGAATGCCGCCACCCGGTCCAGCGTGTCCGCGCGGGCCCGGGGATCACCGGATTCTTCAGCCAGGTGTTCGGCCCGGTTGAAAGAAACCCGCGCGGCTTCCTCGTCCCCCATCTGCACCTGAACCGCGCCGACGTCCCCCAGGCAGAGCGCCAGGCCGGCCCGGTCACCGATCTCGTCCTGGATCCGAGCCGCGAACTGGAAGCAAGCCAGCGCCTGGTCGATCTCGCCGCGGGTCTCGTGGATCCGTCCGGTGCTGCTCATGGTCCGCGCCAGGATCTCCCGACTGTGCGGACCGCGAAGGCTCTCCGTGGCCTGCTCAAACGCCTCGAGGGCGTCGTCCAGTTCCCCGGTCACCCGCGACACTTCGCCCCGCAAAAAAGCATAGGTCCCCCTCACTTTCCGACCCGCCTGGACCCCCTCGGAGAGAAGCTCCGCGGCACGGGAGAGCACCGCATCCGCGCGCAGGTAGAGCTGCTGCTTCACGGCCGTCTCGGCGCTGATCACGAGCCACCGGAACGCCCGGTCACGCTCGCCGGCCATGCTCAGATGCCGGGCATAGCGATGTGCGGAGCGCCGGAGTTCGCGCTTGCTGAGCAGCCGCTTCAGCGCCCCGGCCACCTGGCGGTGGAGCCGGGCATGGGTTCGGGGGGAACGCTCGAGCAGCAGCCGTTCCACGATCCGCGGAACCTGCGAACTCCTGAAGCAAAACAGCTCTCCGCGCCGCCCTCTCATGCGGATCAGATCCGCCTGCTCGAGCGAGAGGAGGCTCGCGTCGAGGTCGTCCGGATCCGGAGCAATCTCCTCGAGGATGGAGACCTCGAATTCCTCGCCGATGACGGAGGCCCGTTCGAGCACATCGCGCACCGGTCCGGACAGCGGCGTGACCATGGCCCGGACCATGTCTTCCACCTCCTCCGGGATCCACTCGCCCAATCGATCTTCGGTGACCTCGGAGCGAAGTGTCCAGTCCCCGCCCTCCGCGGACACCAGGGGTTCCCCGGCCTCGTCCCGCGCCTCCCGAAGCTGCTTCAGAATCTGTACGACGTGGAAGGGATTCCCTCCGGACTGCCTGGTCAGGGCAACGAGCAGCCAGGGGTGGTCCTCGGCGAGGGTGTTGCCCGGGAAGACGTAATCGAGAAGTTGTCCGACCTCGTCCTCCGTGAGCCGCGCCAACGACACCCGGAGCGTGAGTCCCGGACTGGCGGACATCGCATTCAACCGTTTTCCGAGCCGGGCGATGCGACGTTTCGTACCGTCGTCCGGGTCGGTGCGCAGGCAGCCGGCGATGACCGTGAGAGGAACTTCGTCATCGGCCGCCCGGCGCACGAGAGTCTCCACCAGGTCAACGGAGTCCTCATCCCCCCAATGCAGGTCGGAAAGGACCAGCACCACCGGCCGTTTCACGGCCAGGGCGGAGAGGAGCCGGTACCACAGATAGCCGCGCATCCGGAGCTGGGACTCCGGCAGTTCCGCACCTCGCAGAAACGCCGCGAAGAAACCGGCCATCGCCGGGTCGTACCCGACGAGGGGATCCAGACGATCGATGACGCGAGCCATGGAACTGCTGGCATTCAGCGCCGCGCTGCGGACACCGAAGATTTGCCGCGCGATATCGTGAAAGACCTTCTGGGGCTCGTTCGCCCTCTCCAGCGCCTTCCCGATCAGAACGGTGTTCCCCCCGGCGGCGAGTTCCTCACCGACCTCACGGAGGATCCGTGATCGACCCGAACCGGAATCCCCGCTGACCAGCGCGAATCCGGCGCTGTTCCTCCTGGCAAACGACAGCAGGGCCCGCCGGTCCGCATCCCGCCCGACCATCGGCAGGCGATAGTTGAACGTGACCTTGAAGCTCACTCCGGGCCCGCAGGCGGTAGTTCCGAGCCCCTCCCCATAGCGGATGAGCGGCGGGGGAAGGTCGAAGACACCTTCCCGGAGGGGCACCAGCGAATACTGAATACGGAACGGATGGCCCGGCAGTGTCGGCGGAACCTCTCCCCGCCACACGTCCTCGGACTCGACGAACCGGAACATGTCGAGATCGGGAATGGGCAGGACCATTTCGCACGGCCGGATCCGTTGCCCGGACTGATTGACGACCAGCACCGTGACCGCGAGTTCCTCGCCGACCCGAACCGTGCGGGGTGATGCCTGAACCGTGGCGATCGAGATCCGGGCGGGAGCGGCAAGCTGATCACCGCGATCGACTGCGGCCCGAGGATGGAATGTTCCTCCCGGCGTCACTCCCAGACCGCACACCGGACAGGACTCCGGGATGCGTGCGGAGGCATATCCGCAGCCCCCGCACACCGCCCCGGGAGGTGGATCCTCGGCCGTCGCCCCGGCATCGAGGAGAACCTGAAGGTCATTCGTGAGCGCCCGAAAGCTCATGTACCGATCCGCGGGATCCTTTTCAAGGCACTGCATCACAATGCGGTCCAGCCCGGATGACACCGCGGGATTCAGGGTGGACGGCGGCTCCGGCACTTTCTTGAGGATCTGGTAGATCTGGGTCTCGAGCGACTCGGAACGGAGGGGAATCTCGCCGGTCAGCATCTGGTAGAGCACGGCGCCGAGAGAGTAGAGGTCGGCGCGGCCGTCGATGTCCCGACTGCCTTTCAACTGCTCGGGGGACACATAGAACGGCGTCCCCATCCCGATGCCTTCGGCGGTGGACTCGAGATCGCCGGCGAGGACCCTCGCGATGCCGAGGTCGGAGACCTTCACCGTCCGGTCGCGAGCCACGAACAGGTTCTCGGGCTTCACATCCCGGTGAATCACCCCCCGGCCGTCACTGCCGATCGGTGTCTCCTGAGCGTGGATCAGCCCTCGGGAAGCCTGGATGGCAAAGTCCACGGCTTGCAGCGGAAAGAACGGCGCATCCGCCTTGATGACCTCCGCCAGGGTGGGACCGTCGATGAACTCGAGGAAGAGGAACGGCAGCCCGACGACCTCCCGGACGAACAACGCCTGCACGAGGTGTTCGTGTTTCCCCAGGCGGACCCAGGTGTGGACCTCGCGCTCGAACCTCCGGCTCACGCGGGCATCTTCCCGCAGATCCTCCTTGACCGTCTTGGCGGCGTGGATCTCTCCGGAGTCCTGATCCTCGAGAATGTACACCACCCCCATCCCTCCGGGGTGGACCGCGAGGACCTGGTACCGCTCATCGAGGATGTCTCCGACCGAAATGCTCACGGTCGAGAGATTAGCCGAGATGCTCTCAGCGCGCAGAAAGATCGTCGATCTGTGCGATCCGACGGGTATGCCGCCCGCCCTCGAATTCGGTGGTGAGCCAGATCGAGACGATCTCCTTCGCCATGTCGAGGGTGATCAGGCGTTGCCCGAGAGAGATCATGTTCGCGTCGTTGTGCTCCCGGGAAAGGCGCGCGGTCGTGGCGTCCCAGCAGAGCGCGCAGCGGACGCCCCGGACCCGATTCGCGGCCATGGCCTCCCCATTCCCCGATCCGCCGAGCACGATCCCGCGTTCACAATCCCCGGCCGAAACGGCATCGGCGGCGGGGCGAATGAACTGCGGATAGTCGCAGGACTCCTCGGAGTCGGTCCCGAAGTCCGAGACGGTGTGCCCCAGTTTCTCGAGGAACTTCTTCAGCTCTTCCTTGTAGGCGAACCCGGCATGGTCTGAAGCGATGGAGATTTTCATGGACCCGATTTTCCATCGCAGATCCGACGGACGCAACATCGGCGGAACCCCGGCCGCCCATCACCGAAGCCGCAGCGCCCTCGGCAGGTTGCCAAGCACCGTCTGATACGCCTCGCAGGGTGTCCAGCAATGCGGGCACTTCTCTTCGAGGATCTCGTCCCGGGTTTCACGCGTCTTCACGGAATTCCAGATGGGTCCGAGGTCGAAGTCCGTATCGCGGAGGTTACCGAGGGGTGCGTCCCACATGGAGCAGGGGTAGAGAGTCCAGTGGGGGTCCACGAAGATGCTCGACGAGAGGGCCTTGCACGGAAGCGGGGAACGGCCGGTTCGGTAGAAACGGCGGAGGAGTCGCTGGTACGTGGCCTCGAGCCAGGCCACCGGGTGGACGGCGAAGCCCTTCCTCGCGAGAAACGCATCCATGTCCCGCAGCGCGTCTTCCTCCTTCGGAACGCCCATGCCGAGGTTCTGGTAATAATGCGCGGACTCCTGGGCGAGGTTGACGTGGAAGTCCCGGTAGGTCACGAAGGGCAACCGCTCCTTCACGGCCCGGTAGATTTCGAACAACTCCCCCTTGTTGAATCGGGAGAGGGTCACCCCGAAGAAGACACCCAGATTCTTCGCCTTCAGGCCCCGCAGAGCTTCGTAGGTGGCAATGACATTCTCGAAGGCGTTCTTCCGCCGACGCACCTCATCGTGCTTCCTGCCGGCGCCGTCGAGGGAGATCGTCACCAGCATTCGCGGCGGGTCGAGCCTCAGGAACTCCTCGACACCGGGTACGATCTTGTCGGTCCGCTGCCCGGTGGTCGGGAAATCCACGAGGTAGAGATCGGGGTTTCTGGCAACCACGGAGCGGGCGATGTCCGGGAGGTCCGGACGCGTGAAGATCTCGCCCCCGGAGAGGTTCACCCAGGCAAAACCGCGGTTCCTGCAAAAGAACCGCTCGATCTCCTCCGCGGTCATCTCGTTCTCGACCTTCCGTTTCCAGATATTGCACATCTGACAGCGGCAGTCACAGCGGTAGGTCAGGATGAAGGTCAGCTTGAACGGCATCGGCGAACGCCGGATGTTGCTGAGAGCGATCCGTGATCCCAGGCCAATGAGCCTCTTCAGTTTCTTCATCTCGATCCTCGGTCCTGCAATTCGTCCGCTTTCCATTCGAGCGCAAAGGCCAGCTCCGGATAGCGCATCTGCGTCAGGAACCCGGCGAGTTCCCGGAGATGCCGGACGGTTCGCGCGCTCGGCGCGAGGGCGCCATCCGCCTTGATCATGATCTTTGCATTCCTGGCCGCCAGATCCGGATCACCGGCCAGGAAAGAGAGCCAGGACGCCTCGAGGGCCGCAGCACGGAACATCGCCCGATCAGCGGTGGCGCCCCGGGCCCAGCTCACCACCGCTGCCTGGTAAGCGGAACGTGACTCGGTCAGGTATCGGAGAAACTCCGGAGAGCCCGGCACCTCTCGAGAGGCGAGTTCGCGGCAGGCCCGCCCGAGGTACGTGGCGAGCTTCGGATCGCCGGGATACCGGCCCGCGGCCCGGAGCAAATGATGTCGGGCCGCTCCGGGGTCGCCCCCCTCGAGTTCGAAGACACCTTGACCGTACAGTGCTCGGCCGTTCTCGGGCTGGGCCTTCAAGACATCCCGCCAGAGCGAGCCTTCGTCATGCCAGACCCCGGCACGAGTCACCGACATCGGAATGAATGAGGCGACCACGAGCACCGACAGGGCGAAGGCGGGACGACGACCGTTCGAGGCAAAGGCCAGCACGATGCTAAACGCCGCGAGTGCCGGGTAGGCGAAACGATTGGCCACCTCGATCTTCAACGGGAAGACGAATTGCAGGACGGTCACCGGAAGCAGAGCGGCCAGGAACCAGAGGATCGCGAGAGTGACCGGACGAAGCGAGTTCCGAAGAAGTAACGCCAGGCCGAGCAACGTGAAGACCAGAAAGAACCCCACCGTCGCCGCCGCGGCACCGGCCGCGAGGTCCAGTTCGAAGGTGAGCCACCAGGGGAAGAGAGTAGCGAGAACATAGTACGCCTCGCCCGCCAGCATCGAGGCCAGCAGTCCTTCCCCGGAGAGGCCGAGGCCCTCCCCCTGACCGAAACGGCCGGTGTCGAGCACCGCAAGGCGCAGCCCCACGTAAAGGCCGAGGAGGATCAGGTACGGCAGGTATGAAACGAGGCGACGACGAACCAGGGCACGCCCCCCCGAAAACCCGTCCACGACGACGAGCAGAAGCGGCAGGACCACGGCGGATTCCTTCGAGAGCAGCCCGAGGGCGAAGCACAGCAGTGAGAGCAGTCGCGCGCCGCGCCGGGACGAACCATGGAACAGGAGCCCTCCGAGGATCCCGGTCATCGCCAGGAGGTCACCCCGGCTCGAGATCCACGCCACCGACTCCGTGGCCAACGGGTGCAACAGAAAGGCGAGGGCCCCGAGAATCGGCGGCCATCCGGTCTCCCGCCCGAGGAACTGCCGGAGCAGCAGGAAGAGCAGAAAACCGTTCGCCAGGTGCAAGAGCAAGCTGAAGATGCGCTGCCCTGGAGCACCTTCGAAAAAACGACGGACGACCCGGAACGACAGGGTCCGGATCGGCCGGTAGAGTCCTCCGTAGGAACTGTCGGCAGTCTGCGTTGCCGGATCAGTGAAGTAGCTCGCCAGGCCGGCGCTCGCGTTGACGGCCGGATTCAATCGGACGAATCGATGGTCATCGTAGACATACCCACCCGTGAGGGAAGGGAGATAGACCAGACCGGTCGAGAGGATCAACAGGACGGCCACGAAGAGTCCCGCTCGACCGCTCAAGCGGTATCTCCCGCGGACTCTCGAACTGCCCCGAGCAGGACTGCGGCTCGATCGTAGACCTCCTCCACCGTGATGTTCCTGATGCACACCGGGTACCGGCAGAACGAGGTCTTGTAGTTGATGTTCGTGATGCAGGGACTGCACGGCAGCCCCTTGTAGAATGCCACACTCCCGATGGACAGCGGTCCGTACAACACTGGCGTATTCGGCCCATAGAACCCGAGCACGGGGCGCCCCAGTCCGGAAGCCATGTGCACCGGCCCGGTGTCGTTCGAGAGGAGCAGTTCGGACCGGGAGAGCAGCGCGGACAGCTCGGTGAGTCCCAGACGCCCGGAGAGGTCACGGGTGCGATCCGGAAACCTCATCCGGGAGAGCACTTCCCGGACGAGTCCGACTTCCGCGCGCGTTCCGGTGAAGACCGGCACGACCCCGTGGCCTTCGATCAGGAGATCAGCCAGAGAGGCGAAGTTCTCCGCGGGCCACCTGCGGCCGACGAAGTTGTCACCCGACCCCACGTGGATCGCGATCATCCGCCGGGGCCATCCATCGAGAAGATCGATCACCCGCCGGACATCAGCGTCTCCAAAAGGCACGGGCAGCGGCTGATACGTAGTGCTCCGGACTCCGGCGGCCCGAGCGATATCGAGATAGGTCAGAGACATGTGCTGTTCCTCGGTGTACCGCACCTGGGCGGTATAGAGGAGCGAGCGACCCTGCTTCGGAGTCTTCA
Source organism: Planctomycetota bacterium (assembly GCA_024274785.1). GTDB lineage: Bacteria > Planctomycetota > JAJSAM01 > JAJSAM01 > JAJSAM01 > JAJSAM01. Next base: position 25,138 of record JAJSAM010000042.1, on the reverse strand, counting down.
GTCCGACCCGCTGCGGCGCGGCGATCAGGAAACCGAACAGCGCCGAGGTGCGGGCAAACTGCTCGAAGTCGAGGAACAGATCGATCCTCGCCCGCCGCAGCCCGGTCATGGCCTTCAACATGCTGAACAGCAACCTGGTTCCGCCGGAATCATCCACGGTCCAGATGCGGTCGATGTCGGGGTTGCCGATGAGGATCTTCCGGTTTCTCGCGAGCGTGAGCAGGTGGATCCTGGCGTTCGGGAACCTCAGCCGGATCAAGTGGAAAACCGGCAGGAGCAGCACCAGGTTCCCGAACCCCCAGAATTTCACCATCAGGATCCGCCGCACCCGGATCGGGCCGTCATGCGGCGAGATCATCTCCCGGAACAGATGCAGCGCGGCGAGAAGGTAGCAGAGAAAGATGCCGAGGTAGCGATCCAGGTACTTGGCGAGTTGCAGGTTCATGCGCCGTTCTTCGGTATCCGCTGGTAGAGGAGGTTCATCTCCGTGTGACAGTTCCAATAGCAGGACTGACAGTCCCTCAGGTCCGCCCGCTTCTTCGCATACTCAGAGGACTTCCAGCACCCGGCGAGTCCATCGGCCCCGATGGTAGCGATCGGCTCGTCGATTTCGGAGAACGGCACGCACGGGAATACATGGCCGTAGCAGTCCACCACGATGGAGTTGTAGGGCGCATAGCACTTGAGCCCGGACGGACGACCGGCGAAAGCCCTGGGGAAGAGCGAAAGATATCCCTCCGAGTTCTCGAGGATGCCGGCTCCCTCCATCCTGATCCTCCGCAGCGCGTCCTCCGACTGCTTCGCGAATGCACGCTCGACGAGGATCTCATCGAGGTCGGAACCATCGTGGTACTCGTGAATCGGAATGAAGCCCAGGCTGTCCACCCCCAGTTCACGCGCGAGGCGAGCCATCTCCACGCCCTTCTCGAGATTCCGGGAATGGAGGACGGTTGTGATTCCGATCCTAGGCTTTCCCTTCCTGCGCTGGCGCAGGACTTCCCGCACGCCTCTTGTGGCCGTCTCAAACGACCTGCGGTTTCCGCGAATCCGGTTGTGGGTTCCCGCATCCGGAGCATCGATCGACACGTTGATGGAATCCACGCCGGTCTTGATCAGCCGTGCCACGTTCTCCGCATTCAGGAAGTGACCGTTCGTGTTGATGTGCCCCACCATGCCGAGCCGGGTGATCTCCGTCAGGACGGCATAGATGTCCTTGCGGATCAGAGGTTCACCGCCGGTGATCCCGATGGCCGAAGTTCGGATCGACTTGAAACCGCGGATCACGCGCAGCATCTCCTCTCCGGAAAACTCCCTGATGCCCGCCCGCTTGCGAAGCACGGCGCGCTTCGGCAGTTCACAGAATTCGCAGAAGTAGTTGCAGCGGTAGGTGATGATCAGCGTCCCGAGCGACGGCCCCACGAGGGGACGCGAGACCTTCCGCGAGAGCCAGGTAGCCATCACCCGGGAGGCACTCTCCGCAAGAAACGCGAATTGTCCTTCCCGGATCTTGCGGGCCACGATATCCCGGTACTGTTTCCTGAGCAGTGCCATGGCCAGAGCATAACCGCAATTGGGATGCCACTATCCCATTTGTGATCCCGGTGATACCGAAACCCATGAAAATGAAGGCGGGCGCCCGAGGGCGCCCGCCGTTGATGCAATCATCTCGTCGTGGGTGCTTCCTGGTCCGACCTAGTCCGGAATAGTGCTCACCGGAATGTGGATCTCGTGGATCGTCGGAAGAGGATCGGTGAATTCCTGCAGCGGGTCCACCGAGAACTCCACCCGGAACCTCAGGAACTGGTAGTTGTCGATCTGGTTGACATCGCTGATCGGGACCCAGTCAGTCGTAAACACGCGCTCCGGGTCCAACTCCGGCGGAACCGGGTTGCCCGGGTTGTTCACGTCTTCGCGCGATCCCTGAACAAAGACATCGATCTCGCCGCCGTTGACCGTCTGATCGACCGTCGCGGCCTTGTAGTTCGGAGTCGAGATGAACTGATCGTAGAAGTCGGAATAGGCGACCGAGTCGAGAACGATAGCCGGCGTGAACTTCTTGACGGTATCAACATCCACCGGCACGACGTTATCCTCAACCGGGATCTGAACGGAACCATCGACATCCCAGAGTCGGATGTAGCCGTCGCCGCCCTGGCCACCCTTCCGGGATTCGCTCCCGTTCCCGTCACCGACGCCAGGCGTGCCGCCCGTCGCCTTGATAATCGCGTTCGAGGAGATGGTCATATCCCCAAGGCAGACCAGCCAGATCGTCCCTCCGGAGCCGCCGCCGCCAGGTGCACCCTGCCCGAGGCCGCCCGTCGAGGCGTTGAACGTGCTGCCGCCGGCTCCTCCAAGAGCCGTGACCTCGCCGCTAATGCTCACGCCGAGATACGCGGCGATCTGAAGGCCGCCGCCTCCACCACCGCCGCCGCCGCCACCTTCATCGAAGGCGTCAGGGCCGCCGTTGCCGACGCCGCCGGAGTTGCCGTCGTCCTCACCGCCGCCACCGCCACCGCCCGAGCCGCCGAAGCCGGCAGTGGCTCCACCAACCGTCGGGGGGACGAGAGGGCCGTAGGTCGATCCGCCGACTCCGCCGTTGTTGGGCGTCTGGCTCAGCTTCACCTGGGACACGTCGGCGTCGCCGCCCTTCTCGCCATTGCCTCCGCCACCGCCGCCTTCACGCCAGACGGACTCGGCATTGGGGTCGGAGTTGGACTCCTGGTCGCCGGTGTGGCCTCCATTGCCGCCACCCGTGGTGGAGCCCGGACCGAAGCCGCTGATCCCGTCGAAGTTCCCGACGAGGCCGATCGTGGTCATGGCGCCGTCGCCGCCATCCCAGCCACCGGCGCCGGCCGTGCCCCCTGGTCCGCCAGGAGCCGCGGTCTGATCACTTCCATCACCGGTGAGCCCGGTCCCGCCTGCCAGGCCATCCACTCGAAGGATGCCGGCGATCGAAACGCCGCCCTGGCTGTGGATCATCAGCCCGAGAACACCGCTGCCCTGCACTTCGGCGCCCAGCCGGATATTCACGGCGGTGTAGTTGTAGACCGTGGGGGTGTTGACCGTCCCGGTCTGCAGGATGGTCAGTTCACCCAACGGCGGCTCGAACAGCCCATCCGATCCGTTCCCGGCGAAAGGAGCGAAGCTGGCGACGAGGTCGCCCGGGCTGGCTCCAACCTGATTCGGGAACCGGGCATTCCAGTTCGCGGTCGTGTTGTCCTGGTCTTCGTGGCTGTTGCTCTCGAAGCTCTCGAGGATGTCCTTCGGCTCACTCGGCAGACCGGAGGTCCGGAATTCGAACTGGAAGTCCTGAAGACCGGGCTGCTGCGGGTTCTGGTCGAGCGGGTTTCCAAGCAGGTCCCGCACCAGGATGCTCACCTTGGCCTTGTAACGCTTCCCGATCTGCAGGCCGTTCGGGCTCAAGGGAGTCATCAGGACCTCGACGCGCCCTTCCCTGCTCTGGGTAAGGAAGAGGGATACCGGCTGCTGCGGCTCGCCAGGCGTCGAAATGTCGTTCAGCAGGAAGTTGTCCGTGGTCACCCACGTGGGGCTGAGCGGCTGCGAGAAGCGGATCGCAATGCTCGTGTCCACGCCAAGCGGCTCTTCGCCCGGATCGCCGACGTTCGGTACGTCGGGCGGATTCAGCCGGCCGAAGGGGGCTCGGTCATTCTCGATCACAAAGCTGGCTCCGGCGGCGAGTGATGCATTCGTCTCGTCGTAGAGGATGTTGCCCTGCGGGTCCTTGAAGACCTCGGCGATCACGTCGCCGGTGGCCGGATCGGTGTTCACGCCACGAGGTGAGGCAAACCAGTAGTCACCGCCCTGGAAAGGCTGCGCACTCGAGTTCGCAACCGTGGTGAAGGTGCTGGTGAAGATCCTCCCGGCGCGAGGCAGCAGGGGGTTGCCGTCGATGCTGCGCACCGTGTTGAGAGCCGGGAAGGTCGACATGACCACAGTGTAGGTCGAGGACGGCTGATAACCGGTGTCCGAGAGGTCGACCCTGGTGGGAACCTCGGGTACGAACATAGCAACCTCGGGGAAGGTCCGGTCGTACAGGATCCGGCGGTTGCCGGGCGCGACGGCGTTGAAACCGTTCTCATCCGGGTCGTCGTAGCGGGCGGACTCGGGGATCACGTCCACGCGACCGAAATTCTCGGCCTGCTCGATCTCCTTATCGGTCAGCTGCCCGGGATCCACCACCAGGCGCCGGCCGCGTTTGGCCAGGTCCGGGTGATCGTTGTCGATCAGGAAGATGCCCTTGACGAAAGCGCCGCGCGGGGCTTCGCCTCCCGTGCTCCCGGTGCGGATCTGGATCGAGTCGTGGTTCAGGCTCGACTCCAGGATTGCCTCCGAGAACACCCAGTTCACCGCCTCGTCGAGCCGGATGCCGGCAAAGTTCGGCACGCTGAACCGAAGGACGTAGAGGTCATTGGTGTCCTTGGAGGAGTCGCTCCCCCCTCCGCCACCACAACCGACCAGGGTCAGCACCATCAGACCCGCCAGGCCGACTGCCAGGGTGTTGCTCCTCAGAAATGCAGTGCCCTTCATCATGAGCAGGGCTCCTTTCTGGCCGCTTCTTCTTGGTTCTCGCAAAACACGTCCATCACGGTGTGGATCAGAACTCGTAGGGCAACTGGACAGAGGTGATCCGCGGTACCGTGTCAGAGTTCAGGTTCGCGATCATCGTGACTCGGAAGCGGACGAACCGCTTGAGGTCGAGGGTGTTCGTGTTCGTGTTCCAGGACGTCTCCGTCACCGGGTCCGGAACGAACTGGTTCGGGTCCGTCGGGTGCAGCATGGCATCGGCACCCTGCCACTCCAGAATGTAGGATGCCCCACCGCTCTGGGAAGGGGGGCTCACGATCGCTTCCGCGTAGTTCGGCTCATGGGAACGAGCCTCGTACCACCGACTCTGCGCAAGGGTGATCCGGCGTCGCTTCGTGATCTGCGCGTCGTAGACCACCTCCGGTGAGTTCGTGCCACCGGTGGTGAAGTTGTCTTCTTCGGCTTCCCGGTCCGTCGCAACCACATAGCGACGCACGCTGCCGGCAACGGCACCGTTGAACCAGCACCGGGTGGTCTGGCAGGTGCCGCCGGGGCTGACCTGCAGATCCATCACGATGCCCCTCTTTCCGTCGTAGTCAAACGGCGTGCTGAGGGTCGGGAACGGCCAGTAACCGGTGTCGAGCCCCGGAGGGTTGATGTTCGCGCGCTGCGGAATGCTGTACTGCGTGTCCACCTGCGGCAGCGGCACGCCATCGTCGAAGTTATCGTCGAAGGTGAGGCCGAGAACACCGGCCGCATTGTCGAGGTGCCCGACCCTCATCTGGAGGTTCGGGTAGGTCGCGGCGAACATCGCGTTGGAGTCAGGGCCCCACGCAATGGAGGTGATGGCGCCCTCTCCGCCCAGATCCTTGACGGTGTAGGAGGTCTGCCACCGGATGCCGGAGGCCCAGCCGGAACAGACGATGCCGCCGGTGGGACTGGTCTGCTGCTGCGACGAGACAAGCGGGTAAGGCGTCCGGGTCCGGAACGTGAGCACTCCGTCTCCGTTGTATTTCACGGTCACCGTGCTCGTGGTGATCGGGCCGCCGACCAGTTCGCCCTTGGCCTGCTGGTTGTTCCACCAGGCCGTCGTCACAGACTGGTCTTCCATGAGATTGTTGGAGAACAGTTCGTTCAGGAAGTCGATCGTGTTCACGTTCTCTTCGAATTCGGTCAGGAACTCGAGGGTAACCGGGCTCTTGAGCTTGTTCCCGGTCAGGTCGGTGATGCCCTGGTTCATGGAGACCCGGATCGTGAACGGACCGGTTCCATAGTGAAACGAGGGGACGAACACGTAGGTCTTGCCGTCCTTGCTGTGCCGGAAGGTTCCCGGTACCGGGATCGGAGGACCACCGTTCGGGGGTGAGACGTTCTCCACAACAACGGAGTCGCTGGGAACAACGGACCCGGGGGCCAGAACCTCGTCGAAGACCATCACGATCTCGGCGTTGTACTGCACCACGATCTGCTCATAGGTCGGTGAGTCCGGATCCGTATCGCGGTAGGCCGGCGGGATAAAAGCGAGCTTGCCCGAGGGCTGCCCGCTCACCGGGTCGTTGACGCCGATGAAAGTCGGCTGAGTGGGGTTCGCCTCAGGCCGATAGCCCTCCGCCGTGGTGAAGGAAGAGAAGTAGTCCTTCACCATGGGGCCGTCGGCGTAGTTCGTCAGTGTTTTCAGGCTCGGGTAGCCCGGAATGTACAATTGATAGTTCGTCAGCGGCGCGAACCCGTAGGGAAGATCGCGAGCGGCGCCGAATCCGCCATTGTCGTACTGCTGCTGGCTGATCGTCGGATCGAAGAGAATCTTGTTCCCGTCGACAATGAGCGCCCCGAGTTGGGGTGTCTGCTGACTCGGTCCGGTCAGGATACGCACGGTTCGGGCCGTGACCGAGCCCGGCTTCACCGGCGCGGTGAACCGAATCTCCAGCATGTCGTTCCGGTACACGTCGGTCCGGTTCTCATGACTGAAGTACACCACGTCGAGGTCGGTATCCGCGAAGGTGCCGGCCTGCCCCCCGCCACCACCACCGCCGCAACCGGCGAGGAAGGGGGTGAGGACGAGCAGGAGCATCGCAAACACCGTCAAGTGCCGTGGGGATAGGGCCCTAGACATACTGTTCTCCTTCGAAATCATGCCCTGGTCGATGCGCCGCAGGTACCCGGGCAGGGCATGGAATCCGCCCGCCCGCAAACCTGCGGATCGGCCAGAAATCCTAGGTACGCAAGCGTTTCAAGTCAAGCACCAAACCACCCGGGCAGAGGTTCGATCCCTCGACCCAGACACAAGTTAGCAGACAGCCGGGAACACGAGGAGCAAGGCGTGTGCCAAGGGTTTTCCAACAAGCCCCCGCCTGAGCAGCGGTCACCCTCGCCACGCGGCCGAGAAAACGAGCGATTCTGCTACACGCCCGGGTTGCGATATCGCTCAGGTACGCGCAGAGCTATCTCCCTTCCGACCACGGTGGCCGCGACCCGTCCGCGGAATTCCCGACCGAGGAAGGGGCAGTTTTCGCTCTTCGAGCACAGGTCTTCCGCGACCAGTTGAAACGGAGTCGCCAGGTCGAGCAGGTTGATCTCCGCGTGCTGCCATCCGGCAAGGACGCCACCGGGCACGCCCGCGATCCGCGCAACCTTGCCCGTCAGGGCGGCGACGAGTGCCGGGAGGGAGAGGTCCCCGCGCAGGACGAGGCCCGTGTAGAGTGCAGGAAAAGCCGATTCCATCCCGATCACGCCAAACGGCGCCTTCAGCATTCCCCGGCTCTTCGACGCGGGAGAATGTGGAGCATGATCCGTGGCGATCACGTCCACGGTGCCATCCTGCAGTCCCTCAAGCACCGCGATGCGATCCGGCTCCTCCCGGAGTGGAGGGTTCATCTTCTGCCCCGCTCCCTCGACGTCGCGATCGGTCAGGAGAAGGTGGTGCGGGGCGGCCTCGGCCGTCACCGGCAGACCCTCCTCCCGGGCCCGCCGGACCGCGGCGATCCCGCCGGCGGTGGAGATGTGCTGGATGTGGACCGGACATCCGGTCTCCCGTACCAGACGGATGTCTCTTTCGACGAGTTCGTCTTCCTCGCGGCGGGGCAGCCCCGGGAATCCGAGTTCTCGAGCCGCTTCCCCATCGTGCATGACTCCCCTGCCGGATTTCGGCCCGTGGGTGGCGTGGTCGAGCAGGGGCAATCCGGCTTCCGCCGCCCGGCGCATACACTCGGCCATGACCGCGTCGTCGAGAATGGGGAAACCATCATCGGAAACCGCCCGGGCGCCCGCATCACGCTGCGGTCCGATCTCGACCGGGATCTCTCCCTGAAGTCCCAGGGTGGCTCCGGCCACGGGGTAGAGACGTACCGGAACCCCCGAAGCCCGGGCCGCGGCGAGCATGGAGCGGGTCACATCGGGATGATCGTTCGGCGGCCTGGTGTTCGCCATGGCGAAGACCGCGGTGTACCCGCCGGCGAGAGCCGCGGCCAGCCCGGTGGCCACGGTTTCCGACTCGGTGAAGCCGGGCTCGCGGAGGTGCGCGTGAAACTCGATGAACCCGGGTACCGCGAGCAGCCCCTCGGCGTCGAGCACGGCATCCGGCGGTTCACCGGGATCATCGAGCAGGAGCACTCCCCGTCGCACCCAGAGATCCCGTTTCCCCGAGATTCCGCCCTCGGGACAGAGCACCTCGCCACCCTTGATGTGCAAGAGCCCCTCGACCGTTTCCATTCACACCCCCCAGACCCCGGATGTTTCCATCCACACCCGACAGGACCTAGATCTTGGATCCGACGAACCCCGCCGCCTCCGCTTCCTTCAAACTGCCGAAGAAGACCGTGTTCTTCGGAAGGATCTTCTTCACCTGCGATGAACTGAGCCGGTGGAACCGTTTCTCGATGCGGCTTCCCACGTAACGAGCCCGGCGGCGACTCCAGCAGTAGACGCAGGAAAGGAGCACGGGATCGGTGCGCACCAGCACGAAGCCCGGGGTGACGCGGGCCGGCTCGAGCCGGGCGATACACCCGGGCTCCCGGCAGCGCATCCCATCCCGCGCCACGTACGGTTCGGGCGCCTCCGGCCGGACGCCGGGGGCCCGGCCGCCAGGCCAAGGACCGCGGAAAGGGCCCGAACTTCCGCCGGGGCCCGCTCGGCCCAGTCGGGAGCGTCGTCCACCGGCAGGCCCTCCGAGAGATGGGCCCGGCCGTCGTCCGGACGCCACGGCAGGAGTGGGTTCGGGCGCTGCTGGAGCGGCTCCCCCGTCTCATCGCAGGTGGCCGCGACCCACATCGCATCGACCTCCTTCACCTGGTGGCGCACCGCCCGGCGCTCTTCGTCTGAGCTCGCGAGCACATCCGGCAGCAGGGACAACTGGTGGTCGAGATCGGGGGTCAGCAGCCAGGAATCCACCATGTCGAGGAGTGAGGACATGGAACGTGCCTTGAAACGGACCGGATGGTACCCGTGGCGGCGCCCCAGCCGATCGAGCAGACCGTGCCCCGGTTCCACCCCCCGTGCCGGCACCAGGAGTACGCGAACGCCGGAGGCCACGAGGCCGCCCGCCAGCGAATGTACCCGGCGGTTGCGCAACAGGTCTCCGCACAGGGCGACGGTCTTTCCCTCAAGCCCGCCGAGGCGATCCGAGAGAGTAGCGAGGTCCCCCAGCGCGAAGAGGGGATCTTCACCCGCACCGTCCCCGGCCGAGAAGACCGGAGCACCGGACACCACGGCCGCGGCACGGGCCGCCCCCTTCATGGGATGCCGGACGATCAGCAGGTCCGCATAGGCGCCGGCGACGCGTGCCGACTCGAGAAGGTCGGTCCCTCCCGGGAAGCCGGGAAACAGCTCGCGGCCGAAAACCAGGGAAGCACCGGTTCGGGCCGCCGCCGCCCTCAGGGCCAGCCCCGCGACACCGAGAGGGAGGAAGTCGAGTACGGCAATGAGCCGCGGGCCGGGGATCCGGGAATCCACCCTCCCCGCGGTCACCTCGCGGATCGTTTTCGAATCCAGGTCGTCGAGTGAGATCACGTGCACCGTCATGCCCTCCGAGCACGATCATACAGAATACGGACCCCATCGAGGGTGAGGTGCGGGACGATGATCGACTCGATCCCCAGCAGACCGGACACCAGATCGGCATCCCCGCCCGTGAGGTAGACCGGCGCCCCATCGCCCACACTGTCGGAAACTCGCGCGATCAGGCGATCCACCATCCCGGCCAGACCATGCAGGATGCCCCAGTTCACCGCCTGCCGGGTGGTTCGGGGGAGACCGGCCGAAGGCGCCTCCCGCACCCACTCGGGAAGGGCGGGGGCCGCCGACCGCAATCCGGCCTGGAGGGACGGCAGTCCCGGAGCGATCGCTCCGCCGAGGAACGCCCCGTCGGCGGAGACCGCGTCGACCGTCACCGCGGAACCGAGGTCCACAGCGACGGCCGCCCCGCCGGCGAGAGCATGCGCCGCGGCGCAGTTCACCAGCCGGTCCGCACCGACTTCGGAAGGGTCCCGGTACCGGTTCTCGACGAGGATGGGCACATCCGGCCCCAGGACGACGGCACCCTTCCCGGAACCGGAGAGGAATGCGGCGAGGAGCGGCTCGCTGACACTCACCACGATGATGGCGTCGACATCATCCGGTTCGATGTCCAGGAGGCCGGCCAGGAGATCCGGCGAGGAGAGGTCCGACATCGCGAAGCGAGCATGGGAACGAAGATCCTCCCCGTCGAACACGCCCGCTTTCACCCCGGAGTTTCCAACATCCACCGCGATCAACATTCGCAGAGGCTAGCACGTCTTCGCCGCCGGAACCCGCAGGGATCACGGTCGAAATCCAGAGCCGTTCGGGGCGCCTATTTCCGAACGTCGTACGTCAGAGTGATGATCTTGCCCTTGCGCTCGATCACCACCAGGTAGCGGCTGAGTCCCTTCCCCGGCCCCTTCACGTACGAAACGGCATCCTGCCGCGAATTCACGGGAGTACCGTTGATGGACTTGATCTTGTCACCGAGCAGCAGACCACGGGCCTGGGCAATCGAGCCCTTCTGGATGCTCGTAATGCGCACGCCATCGGGCCGCCCCGTCGCCGGATCCTTCTCGGGCTTCAGGGAGACCTGATTCGCCACCCGGTCGCCGTTGCGGCCGAACCAGGAGGCTTCCTCAGCCGGCATTTCCCAGTGATTCTCACTCTTTTTCAGTGCGCCCTTGATGGGTCCCCGGTTGAAGTCCTCCTCCGGAGAGAGACGGGGAGCGGGGCCGACCATTCCGGTTCCCCCGGCCCCGGGTTCGCCCACCTCAACCGCCCCGGCGTCCAGTGGAGGGACCTCCACCTTCTTTCGTTCGAGAGTGACGGTATCGCCGGTGGACTCATCCTCGAATTCAGCGTGGAATCGGCTGACACTGATGAGTTTCCAGGCGCCGTCGACCTTCTCCCCGACCTCGACGTTCAGAATGACCTTGCGGTCCGGAAGCTTCCCCAGGTGGGCGTAGGATCCCCATCCGTGCGGATCCAGCAACGTCCACATCAGTTCGTAGTTGCGGGCAAGCGGAGATCGCGTGGCGACCGGCGACCCGGGGTCCTGGACCTCCGGCGGCGGTGGCGGCGCTCCGAAGATCGCCAGTTCGTGGGTATTCCGATAGGTGTGGGCGGGATCCGGCTTGTCGCGCTCGATCTTCCGCCGTCCCTGCCGGATGACCTCACCGAGGATATCCTCGGCACTCCGGGCGACCTTCGGGTTCGTCGGAGCGAGGAAGAAGAACTTCAGGACGACGCCGACCACGCCGAGCACCAGCAGTGCGTTCACACCCCACAGCAGCTTCTTCAGGAATTTGATTCTCATGGAATATCCCAGTCGGTGCGTTTGCAGTAGGACGAAGACGCACCGGAGGTTCTTCCACTCTAAATGGTGTGGGGCGTGGCGCCCAATTTCGACTGTGCCGGGATCGTGGCGGTCGGCCCGGTTCTTCACCGGGCCGCGCGCCCGGTCAGTAGTCGAAGTCGAAGTCCGCCTTGCCGCCCTTCGCGATCCCCCGCATCTCGAGCTTGAGCTCATCCGGGTTGTCGGCGGCGGAAAGTGCTTCGGCGTGCGAGATGACCCCGGCGTTGTAAAGCTTCACCAGGCTCTGGTTGAAGGTCTGGGTCGCGAAGTAGTCCGCCCCCTCGTAGATGGCGCGCCCGAGTTCCTTCGTGCGGCCCTCAGCGAGGATCTCCCGGATGGTCGGCGTGGCGAGCATCAGCTCCACCGCCGGCACGCGGCCGAATCGGTCCTTGCGCTGGATCAGCCGCAGGGACACGACGCCTTCGAGCGTCATCGAAAGCTGCTGCCGGATGAGGTTGTGCTGGTGCGGCGGGAAGAAAGAGATGATCCGCTCCACCGTCTGCACGGCGTTGACGGTGTGGAGCGTCGAAAGCACGAGGTGGCCGGTTTCGGCGGCGGCCAGCGCCGCCTCCATCGTCACCTTGTCCCGCATCTCACCGATGAGGATCACGTCCGGAGTTTGCCGCACCACGTGCTTCAGGGCAGTGGGGAAGTCCAGCGTGTCCCCGCCGATCTCACGCTGAGTGATGATGCTCTGCCGATCGGTGTGCAGGAACTCGATCGGATCCTCGATCGTGACGATGTGACGCTGGGAACTCTCGTTGATGAATCGGACCATGGCGGCCAGGGTCGTCGACTTGCCGCTTCCGGCGACCCCGGTGGCGAGCACCAGGCCACGCGACAACGAAGCCAGCCGTTCGAGTTGCTCCGCGGGAAGTCCGAGTTCCCGCATGGTCGGCACTTCCGCCTTCACGTAACGCATGGCGAACCCGATGTGACCTCGCTGGCGGAATACGTTGACCCGAAACCGGCCGATGTCCTCCTGCTCGTAGGAAGTGTCGACTTCACCTTCCGCGAAGAAGGTCTCCTGCATCCGCTCATCGCAGATCAGATTCAGGAGGCTCTGGCTGAAGGCCGCCGTGGTCGCCTGGTCGGTGATGAATCGAATACGGCCGTTCACCCGGATCGCCGGGCAGGAACCGGTCTTGATGATGAGGTCGGAGGCCCCCTGCTTCAGGAGGACCTGGAAGAGATCCGTAATGCTCAGTCCGGTCTGGTCGGTGCTCATGTCGCCCCGAAGGGCACTGCCGGCGGTGGTCGGATTCATCGGGCTCTCCTGCCCGAATTCCGGTCAGCCGCGATCCTCCGGATAGAGCTCACGGGATACCCGACCGAGGAGCTCCTTGAGCCCACGGCCGGTCACTGCGGAAATCGGGTACACATCCTTTTCGGATTCCTCTCGAACGGACTTGAGAACCGACTCCTCGGGTCCGGCATCGATCTTGGTGAGCGCGACGATCTCCCGCTTCCCGGCGAGCAACGGGCTGAAGGCCCGGAGTTCCTCCCGAATGATCCGATATGCTTCCGCGGGCTCCGGAGCGCCCTCCGGCGGACACGCTTCCACCAGGTGCAGGAGCACTCGGGTGCGCTCCACGTGCTTCAGGAAGCGGTGGCCGAGACCGGCGCCGTCCGACGCCCCTTCGATGAGCCCGGGAATGTCGGCGACCACCATCGATCGGGCATGGTCGATGCGCACTACGCCGAGGTGCGGGATGAGCGTGGTGAACGGATAGTCGGCGATCCTGGGGCGGGCCGAGGAGATTCGGGAGAGCAAGGTGGACTTCCCCGCGTTCGGCAGCCCCACGAGCCCCACATCCGCGACCAGACTGAGCTCGAGAAGAAGCCGCCGCTCCGTTCCCGGCGTGCCCGGAGTGCATTCCCGCGGAACCTGTCTCGTGGAAGAGGCGAACGAAGTGTTGCCACGGCCCCCTTTGCCACCTTGCACGATGACCACCCGGTCGCCGTCGGCCTTCAGGTCCTTCAGGGCGTGACCGTGCTCGGCGTCCTTGATGATCGTCCCCGGTGGAACGACGATGATCAGGTCCACGCCGCAACGCCCGGTCCGGTTGCCGCCCTCGCCGGGCCGTCCGTTCTCGGCCTTGTACTCGGGAAGGAGCTTCGAGTCCGCAAAGGTGGTGAGTTGGGAGTCGACGACAAAGATGACGGAACCGCCGTGCCCGCCGTTGCCTCCGTCGGGGCCGCCCTTGGGGATGTACTTCTCACGACGGAAGGACACACATCCGGATCCGCCGTCACCACCCCTGACGGTGAGTTCGGCTACGTCCTGGAACATGATCGTCCCTTCCGGGAAGGGATGCTACTCGGTCTCGGCGGCAACCGGGTGGACGTGGATCTTCCGTCCGGTGCCGAACTCGACGATGCCGTCGGCGGTGGCGAAGAGGGTCCAGTCGCGCCCGAGGCGGGTGTTGTTGCCGGCCTTGAACTTCGTGCCAAGTTGCCGGACGATGATCGTCCCTGAAGTGACGAACTCGCCGCCGTAGCGCTTCAAGCCGCGGTGTTGCGGGTTGGAGTCGCGTCCGTTCCGGCTGGAGCCTTGTCCTTTTTTGTGAGCCATATCGCCCTCCTACACCGAGATCCCGGTGATGCGCACGCTGGTGTACTGCTGGCGGTGGCCACGCTTGCGGTGGTAACCCTGGCGCCGCTTGTACTTGTAGGCAATCAGCTTCTCGCCCTTGACGTTGCCCTGCACGGTTCCCTTGACTTCGGCGCCCGGAACGAGGGGCGTGCCTACGAGAACCTCATCGTCGCTCTTCCGAACGAGCAGGACGCGGGGGAAGACGATTTCATCGCCGGCAGCGGCGTCTTTCCGAAGGTCGACCTCGACGGTGTCACCTTCGGCCACGCGGTAGTCCCGGCTTCCATCCTGGATCACGGCATACATCGGCTCAACTCCTGGACAAACGACGACAACTGGGCACGAAGCCCCGGATTGAACCGTACGGAAGGGGCTGCGTCAAGATTAGTGGAAGTGTCAACGTGAGATTCTCGATCCGGGCGGCGGCGCACCTACGAGCGGGGCGAAGCGCGGTGCCCCGCCTATGCCGTCCTGATCCGCACCTCCTCCGGATGCAGATTCAAGTCCCCATGCACCACGATCTCACGGTCGAACTGGCGCTCCAGTTCGAGGAGCGCCGACCGCTTGCTGTTCACCAGAGCGGCGGCAACCTCTTCCGGCACGATGACTTCCACCCGCTTGCCCCCCTCCCGACGGGCAAAGGCGCGGATGTCCCGCAGCGCCTTCAGCACCATGGATTCGATGGACTTCACCTGCCCCATGCCCCGGCAGGCCGAGCACCGGACGTAGGTCTCCTGCTTCAGGCTGGGACGGACCCGCTGCCGGGTCAGTTCGATCAGGCCGAATTCAGAGACCGGCGCCACGCGCACGCGCGCCTTGTCCTTCCGGAGTTCCCGCCGCATGCGCTGGGCGACCTCCAGACGGCGATCCGGGTCCCGCATGTCGATCATGTCGATGATGATCAGGCCGCCGAGGTCCCTCAGGCGAAGTTGGCGGCAGACCTCGGGGATCGCCTCGACGTTCATCCGGTAGGCGGTCTCCTCGAGGTCGTTCTCCTCGCGGAAACGGCCGGAGTTGACGTCGATGGCGACGAGGGCCTCGGTCTGCTCGATCACCAGGTGGCCGCCGTTCCCGAGCGGCACGCGGCGCTGGAACACCCGCTCGATCTGTTCTTCCACGCGGTGAACGTGAAAGAGCGGTCGTTCACCCGTGAACAGCTTCAGTCGATTCCGATACTGGGGCATCACCTCCTCAAGAAACTCGTCCGCGGTCCGGTAGACCTCCTCGGAGTCCACCACGATTTCGTCCACCGCGTCGGTGAAAACGTCCCGGATCGTCCGGGTCACGAGGTCGGATTCGAGGTAGATCGGCGCGGGAGCCCGGGAACTGCGCACGCGGCGGATCATGGAATCCCAGAGCTTGACCAGGTATTCGAGATCCTTGCGGAGTTCATCCTCACTCCGATCCCGGCCCGCGGTCCGAACGATGAATCCCATGCCCTCCGGCCGGTCGAGCCCGGAGATCAGCTTCTTCAGGCGTCGCCGCGTGTCGTCGTCGCGGATCTTCTTCGACACGCCCACCCGCGCCAGACTCGGCATCAGCACCATGTAGCGCCCGGGGATGGAGACGAAGGTGGTGAGCGTCGGCCCCTTGTTGCCGATGCCCTCCTTCGTCACCTGCACCAGGACTTCCTGTCGCTTCTCGAGCGTGTCCTGGATCAGGGCGTGCCGGCCCCGCGGACGGCGCTCGTAGGCGGTGATGTCCTCGGGATCATCCGCATAGAACGGCATGACGTCCGACGCGTGCAGGAATCCGTTGCGCTCCCCGCCGAAGTCGACGAAGGCCGCCTGGATGGAGGGTTCGACGTTCACGACGCGGGCCTTGTAGACGTTCCCCAGATACTTCCGGGCACTCAGGCGCTCGATGAAGAGGTCTTCCAGACGACCGTCATCGACGACAGCGACGCGAACTTCCTCTTCTTCGAGGTCATTGATCAGGATGCTTCGGGACATTCGTTTTTTCGATCTGCTCCATCAGGGAGCTTCGGAACCGGACTCCGGTCTTGACGACCGACACGGTGTCGGCGTCACATCCGAGAACCCGCAGCACATCTTCCGGACGGGCGGTACCGGTGTCGGTCCAGGTGATTCCCAGGCGGATCTTCGTGCCATCGTGCTCCATATTCGCGAGGAGCGGCTTCAGGTCCACTTCCTTCCCACGGCGGTCGATCAGGATCTTCTCCCGTTTCAGCAGTTCCGCCACCTCGTCCTTCCCGGGCAGCTCTCCCCCGGCGGGACGGATCTCGTAGGAAAGCTCCTGAACGGACCACTTCTCTCCCGTGTAGAGGGCATCGCCCCCCCATGGCCGCAGCCCTTCCGGCAACTCCGCGCGAAGGCGGTCGCGAACTTCCCGCACCGTCAACTCCGGGGGAAGCTGCACCTCCATGACCTCCACTCCCGACGCCATGCCGAGTTGGAGGGCGGTGGGGAAGGACATCTTCACCTTGGGGTTCATGCCCTCGGTGAACTTGACCGGTAATCCAGCCCGGCGCAGCGCCCGTTCCATGGTGCGCATGACATCGAGGTGGGAGAGAAACCGCGCATCCCCCACCTTCTCGAAGTAGATCCGGACTTTTCGGTATTGACTCTGCACGACGCTGTTTCCGGCAGTCAAACCGTCGAGTGTACACACGCGGCGCGGATGCGGCGACTATTCGATGTGTCGGGCCTGCGTTGAGGATGGCGAGAGTCTCGTCCACACCCACCGCAACGCCGTCCCCGGATGTCCCACCGGTGGCCGTAACCCGTTCGTCGTCCTGACCGCAAGAAAGCCCGCCACCACCTCGGAGGGTCAAATCCACACTTCGGCGGGACGGCAGGATACCCTCTATGCGGGCTGGCTCAACACCGCCTTCGCCTGCTCGATCAGGAAGTCCAGATCCTCTTTCTTCACGGTAAGCGGCGGGGCGAAGCGAATGACCTGTTCGTGGGTCTCCTTGCAGAGGACGCCGAGTTCCATCAGTCGCTCACAGAATGGGCGAGCCTTGCCGGAGTCCTTCCTGATCACGACGCCGACCCACAGGCCGCGACCACGCACCAGTTCGACGTGGGGCGAACCGATCGCCTTCAGGCCGTCCATGAGGTAGGCGCCCATCTCGACCGCGCGCTCGCAGAGCTTCTCATCGACCAGCACGTCGAGCGCCGCGATGGCCGCCGCGGCGCCGAGGGGGCAGCCGCCGTAGGTGGAGCCATGGTCGCCCGGCTTGAAGACACCCATCACCTCCTCGCTCGCGAGCACGACGGACACCGGCAGGACGCCGCCGGAGATGGCCTTCGCGAGGAGCAGCACGTCCGGCCGGATACACTCGTGCTCGAATGCGAACATCCTGCCGGTCCGGCCGAGCCCGGACTGGATCTCATCCAGCATCAGCAGAGCGCCGTTCTCCTGGCAGAGCCGCGCCATTTCCGCGAGGTAGCCCTCCGGGGGCACGATGATGCCGGCCTCACCCTGGATCGGCTCGATCAGGACGCCGGCGGTGTTCTCGTTCAAGGCCGCCCTGAATGCATCGATATCCCCGTACGGAAGGATCCTGAAACCGGGCGTGAAGGGACCGAAGTCCCGCTGGTAGGCATCCTCGTCGGAGAAGCCGACGATCGTGGTGGTCCGGCCGTGGAAGTTACCGCTGAAGACGAGGATCTCCGCCTGGTCCGCCGGGATGCCCTTCTGCTGATACCCGTACCGCCGGGCCAGCTTGATCGCCGTTTCCACCGCCTCCGCGCCGGTGTTCATCGGCAGCGCCCGGTCCATACCGGCGAGCTTGCAGATCTTCTCCATGAACTCGCCGAGCCGGGTGTTGTAAAACGCGCGGGAGGTCAGCGTGACGCCGGTGTCGAGCTGGTCGCGGACCGCCTGCATGATCCGGGGGTGGTTGTATCCCTGGTTCAGCGCGGAGTAGCTCGCCAGGCAGTCGAGGTACTTCTTCCCCTCGGGATCCCAGACCCAGGCGCCGTCGCCCTTCGCGATCACGATCGGCAGCGGGTGGTAGTTGTGCGCCCCATACGTCGCCTCGAGTTCTATGCACTTCTCAGATGACAGACCCATCCCACTCGTCCTTTCGGTAGATTCCCGCAGCCGGACTGCTTCGCTTCACGGCCCCGCCGCAATTCCTCAGCTTGTATATATCGCCATGCCCATCAACGGCCAGATCAACCAGACGAACAATCCCACCACGGCCATGAGCAGGAGGCTGGCGGGAATACCCACCAGGAAGAACTCGCCCGAGCTGAACTGCCCGCTCTCGTAGGCGATCGCATTCGGCGCCGCCCCCACCAGGCAGAGGAACGGCATGCCCGCGGTGACGAGGGAGGCGAAGAGGACCACCTCGCCGGTCACGCCGAGATACGGAGCGATGACCAGGGCCACCGGCAGGCTGATGGCAATGGCGGCCACGTTCATGATGAAGTTGGTCATGATCATGACGAAGAAGGCGATCCCGAGGATGAACACCAGTCCGGGGGCGTTCTTGAACAGCACCAGCCAGTTGATGGCCAGCCACTTCGCGGCGCCCGTCTCCCAGAGACAGAACCCGATGCTCATCGCTCCGCCGAAGAGCAGGATGATGTTCCACGGAATCTTCTAGAGATCCTTCACCGTCAGGATCTTCGTCAGGAAGAACAGCACGGTTCCGGTGAGGAGGATGGCGCTCTTGTGCAGACTCCCGAGCGGCGATTCCGGGAAGAGAGCCTTCAGAGAGAGGACGGCGATGACGCAGAAGACGATGGCGAGGGCGATGATCTCCGCCGGCTTGATCGGGCCGAGTTGCGCATTGAGTTCTCTCGCCCTTGCACGAAGCCCGGGAATGGTGGCCTTCTCCGGCTTGTAGACCACCATGAAGAACGCCCACAGGACGAACACCATCAGCGCCCCGACCGGGAGCATGTACCAGGTCAACTCGAAGAACCCGATGTTCCGGCCGGTGATCTCCGTGAAGAACCCGATGGCCACGGCGCCTCGCGCGGCGCCGAGCAGGGTAATGATGCTGCCCGCGCCGGCGACATAGGCCATGCCCATGAAGAGCCCCTTGCCGAACTTCGACCGCTTCCCGTCCTCGTCATAGAGTGCGTAGATCGCCATGAGCAGAGGGAAGATGGTCGCCGCCGCCGCGGTGTGGGCCATGATCAGGGTCAGGGCCGCGGTCACCACGAAGCAGCCGAGATAGATCATGCTGGTCTTCTCACCGACAACCGCCAGCATCTTGTAGGCGAGCCTCCGGGTGAGCCCCACCTTGGTGAAGACCATCCCGATCACGAGCGATCCGAAAATGAACCACACCGACGGGTCCATGAAGTTCGTGAAGGCCACCTTGGGGTCCCTGATCAGGAAGTGGGCCTGAATCACGCCGATGGTGATCGCTGTCACGCCGATCGGCACGACCTCGAACACCCACCAGGTGGCGGCAAGCAGGAAGAGCGCCAGCGCCGCCTTGCCCTCGTGGGAGAGACTGAACTCCACGCCGTCCGGGTCGACCGCCGGCGCCCAGTCCGGCGAAAAGAAGACGAGGGCGAAGAGCCCCAGTCCAAGGAACATGAAGATCAGACGTTTGACATCCAGTCTGGGAACGGACTCTCCCAGGCGGATCTCACCGCCCCCGCCTTTGCCCCGCACGGCCCCAGCCTTGTGATCGACCATGGTCAGTGGGTCCTGAACAGTTCAGCCCTGATTGGAATTGAGTCAGCGAATGAGCCTCGACACTTCCTCGAGCACATCGACGGTGCGAACCGCGCCGGTGACCCGCCCGTTCTCGAGAACCGGGATCAGGCTCACGTTTCCGTCCACCATCGCGTCGATGATCTTGAACAGGTGGTCATCCTCCCTGACCGTGATCCGGATGGGCTGGATGACCGTTGCAATCGCTTTTGCGGCCCGGTTCTTCATGGGCCCCAGCATGTGATCAAAGGAGAACTCGGCGAGGTTCGGGTCGTGGCGCACCGAGAAGATCTCGCTCTCCCGGTCGGCTCCGACCGAGTGGAAAAACCCGGGTTCCAGACCTCTCATGATGTCGCGGCGGCGCAGAATGCCGATCAGCTCGTGGTGGGTCCCGATCACGAGCAGCGCACGCGGCAAGGACTTCCGGCCGGCGTTCACCTCGATGTCATGCGAGCCGTCGAGGAACATCTTGATCGCCTCGGCGATGGTGACCTCCATGGAGACATGCGGATACTCCCCGATCGGAACCATGACGTCTCGCGCGCGTCGGATCTCCATGGAGCACACCCTCCGGACTACCAGCCCTTCGATTTCAGAATGTCGTCGATCTTCTTCGTGTTCCGCTCCTCGATCAGGATCAGCTTGCGAGAGTACGCCTCGCGGATCTTCCCGAGCAGCTCATTCAACTCCGCGGGCTTCTCCAGGAAGTCCGCCGCGCCGAGCTTCATCGCATGCACGCCCTTCTCCACGGTGGCGTGCCCGGTGAGCAGGATCACCTGCAAGTCCGAATCGTGCTCACGCAGGTGCTGCAGCGTCTCGATCCCGTCCATGCCCGGCATGACCATGTCGAGCACCACGACATCGAAATTCCCCGCGGCGACCTGCTCGATCGCACCCGCGCCGCTGGCGGCGGTCTCCACGCGAAGTCCCCGCGCCGTCAACCGTTCCGAAAGCAACGAGGTGAACTCCTCTTCGTCATCCACGATCAGAATCCGGTGGTCATCCATGGTCGGTGCTCTCCTTTCCCGGCATCCTCCCGGGCAGTTCGAGGACCAGTGTGTCGCCCCGGCCCTCGTACTCCGCGGTACATCCGGTGAGCGTCAGAAGGTGCGAAACCGCCCCCTCCATCCGGACCTTCCCACGGCCGGCCCCTTCAAAACAGATGGTAGCGCCAGGGCCGGCCGGCGAAAGCGCGAGAGTCACCGTGCCCCCCCTTTCCGCACTCTCGATCGTCATCCCGAGCAGGAGGAAGATCACGTGCTCGAGCAGGAACGGGTCACCCTCCACCCCGAGGCCGTGCTCCGGCAGAACCACCTCGAGACTCACCCGCTTCCGAACCGCTTTCGACTTCGCCAGATCGCCGACCATGGCGACGGTTTCCCGCAGATCGATCCGGCGTCTCGGCACGTCCACACTGTGGGCGAAGCGGTTCAGCAGGCCGACCGTGGCGTTGGCCCGATTCACCTGCACGTCGAGACGGCCGGCAATGCTCTTCACCCGCTCCGCATCCAGGGTCCCTCCTTCGCCGGCCGCGTCGCCGAGGTCGGAGAGCAGACCGGAGATCTCCTTCAGGATCGCCAGCGAGTTGCGGATGTCGTGGGTGATTCCGGCGGTGACGTCCCCGAAGAAAGAGAGCCCCGCCCGCTTCAGGTCGCGCCCGGCCGTCACGAGGAATCCCTCCGTTTCTTCGCGGAGACCGCGTCCCGCACGACCTGAATCAGGTCGGCAAGATCGATCGGTTTGGCGAGATAGGCCATGGCCCCCGCCTTCTTCCCCTCCTCGGCATCCCGTCTCGAGCCATGTCCGGTGAGCAGGACCACCGCGGCGCCGGGGTGCTTCCGGCGGATCCGCCGGGCGAGCTGAATGCCTCCCATGCGCGGCATCCGCACATCCGCCACGACCACGTCGAAGTCATCTTCGTCGAGAGCATGGAGGGCGTCCCGGGCGCTCCGGACCCCCACCGCGGTGAAGCCCCGAAGTTCGAGCCGTTCGGCCATCGCCTGCACGAGTTCCATCTCGTCGTCGACCAGGAGAACGCACAATTCACTCACCGCCGCCTCCTCCCGGAGCCGGTCCGAGGGGAAGCACGATCGTGAAGCACGTGCCGACGCCGAGTTCGCTCTCGACCCGAATGTCCCCGCCCAGGTTCGTGACGATACCGTAGGTGATGGAGAGCCCGAGGCCGGTGCCATACTTGCCCTTCGTGGTGTAGAACGGCTCGAAGATGTGCTTCACGTCCGCCGAATCGATACCGTGCCCGGTGTCGCGAACCGTGACGACCACCGAGTCATCTCCCTCGGCCTTCACCCCCAGGCTGATGGTCCCGCCGTCCGGCGTTGCCTCGAATGCGTTGTTCAGGATGTTCAGGAACACCTGTTGCAACTGCCCCCGGTCGCTCTCGATGCGGATCTGCTCCTCGGGGAACTCCTTCACGATCTCGACTTCCCGGTGCAACGCCTCCGTCTCGAGGAACGACAGGACCTGCGTGAGCAGGAGGTCCACCATGACCGGTTCCCGGTCCACGTCCATCCGCCGGGCGAAGCCGAGGAGCCGATGGGTGATGGCCCGGCATCTCTCCACGGAGTGGAGGATCGAGTCGAGGTTGGCGACGACCTTCTCCCGGCGGGGGAATTCCTCCTTCACCAGGCCGGCCAGGTCTTTGACGAGGCCCGCCTTCTCGTTGATGATCGCGAGGGGGTTGTTGATCTCGTGAGCGACCCCGGCCGCCAACCGTCCGAGCGAGGCCATCTTCGTCGTGTACTGGGCCTTGTGCAGCATCTGGGCCTGGTGCACGTCCGCCTCGCGGATCTTCAGGATGAGCCACGTCGCGGTCCCCACATTCAGCAGAAGCAGCAGCGCCGCGCTGCCGATCGTGATGAGCAGCAGTTCGCCCCGCAGTTGGAAATAGCTGCGGGCGCCCAGGCTCGGCTGGAGCAGAACCACCACCGTGAACGGGCTGTCCGGCACCTGGGAGTGTCCCCAGAAGAGGCGGTAGCCGTCCCGATCCAGGTCCTTGAACACCGCACTGCGGTCATCGATCCGGGGCAGCTCCCGGACGCAGGGCTCGAGCACCTCTCCGCCGCAGTAGCGCGACGGGGTCTGCAGCACGGATTGGCGGTTCACGAGAAACGTGAAGATCGGCAGGTCCTCGTCACGTTCCTCAGCGAGTTCCGCCAACAGGTGGGCATCCACCGCGGCGGTCAGGCGGAAGGAGTGGCCTTCGTCGTCCTCGCTCCGGACGGAGAGCGCGAAGCGGTAGCCCTCGTTCAAGATGGAGACCACCTCCCCCACCGACTCCTCACCGCCGAGGTCGGGTACGGTGCCGCCGACCGCGATGGCGGGTTCCCCGTTCCCGGCTCGGAGCGAGAGCCCGGCGAACTCGCCGTAGCTGCTGCGGAGGGCCTTCAGGAGGGAGCTCAGGGTCTTCCGGTCGGACAGTTCGTCGAACGATCGGGTCCGCACCAGGAGCCGGAGGGATGCCAGGCGCTCGTCGAGCGACCGGGTGACGCTCTGCCCGGTGAGATCCAGCATCACTTCCACCTCGAGCATCGACTCCGCCTCGAGCGTGCGTTCGAACTGGTGGTAGTTGACGCCGTTCAGCACGAGCAGGGCGGAAACAGTGACCACGGAGGTAATGAGAACGGTGAGGATCCAGAGCCGGCGATACCGGTGCAGGCTGATCTCAGAGGTCACCAGCAGTGCTCCCCCTGCCGCGGCGGACCTTCTCCCGAGCCTCGGCGAGCCGGGCGAGCAGCAC
The DNA here is from genome assembly GCA_024274785.1 of Planctomycetota bacterium. Classification (GTDB taxonomy): domain Bacteria; phylum Planctomycetota; class JAJSAM01; order JAJSAM01; family JAJSAM01; genus JAJSAM01. The sequence continues at coordinate 1,744 of JAJSAM010000042.1, read as the reverse complement.
ATCGAGATCCACCGGCTTCCGCAGGTAAACCAGTGCCCCGAGTTCCCTGGCGCGAGCCTGGTCCCGGTCGGAACCGTGGCCGGTCAGCAGGATGACCTGCACCCCCGGATCGGCCAGCTTCAGGCGGCGGAGGACCTCCAGGCCATCCATGCCCGGCATGCGATGATCGAGGACGACGACGGAGGGGCGCTCCCGCGCGGCAATCTCGAGAGCCTGCTCCCCATCGTGAGCGACGAGGGTTTCGATCGAGCGCATCTCCAGGCGCTCGGCGAGGGCTTGCACGTACTCCACTTCGTCATCGACGAGCAGCACGCGTTCCATGGGCTCTTTGGTGACCATCCAATGTCCGTGGCGTCGTTGGGGAGGGTTGTATCAACCCCGAACTGACAAGGGGACCGAAAAGGCGTGGGCTGGTGGGGAATTCCGGGACCGGAGGCCCGCCCCTCCGAAAATGCGTCCCCACCACCCCTCGGAGGCTGCGGCGGCAGTGGCAACGCAGCCCTGAGGGTTTGTTGCCCTTTTGCCATCATTTCGGAACGAAGAGGCTGGTAGCTGACCTCGATTGTGATTTCATCCTTGCCTATGTATATACGCTCCACGACTTGCTCGACGATTCGGCGTTTCTCTTCTGTTAGTAGGTCGTCCCATCTTCCATAGAGGTCTTGAGCTTCTCGAATGATGTCGTCACTGGAGGTCAGGCTGATCTTCAGGAAGTCGAGTTCGCCCTGGATCCGTGGAATCTCGTCGCCGAGGTGGGTATGACGTTCTTCCAGAGGACCATAGCGCTGGCCAAAACCTCTCTTGGAGATCTCGTCATCGAGGTACAGGGCGAGGATCTTGTCCATCTTCTCCTTGACCTTGGTTTGCTCTGAGCAGAGAGAGGTCAGGAGGGCCTCCTTGGCCTGAATGGTCTCGTCGGCCTGCTGAAGGTGCTGGCTGATGTCTTCTGCGGAAAAAAAGAAGCCGCGAAGCTGTTCGCGGAAGACGGTCTCGAGGTCATCGATGGGGATCTTGTTTCGGCAGGTTTGGCAGATGTACTTGGGAGAGTTGCTGGGTACGTTCATCTTCCCGCCGCATTCACAGGTGGCCAGCCCGGCGAAGAGATGTCGTGGGCGCTTGGTGGGCGGACGGCGAGCCTCCTTCTGCTCGATGAGAATTGCGTTGCACTGGTCCCAGACCTCCTCGGAGACGACCGGTTCAACGGTGGTCCAGACCCAGTCCTCCTCAGGCTTGAGTTCCCAAGCCTTGCCGTTGCCCTGAGAACGGGTGTAGTTGGCGCGGCGAAGTCCCTTGGCCGTGGGGTCCTGAAGCAGGCGGGTGATGGTGGTGTCAGACCACTTCGCCCCCTTGCGGGTTCGATAGCCGCGGTTGTTCAGGATTCTGGCGACGGTCTTCTTGCGGAGATGCTCGAGAAAGAGCTCGAAGATCAGCTTTCGCACCGGGGCCTCTTGGGGATCAGGAGCGAGTTGCTTGTCCTTCCACTGGTAACCGTAGGGTGCGGCGCCTCCCAGCGGCTTTCCCAGTTCAGCCCTGACTGCGACCGAAGCGGCTACGCGCGACGCTATCTCCTCCCGCTCCCACTGCGCAAGAGCGGCAATCATGGTTGTGACCGATCAAGTCAAGTGACCCCCCAATGATCATCAAACGTGACCCCCCGGGAGATCGCCGACGGATCACATGATCAGGCGGTCTTCTTCGTTCGCACACCTCCCTTGCCCCTCGGGGCTTTCAGGTTCTTCATGCG
>JAJSAM010000041.1 GCA_024274785.1 Planctomycetota bacterium | reverse complement strand
GGCTCCCATCTACGTCGCGCACCGTGCCGGCAAACAGCCCTTCGTCTGGGTCGACGAGACCCGGCCCAGGCTCCAGGGCGCCAGGCTGACCGCCTGGGAACTGACCCAGGAGGGTGTCCCGTTCCGGATCGTGTGCGATGGTGCCACGGCGTCGATCATGGCTCGAGGCGACGTGGACCTTGCCATCGTCGGGGCCGACAGGATCGCGGCCAATGGAGACGTGGCGAACAAGATCGGCACCTATCCACTGGCTCTGGCCGCGCGGGAGGCCGGCGTGCCATTCTATGTCGCAGCGCCTTCTTCCACGATCGATCGAGCCTGTGGATCCGGACGGGATATCCCGATCGAAACGAGGAGCGCCTCCGAGATACTGTGGATAACGGGGGAGACCGACCAGGGGCGGAACGCTCGAGTCCGGGTCGCACCGCGCGGAGCCCGGGCCGAGACCCCGGCCTTCGATGTGACGCCTGCCCGGTTCGTGTCGGGTATCATCACGGAGTTCGGTCTGATCGACGCGACCCCGGAGCAGATCGCTCGAGTCGTCGAGGCGCGTGACGCCGCATATCTCGGCAGGTAGCCGGCCACGGGATGAATTCGGAAGTGATACGGCGGTGTTGACAGGGTATGTGATTTTCGGTATTAGGTAGGAGTCTCGAACGCTGCTTCGTCCCGGCACAGCGGGCCTGACAGTGGGCGCACAGCCCATGGCGACCTGCGAGAGCGGTGTCGGACCTTAGCGAACCGCCAGCCCGATGAGGAGACGACATGAACGACCAAGGCCAGTCGGCCACTACCGGCCCGCTTGATCTTCTCGAAACGCTTCCAATCATGATTCTCGACGTCGATCGTGATGGCAAGCTGCTGTTCGCCAACAGGAAGGTCCGCGAACGCCTTGGGCTACCACAGGAACTGGAGGATGTGGCGCTCGAGGATATCCTCGACGAGTCGAGCGCGAAAGAAGCCAAGCAGATGCTCGAGGAGTTGTTTGGCGGAGAGAGCGATATCACGTCGACGTGGCGCCTGCAGCCCGAGGCCGGCCGCGAATTCCTGGTGGACAGCAACGCCGTATCCATCTACGAGAACGGCTATCCGACTCGAGTCCGCGCCTACCTCCACGATGGGAGCGAGCCCGTGGCGTCTTCCCCGGCTCAAGATTCGGCGGCGAGCAACCAGCTCCGCAGCGCACTCAAAGAAGAGCAGGAATACACCAAGGCCCTGATTCAGAAATCGGGCCTCCTCGTCTACATACTGGACACGAAGGGCCGTATCGTCGAGATCAACAAGAAGATGGAGACGGTCACCGGTTTCAGCCGGGAGAATACCCCCACCCTCGAAAAACTGCTCCAGGGCATGTACCCCGAACCCAAGTACAGGGCCATCGTCGAGCGTATCCACGAGAACATGTACAAGAACCAGCATATCCGGGAGACCGAGCTGGCCATCAGCACACGTTCCGGAGAGGTCAAGAACATTTCATGGTCCACGGCCCGCCTGAAAAACGCTCGAGGACAGGTTCACGGTTTCATCGCCATGGGATTCGATCTCACGGAGAAGAAGCGCTTGGAGCAGTGGGTCAAGCTCCAGTTGTCCTGCTTCGAGCGTGTTTCGGATGCCGTGGTCGTCTCGGACCTCGAGGGACACGTCATCAACTGGCTCGGGCGGGCGGAGCGGCTCCTTGGCTATTCTCCCAAGGAGATGATTGGAAAGGGACTTTCGACGCTCTTCCCGGAGCAGGAGCGCGAGCAGATCGCGGCCGACATGGCCGAGAGCATCGAGCGCGACGGACGTTGGTCCAGGGAAATCTCCGTGCTCGATGCCGGCGGCAAGCCTCTCGCCGTCCGTTTCGAAACCACCGTCATCTTCAACGAGAAGGGTACTCCCATCGCGCTCGTCTCGATCCTCCATGACGAAACCAAGGAAAAGGAGTACGAGGAAGCTCTCGCGACCACGAGGTCCTCGGTCGAGGAGTACCGCCAGCAGCTCGAGACCCGCGAACAGGAGTATGCCGACGCACAGGAACACATCGAGGAACTCGAGAAGCGGATCGACTACCTCGGCAACAAGGTTCGGGATATCGAGCAGGAAGCCAACCGGTTGGCGAGCGGACGTGTGGCGCTCGAGGAGGCCATCAAGGAGCTGTCCATCTACCAGCTCCAGATCCAGAACACGCGGTCCTCCGCCATCATCACCTTGGACACCTCCGGCGTCATCCTGACCTGGTCGAGCGGGGCGGAGGAGATCACCGGCGTGAAAGCCAACGATGCGTTCAACCGGCCGCAGGACGAAGTCCTGGGACTGGATGAGTTCGACTGGGAGAGTCTGCAGTCCGAGGCCACGGAAAAGGGTCACGTCGTGGTGCCATGTACGCTGACCCGGGCCGATGGGAGGAAGCAAGCGATTGTCCTCGAGGTCTCGGTGTTGACCGACGAAGACGACCGCCCCATCGGTTTTGCCGAAGTGGCACTCAAGCCGCTCGTGCCGGCGGAGTTGGAAACAGAACTGCTCGACGCAAAGAATCTCGGTATCGTCGGGAAGCTGGCCGGGGGGATGGTCCGTGACGTGGGAGACGCTTTCTCCGCACTCGAGACCAACATCCGGCGCCTGAAGACATACATCAAGGACCTGAGAAAGGTCGTCGAACTCTACCGTGGTGGCGCACGGAATCGCGACATCGAGGCGTTCATTCGCAACGTCGATCTCGGGTCCGTTCTGAGTGACCTCGACTTCCTGTTCGATGAATCGGAAGAGAGCCTTGCCCATATCCGGAACCTCGCGCGGGACCTCGCGGGAATTCTCCCGGACCAACCCGACGTGAAGGAGCCGCAGAACCTGAACGACATCGCCGAGTCCGCTGTTTCGCTCGTCGGCGCCGACGTGGGACCCCGTGCTCGCGTGGAAAAGGACTATGCCGACCCGGTGCTCGTGCCGGTCCACCGAAGTACGTGCGTCCGGGCACTGGTCAACCTCCTGCTCGCCTCGGTTCGGGCGTTCGACAAGATGGACCCGAAGGCTAACGAGATTTGGGTCCGCACGGCTCTCGATGGCGAACTGGGCGTCCTCGAGATCTCCCACAACGGCCTCCCGTTGCCAGACGACATCGGGGAGCACCTCGGCGACTTTTCCTACCTCGCCACTGCCGGCGGGTTCCCCTACCTGGCGCTTGGGACGGCGAATCGGCTCATCGAGTCGCTAGGCGGAACTCTCGATGTCCACACCCATCCGGAAGGAGGGGCGAAGTTCCGCACCACGTTCGTGTGCGCCGAAGCCGAGCCTGTCGAACTCCCTCCAGAAAAGGAAGAGGCTTCCGACAAGCGCCCCGTCCTTTTCGTGGACGACGACAAGAACTTGCTGAGGAGCTTCCGGCGCTATTTCGAATCCTGGTACGATGTGTTCCAGGCGAACACGTCCGACGAAGCGAAGAGTGCCCTGGGCGTTCGGCAGGACTTCGCAGCCATCGTGTGCGATGTGCTCTTGCCGGAGGAGCACGGAATGGCCCTGATCCGGGAGATCGCCGGCCAGGACCCCGGCGTGCGGGACCGGATGGTCTTCCTGCTCCCCCCCGGACTCTCGGGGAAAGCGCGGTCACAGCTCGTTGAGATGTCCCGCCCCGCGGTCGGGAAGCCGGTGGACATGGCATCGCTCAAGTCGATTATCGATGTCGTGGCAGATCGGTCCGGGGGCTAGAAACCGGGCAGCGTCCGCCAATCTCTCCCCGCTCACGTGCTGCTCGAGCGCACATCGACAAGCGCCCTCTTTACCTCTTCCACCAGTTTCTTGTCTTTCAGCGACGTCGCAATATCCAGCGCCTCGACCAGTGCCGCCTGTGCCCGCTCCGGCTCTTTCGAGGAGTAGTACAGGCCTTCCAGCCAGAGTCCGGTCGCGATCCACTCCGGCAGATGGAGTTCGCTCGCCAGCTCGACCCCATGTTTCAGCGTCTTCAGGCCGGAAGCATCATTTCCACTCCTCGCCTCGATGTAACCCATGTACACGAGGTTCGAAACCTCTCCCATCGCCCAGCGGTAGTCCTTGGCCATGTTCCGGGATTCGCGGAAATAGGTGTAGGCCTTGCCCATGCGCCCCTGGCGGAAATAGAGGTCGCCGATATTGTGATAGTTGATGATCGCACCTCTCATGAATCCGGCGGACAACAGGATCTCCCCGGACTGCCGGTAGGCATCCATGGCAGGATCGTACTCGCCGAGAAAACAGTGCGTGTTGCCGATGTTGTTCAGGATCCTCCCGCTCAAGACCGTGTCGTTGGCCTCTCGCGCCAGATCGAGAGCCCTGGTGAACTGCCGCAAGGCTCCAGCGTACTCCCCGACCCGGATCCGATAGGTCCCCTTTCCTCTCAGAAGCCGCGCAACCCCTGCGGGGTTGCCCAGCCTCGAGGCCAGTTCCAGCCCCTTGTCGAAAGCACGGGCACTCGCCTCGTTCTCTCCCGCCTCGAGGTAGAACGAGCCCAGTGCATCCAGGACCATGCACGCGAGTTCCACCTGCCCTTGCGCTTCACTCAATTCCAGGGCATGTTCCAGGTAGCTCTGGGCCAGGAACCGGTCCCCACGATCCGCGCGTACGCGCCCGAGTTCCAGGAGGAGCTTCGCCTCCAGGATGTCGTCCTCCACCTCTCCCGCGTAGTCCAGGCCCCGCTCGAGTGTCAGCTCGGCAGCACGCCGGTCGCCCAGGAACCCCTGAAGCTGCCCGGCCCGCAGGGAGAGTTCCGCCGTTTCTCGGAGCACGTCGCTCTCGTTGGATCGCACATCGGCGTCGCGCAGCAGTTCGATGGCTTTCTGGTAGTAGTCGATGGCTTTCGAAAAAAACGCCTCGTTCCGGTATCGATCTCCGGCCAGACCGGCGTATCGAGCCGCCCGGATGGGCTGCCCCGCTGCCTCGAAATGATGGAATATCTCTTCCGCGTGGCGTCGCAGGTCGCCCTCCCACACCGCCTCGAGCGTTTCCGCCACGCGCAGATGATAGAGGAGGCGCGTCTTGTGTAGCAACTTGTTGTATATCACCTCCCATGTCATGTGGTTTCGGAAGGTGATACGTCTTTCGTCTATGACCACCAGGTCCCTGTCCTTGAGTTCCCTGACGACCGATTCCAGTGTATCGCCGAGCAAGGTGACTTGCCGTGCCACGCTCCAGTCGGCGCGGCGTCCGATCACGGCCAGCACCTGCACGACATCTCTCCCTGCCTCGGAGAGGCCGTCCACCCGTGACTCGATCAGCCCCTGGACTGTCGGCGGCACGTGGGATGCGGTGTGCGGCCCCACTTCTTTCAGCCGGCGATTCTCGACGACCAGGTGTCCCCCCTCGACCAGCAGCTTCAGGAGTTGTTCCAAGTGGAGCGGATTGCCATCGGAACGGTGATAGAGTTCGGACGCGAGCCGCGGGGGTATGTCGTCGACATCCAGCAGTCGCCGGGCCATCTCGAGTGTGTTTTCCCGATCCAGGCGGTCGAGAGTCATTTCTTCGAACCACGCCTTTCCCGCGAACGGGGGCTGAAAGCCGGACCGGTAGGTGACGAGGAGCAGGAGGGGAAGCTGTGCCGCGGTTTCGGCGATATCGGCGATCAGAGTCAACGAGAGGGAATCCATCCACTGGAGGTCTTCTATCAGGACCACGTTCGGGCGGTCCGCGCACATGCCGCGGACGAGGCGGCGAAAGGCCCTGGAGATGGCTTCGTGGCCATCGGAAGAGTGGTTGATGGGGGTGTGTCCATCATCGAACGGGCGGAAGAGGGACGCCAGGGATCTCAGGTCCATCTCGTCCAGGCCGGCCTCGAGCAGGGTGGAAAGCTTCTCTTTCACTTCCTGGGCGGAATCACCGGAAGAAATGCCGCACCAGTTGCCGACCATGTCGCGAAACGGGGCCAAGGGCGTCTCTCTTTGCCTGTAGAGGGCCAGGCCGACCCACCACCCCACGTTGCTCTTGCGCACCAAGCGACCGACCTCGGTACCGAACCGGGTTTTTCCGATGCCCGCCTCGCCGGTGACGCCGAGCACCATCCCCTTGAGTTCACCCACCTTCGCCAGTGCCCTGCGCAGGGTCTGGAGTTCGGACTTTCGGCCGTACCACGCCTCGCCGCGCCCGCGTGCCCCCGAGCCCGGGGAGTCCGGGGTGTTGCGAGCGGCAACCAGGTGGTAGGTCGCGACCTGGCCGGATTCGCGGGTGACGAGCGGTGGGTTCGTGGCAGCGAAGTCGAAGCGCCGGTCGCACATCTGCTTGATGGCGTCGCTCACCAGGATGTCGTTGCGCTGGCTGCTCTGAAGCATCTGTTCGGGCAGTTTGGCCGTATCGCCCAGGGCGAGGCATCGGGGATGCGTATCCGTGGCGCTCACCAAGGCTTCTCCCTGGTGGATGGCGGCTGCGACCGCCAGGGGTGCCCCCTGCACCTGCCCGAACCGCTCGATGGCTTCCCGCAGGCCGATGGCACATGCCGCGGCACGTTCCGGATCATCTTCCTGGGCGTGCACCAACCCCCACATGGCGTAGATGCGGTCGTTGACGACCCTTTCGATGGTCCCTCCGTGGGCGGTGATGAATGAATCGAGGTATTCCATCAGCTTCATGTGGAGCTGGAGGTAGTCATCATCCGGCATCCGGACGGAGAGGTCGCTCAATCCCACCGGTTCCAGCAGGAGCAGGATCAGGTTGCGTTTCGTGTAGTCTCCCGGGGTCACGGGGAGCCATTGCCCCGACGGGTGGGTCCTGTCGGGGTCGAAAGGGCCGAACCGCGGGTGGAGAGCCGGTGTACGCTCTTCTGTGCCCTCGATGACAGCCACGCCGGCCGGCGTCGACACGGCGGCGCCCATCCGGTCGATTGTTCCCAGCAGGGCGGTCAAGCCCGAGGCGTCCCGCTCGCGATCGATTTCGTCCGCGAACAGTCTGCGCATGAACTTGCTGGCTTCCTGTGCGGTGACGCCGCCGCCGATCTTGAACGAGAGTTCTGTCAATTCTTCGTAGAGGTCACCGGCGGACTGGAAACGGCTCGCCGGGTCCTTGGCCAGCATCTTGGTGAGAATGGTCTCGAGTTCTTCGGGGAGGTCGGGGCGGAGTTCCCGCGGGGGAACGAACCTGGCTTCCCGAACCGCCTCCAGCTTGCCGGACAGGTCCTGCCCCAGGTACGCCTTGCGGCCGGTCAGGAGTTCATAGCACACCAGGCCGAGGCTGAACAGGTCGGACCGCGGATCCATGTTCTTGCCTTCGGCCTGTTCGGGCGACATGTAGGCGTACTTGCCGCCGATCCGCCCTTCCGTGCTTGCCCCCATCAGTTCGGATGTTATCCGAGCTATCCCGAAGTCCACGATCTTGACTTCGCCCTCGAAGCTCACGATCACGTTGTGCGGACTGATGTCGCGGTGGACTATCCTCAGAGGCCTTCCGGACCTATCAGCCTTGCGGTGCGCGAAATCCAGCCCTCTCGAGACCTCCGCGGCCACGTAGAGCAACAGGGGAATCGGTATGAGTTGGTCCTTTTCCCGGGACACGCGCAAGACCTGCATCAAGTCGCGCCCATGGACGTACTCCATGGCGATGAAGTAGTCCTCGCCGTCTTTTCCCAGGTGGAACACCTGGGCGATATTGCTGTGGTTGAGGCTGACCGCGATCTTGGCTTCGTTGATGAACATGGACACGAAGCGAGGATTGTGGGAGAGGTGGGGCAGGATACGCTTGATGACGACGAGTTTCTCGAACCCCTCTATTCCGTAGGACTTGGCCTTGAACACCTCTGCCATTCCCCCTGTGGCGATCTTGTCGAGCAGGAGGTAGCGACGCGCGAATGGCCTGGGGGTAAACATGTTGCAATCCGAGACCCGCTTCGAGCTGGTTGCCCAAAGGGCATGCAACCTGAAGCCGAGGAGGGTATTGCCGAGACATCTTGCCTGCCTTGATGGCACCATTTGAACGATAGCACCGGTCTTCCGGGTTTTCAAGGGCTGGGCTGCGATCTGTTCTTGGACGCTCTCGAGCAACGGTCCGGGGGGTGGATGCGTGGATGGTCGTTTTTCGCCGTCCCGTGCCGGTACTCCCCCCGCTCGAAGGCGTGTTTGGCGGGACGTGGCCGGAACAGGCGTTCGGTTGAGCAGCGGCGAGGCTCGAGGTACGCCGGGAAGTCCCGCAATGTCGAATCTTGACAAGGACATCGCTGGCGTCTATAAGAGCCAGGTTCGGGTTTTCTGCGCCCGGGGGCGTTCCGCGCGCCCTGCCTCCGGCAAACCCGGAAAGGCACGACGAACGCGTCATCGCCACATCGGCGTGTTCCCGCGGGAATCTTGTTGAGCGCGGGTGTCCGGGGAGTCTTGTTCGTCAGCTCGAGACAAGGACCAGCGAATGAGCCACAACTCCAGCAATGAACCAGCGGGCGGAGCGACCGGCATGCCGGTGCGCGTGCAAGAGGTGCCGATCCTGCCGCTTCGAAACCTCGTTCTTTTTCCACAGATGATGGCTCCGCTGTCGGTGGTGGTCGAATCGTCGATGGCCCTGGTGGAGGAGGTCGCCCAGACGGGAGGTATCCTCGGGTTCCTGACCCAGAAGGATCCCGAGGAGGAGAATCCCGGCCCCGACGACCTTCACGAAGTGGGCACGGTCGGGACGATCTTGAAGGCGCTGAAGTTTCCGGATGGTGGCCAGCGAGTCCTCGTCCAGGGAATCCAGCGATTCAGACGAAGACGGACGCTCGCCCTCGAGCCCTACATCGTCGTTGAGGCCGAGGTGCTCGAGGAAGGTACCCCGGACGAGAGCAGTGAGATGATGGCCAGGAGCCTGGTGGAGAAATTCCGCCGATTCCAGGCCCAGACGGCCAGCCTGCCTCCCGAGGTCGAGACGGTCATCAACAGCATTGATCGCCCGGGGAGATTGGCGGACTTCGTGGCGTCCAACCTGAGCCTGCCACCTGCGGCGGTGCAGGAGGTGCTGGAGATCCTGGACCTGAACGAGCGTCTCGACAAGGTCCTGTGGATGATGAACCGCGAACTGGCGTACCTGGACATTTCCGAGGATATCCAGAAGCAGGTGCAGTTCGCCATGGACAAGAACCAGAGGGAGTACTACCTCAAGGAACAGCTCAGGGTCATAAGGCGAGAGTTGGGCGAACTCGACGTCATGTCGGACGAGATCGAGGAGTTTCGCAAGCGGATCCGGAAGGCGAGGATGCCGGCCGAGGTGGCCAAGGAGGCCAAGCGAGAACTCGATCGCATGGCCAGGATTCACCCGGAAGCGGCCGAATACACGGTGGCCCGGACCTACCTGGACTGGCTCGTCAGTCTGCCGTGGAAGAAGGTGACTCGAGACAATCCAAATTTCACCAGGGTTCAGAAGATCCTGGACGAAGACCATTTCGGGCTCGAGAAGGTCAAGGAACGTATCGTCGAGTATCTCGCGGTCCGGAAGCTCAAAGCGGACACCAAGGGGCCGATTATCTGTTTTCTCGGCCCTCCCGGGGTTGGAAAGACCTCTCTCGGCAAGTCCATCGCCCGTGCGCTCGGGCGCAAGTTCGAGCGCATATCGTTGGGCGGGATCCGGGATGAAGCTGAGATCCGGGGTCATCGCCGGACCTACATCGGGGCCATGCCTGGCAGGATCATCAAGGCCATCAAGCGGTGTGGCACCCGGAACCCAGTGTTCATGCTCGACGAAATCGATAAGGTGGGAACGGACTTCCGGGGAGACCCGGCATCGGCCTTGCTCGAGGTCCTGGATCCGGAGCAGAACAATACCTTCACGGACCACTACCTGGATGTCCCCTTCGACCTGAGCCAGGTCATGTTCATCGCCACCGCCAATGTGCTCGACCCCGTCCCTTCCGCGCTCAAGGACAGGATGGAAGTCATCGAACTGCCTGGCTACATCGAGGAGGACAAGGTCTCGATCGCGATGGACTATCTCATTCCCAAGCAGCTCACCGAGCATGGCTTGTCGACCGACTTGGTGGAGGTGTCACCGGAAGCGATCAGGGAGATCATCCGGCATTACACGTCCGAGGCCGGTGTCAGGGGCATGGAGCGTTGTCTCGCGCGCATATTCCGAAAAGTCGCCAAGCAGGTGGCGCTCAAGAACCGGGCGCGAAAGATCGTGACCGGCGAGAACCTCGAGGCCTACCTGGGGCCGATCGAGTATTTTTCGGATATCGCGGAGCGTGTGGACATTCCCGGAATCGCGATCGGATTGGCCTGGACGGCCGCTGGGGGCGACATTCTGTTCATCGAAGCGTCCAAGATGAAGGGAAAGAAGATCTTCAAGATCACCGGACAACTGGGCGACGTGATGCGCGAATCCGCGGAGGCGGCTCTGACCTACTTGCGTGCCAACGCCCGGCACCTGGGCATCGATCCCGACATCTTCGACAGCCTGGACATCCACGTGCACGTGCCCGCCGGGGCCATCCCCAAGGACGGACCTTCTGCCGGCGTTACGCTCCTCACTGCCCTGACATCCCTGATGGGCGGACAGGTCGTCCGATCGGACCTGGCCATGACCGGGGAGATCACCCTCAGGGGCAAGGTCCTGCCGGTAGGCGGCGTCAAGGAGAAGGTCCTCGCGGCCAGGAGAGTCGGCATCCGGGAAGTCGTGCTGCCTGCCAGGAACCGGAAGGACCTGATCGACATCCCCGAGCAGCTTCAGGAGGGCATGACATTTCACTTCGTCGAGAACGTCGACGAGGTCTTGACGTTGGCCCTGGGAGCGACGGTCGGTCCGCCGGAGTCGGCCGAATGAACATCCGTCCCCCCTCCTATCCACGAATTGAGCGGCGATCCCTCCGTCACCCCAACGGCTCCGCCGATTCCGGTTGACGCAAAAACATGCCGCTACATATAATTGAGGCAGCATTCGCGCAGGCCGCTACTCGACGAACAGACTGAGATATGGGCAAATTCGATCTATCAGGGGGCATCACCTGCTCCTTCTGCCACAAGAACCAGCGGGAGGTCGACAAGATCATCGCCGGCCCGAAGGTCTACATTTGCAGCGAATGCATCAGCCTCTGCAACGACATCATCAAGGAAGACGACCCATTCCAGCCCATTCACTGGGGACACCAGCGTATTCCTCCTCCGGCCAAGATCAAGGCATTCCTGGATAACTACGTCGTCGGGCAGGAACTCACCAAGAAAAGGGTCTCCGTCGCCGTCTACAACCACTACAAGCGGCTCGAGATCCGGGAACGGGGCACCTCCGACGTGGAAATCGCCAAGAGCAACGTGCTGATGCTCGGCCCCACTGGCACCGGAAAGACCCTGTTGGCCCAGACACTCGCCCGGTTCCTCGACGTCCCGTTCGTTATTGCCGACGCCACGAGCCTGACCGAGGCCGGCTATGTCGGCGAAGATGTCGAGAATATCATCTTGAGCCTGTACCAGGCCGCGAAGGGCAACGTCGAGCGGACATCGAAGGGTATCGTCTACATCGATGAGATAGACAAGATCGCGCGAAAGAACTATGCCACCTCGGTCAACCGCGATGTCTCCGGCGAGGGGGTCCAGCAAGCGCTGCGGAAGATCCTCGAAGGCACGCAGGCGAGTGTCCAGGTTCGCGGGAACAAGAAGCTGCCCAACCAGGAATATGTCCAGATAGATACGACGAACATCCTGTTCTTTTGCGGAGGGTCTTTCGATTCCCTGGAGAAGATCATCGAGGCCAGGATCGGCAAGAAGTCCATCGGGTACAAGACACTCGCCCCAGAGGACGGCGACGGCGGCCGGCCGCTCCTGAGCTATGTGACCACCGAAGACCTCGAGAAGTTCGGCTTCATTCCCGAGTTCATCGGCCGGATTCCTGTCATCACGGCCCTCGAGGCCCTCACCGAGGACGAACTCGTCGAGGTCCTGACGCGGCCGAAGAACTCCCTGGTGAAACAGTACCAGAAGCTCTTCAAGTTCGAGAACGTGAAGCTCACCTTTACGGACGGAGCGCTGAGGGCCGTGGCGCACCAGGCATACCAGCGTGGATCGGGCGCTCGAGGTCTTCGAGCCATCCTCGAGACCGTGATGCTCGAGATCATGTATGAACTCCCATCCCTGTCCCAGGTCAGGGAGTGCATCATCGATGCGGGCACGATCGCGTCCGGGGAGGCCCCCCGGTTCGTTTTGCGGGGCCAGCAAGAGCATGCGTGATCTGGCCGGCCTGTTTGTACAGACATCCGAGTCATGCTACAATGGTGCCTTGACGCACCGCCCGGACGCCGATGCGGTTCTGGCTGGACGATTCCCTGGACCCGCTTGGGGCGAAGAGCTGCCCGCTGGCATTGTCCGCCCGGAACTACCGGGGGTCCGCCCAGGCACGTGTGACCACGATGAGCACCAGGCGACATGAACCACTTGCCGAAGATTGACCGCCCGATACGTGTCCTGCTCGTCGAGGACGATGCTGGATTGCGCAAAGCCGTCCAGAAGGAGTTGGTCGGCCGCAACTTCGTGGTGAAGTCCGCGGGGAGTGCCGAGCGTGCCCAGCAGTACGCCGGCAAGGAGGAGTTCGATGTCATCCTGCTCGACCTGGGGCTCCCGGGGATGGACGGGCTTGGCTTCCTCAAGCAGCTCAGCGAAGAACTCTCTCCTCCTCAAGTGATCATCATGACCGGTGAGGCCCGGTTCGAGAAGGCGGTGCAGGCACTGCGACTGGGCGCCTACGACTACATCGTCAAGCCTGCCGAAACGGATGTGCTCGAGGTACGTATCCGCCAGGCAGCCCAGAAGCGTCACCTGATGAGGGAGGTGACGCGGCTCCAGTTTCTCCTGGCGGAACGGAGTCCGGTGGTGACGCCGGTCGGCAAGAGTCCGGCCTACCAGAAGGCTCTCACGCTCGCGCAGATGGTGGCGCCGACAGAGACCCCTATCTTGCTGCTCAGCGAGACGGGCTCCGGCAAGGAGGTGATGGCTCAATACATCCATCGTATCAGTCTGCGCCGCGACGGGCCGTTCGTTGCCATCAATTGCGCTGCGATCCCGGAAAACTTGATGGAGAGTGAGTTCTTCGGGTACGAGGCGGGCGCCTTTACCGGTGCGACCAAGAGGCGGCCCGGCTACTTCGAGATGGCGGAAGGAGGCACGATCTTCCTCGACGAAATCGGCGAGATGGACCTGGGGTTCCAGTCCAAGCTGCTGCGTGTGGTCGAGACCGGGACGTTCTACCGGGTTGGAGGCACGAAGCCGGTCAAGGTGGATTTCCGGATCATCTCGGCGACGAATCGCGACCTCTTGAAGGAGGTCAACGAGGGGAGGTTCCGGGCCGATCTCTATTACCGGCTACAGGGGTTCGATATTCGCATTCCACCGCTGCGGGAACGCAGGGAAGACATCCCTTTCCTCGTGGAGCACTTCCTCGGCTCTCGCCACGGCACGTCGGCCAAGATCACGCCCGAGGCGCTCGAGTGTCTGACGAAGGAGCCCTGGCCGGGAAACATCCGCGAGCTTTTCAATGTGCTCGAGAAGGCCCTGATCATGGCCCAGGGGGAGCCCGTCTCCCTCGATCACCTGCCGGTCGAGATTACCCAGGCGTGTGCGCCCGTTTCCGAGCAGGAGCCGGAGCAACCCCCGGAACCCGAACCGGCCCCGCCGCCGACCAGGTCTCTGGCCGAAGTGGAGAAAGAATACATCCTTCGTGTACTCGAGCACGAGGGGGGCCACCAGGGGCGGGCTGCGTCGGTGTTGGGCATTTCTCCCAGGACCTTGTACAGGAAGCTCAAGGAATACGGCCGAACGTGACCCACGGGGGTCCGCCGGGGCGGCGCGGCGTCCGTGTCGAGGCCTGTGGCGGCCGGGCCTGCAAACGTGGGATGCACTCCCCGCCTCATGGGGCTCGATTCTCGCCCGCATGCTCATCACTGGTCACGACCGGAAGGCAGAACACGAACATGCTCCCGCCGCCAGGTGCGTTTTCCGCCCAGAGCCGCCCACCGTGTTCGGCGACGATCTCCTGGGCGATGTTCAATCCCAGGCCGGTTCCCTGTTTTCGGGTAGTTGCGTCACCGGATTGCGTGAATCGTCCGAAGATCCTGGTCAGATCCTCCGGGGCGATCCCGGGGCCGGTATCCACGAAGCGAACGGCCAGGTATCGTGTCTCCGACAGGCGCTTCCCTTGCCCCGGTGACCGGGTGGCCCACGACTCCTGGTGTGCCCGCCGGCTGCTCAGTGGACTGGCGGCCAACGCCGGATGTTCTATCGTGTCGGACGAGATACCCACACGGCCCTTCTGCGGCGTGAATTTCAGCGCATTGCTGAGGAGATTCGTGCACACCTGGATCAGCCGATCGAGGTTTCCGTACACGCGATCCGAGCTGGACGGCACCTGAACATCGACGCGGATTCCCTTTTCTTGTGCCAGGGGCTCCAGTTCCCTGACCGAAGCCCGGATGACCTCCCCCATGTCCAGTTCCTCCATCTGCCACTCGAGCTTGTCTGCCTCCATCATCGCAAGGTCGAGAATGTTGCCGATCATGCGATTCAGGCGGTATCCTTGCTCGCGGATCGCCTCGAGGCTTTCTCGTTGTTCGCCGGTGAGGTTGTTCGCGTGGCGAAGAAGCTGTTGCGTAAATGCGATCGTCGCCGATATGGGGCTGCGGAATTCGTGCGCCAGCATGCTCATCAGGTCGGTCTTTCGCCGCAAGGCATCGACGAGCTTCGCGTTCTCCAGGGAGACCGCGGCAGCGTCGCCAAGTGCCTCGAGCAGCGAGATGTCCGCCTGGTAGAAGCCCTCGGTCACTTTCGAGCTGTCGACGTAGATGAGGCCGAGAATCTTGTCGCCGCGCCGGAGCGGCGCGCACATGATTGCGCGGAGGCCCAGTTCCACGATGCTGGCCCGTGTACGGAGATCGAATTCCTGCTCGACGTCGGTCACCGCTATGGCCGCGCCGCTCTCAAACACCCTGTTGATAACGGTCGATGAGACCTGCGCCACCTTGCCTCGTTCCAACTCCACTCGAGGCATGTGCATGGTCGTGTGAAAAGTCGGATTGCCGTGTTCGTCGAGGAGAATCACGAATCCGCGTTCGGTCTGAGTCAACTCTATGGCCTTTTCCAACACCTTGGTCAACAGGGGCTCGAGTTCTATCTCCGCGTTCAGGCCTCGAGTGACTTCCAGGAGCAGTTGGAGTTTCCGGAAGGCCGGGGTCCCCTTCCCCCCCGCCCCACCGAGGCGTTCCAGCTCATCCTTCGTCCGGGCGAGATCCCAGTCCGCCCGCAGCCGCCGGAATGTCTCCTCGCCGAAACGCAATGCGGCTTCGGCCTCGCTGGGGAAGCCCATCTTGTCATAGGCGATTCCTTGCCAGTACTTGAGGCGCGCGCGTTCCAGGTCGGCCTTGGTGACTGCCAGTAGTTCATCCCCTGCCCTGAAACTCTGCAACGCCAGGTCCGTCATGTTGCGGTGGGCCGCCTCCACGCCGCGCAGCCCCAGCAAGATGCCCTCCTCCCGGGGGAGTTCGGCCTGTTGGGCCAGTACGATGGCTTCATCCACCGTCCGTCGCAGGCGGCCGAACCGGCCCTCCTCGAGATGAAGCTGGGCCAGCCGGCGCATCTGTCTCACCATGTCCTTGTTGCTTTCCAGCGCACGAGCCAGGCGAAGTCCGCGATCGAGCAGCCTGTGAGCCTCTTCGTAGTGGCCCTGCCGTGTCTCGACTTCGCCGAGGTGGCCCATGAGGGCCGGCAGCAAGAGGCGCAGATTCACCTTCCTGGCCAGCCGGAGTCCCTCGATCAGTGCCACCGAGGCCCGTTCGAATCGCCCCGCCTCCAGGTAGGCATTGCCCAGGCTGGCCAGTGCCGTGGCCAGCTCCTTTCTCGAGCGCGTGCGCTCCGCGATCTCCCGCTGTCGTTCCCAGTACTCGATGGCCTCGTTCCAGTCGCCCATGCGAAAGTAGGCGTTGCCGAGATTCTTGTAGCACCAGGCCACGAACTTGAGGTCGCACAATTCTTCGTAGTGTCCGAGGGCTTCCAGCGTCGAAATGATGGCCTCGGGATACGCGCGCCGGTCACTCAGCACGAGACCACGGATGTAGTGCAGATCGGCCGTGCGTTTTCGGATCTCGCGGACCTCCGACGGGCTCAGGGTCGTTGTGGACGGATGGGCGAGGTTCAACCCCCTGTCGATACAGACTTCGGCCTCATCGAGCCGGCGTCGAGACGCCGCCACATCGGCCAGTGATGCCCACAGGCGCATGGTCGGCGCGACGAGTCGAGGCAGCGGGTGATCGCCGGCCGCTTCGATCGCGGCTTTCGCGGTTCCTTCGGCGGCGTCCAGGTCGCCTTTCGCGAGCAGGTAGGAGCTGCGCAGAGCGGCGAGATGGAGCCTGGTTCGCAGATCGTTTTCGGGAATGAGTTCGATCGCCCGTCCGAGGGCTTCCAGAGCCTTGGCATACTCACCGTATTCGCCATAGACGGTGCCGAGCTTGCCGAAGACACGGGCCCTGGCCGGAAGCGATCCGTGGGGAGTCGATGTCCAGCCTTCTTCCCACGGCGTGTTCGGCTGTATGAGCGCGTGGTACTCCGCGAGCGCCTCATCGACTTTCCCCAGTTTGACCTTGAGGTCCGCGATCTTCTCGAGGATGTCCGGGGGAGGTGTCACACTGTAGCTGGCGGCGAGATCGACGAGCTGCTGGTATCTTTCGAGGGCGAGTCGATAGGCCTGGTTCTGTTCGGCACGTTGGGCGGCTTCGATCCCGAAAGTGCGGCCCGAGTCGAGGTCTTGCGCGGCAAGGAAGTGCTGGGCAAGGGCGTCAAGGTCTTGGTCCGGAAGCTTGCGCGGGTCATCGATCGTGCCGACCGATGTCAGGATGAACTCGCCCGCGCGGCGGTGGAGTGCCCGCCTGCCTTCCTGGGGCAGATGGTCCAGCAGGTAGGGCTGGAGTCGAGGCTGCTGGAACCGGAGCCGTTCAGGCCGGTCCTTCGCGCGGAGCAGGAGTCCGCGGCGCTCGAGCCGATCGAGCACACCAGATACCCAACTTCCTCCTCCCACGAAACCGACGAGAAGTTTCTCGTCGAACTCCGTGCCCAGCACCGCTGCCGCCTCGAGAAGCTCCCGTTCGACAGCCGTCAGCGGCTCGATTCGGCGTTCGAGCAAGGTATCCGTCCGGACAGAGCCACGCGACGGGTCGAGCACCTCGTATGCCCGTTCTTCTGCGAGGTACCAGCGTCCCCGCTCGTGAAAGAGCGCTCCGGAGTCTACGAGCGACTCGATGGCCTCCGTCACCAGGGCGGGGTTGCCGCCGGTTGTGCCCTCGAGTTCTTCGGCGAGTCTCGGTATGCCCTGCACGGTGCCGAACACGTCTTGAAGCAGGGTCGTGAGGTCGTCCGCGGTCAGGGGGGAGAGTCGAATCACCTCCACGCCCTTACGCCGGGCGAGTTCCCGTTGGGCTTCCCCGCCATCGAGCCAGTCCGGGTCGACGGTTGCGCAGATCAAGAGGGGGGCTTCGGCAAGCCTCCAGCCCAACAGGGAGAACATGCCTTGTGCCAGGGGATCCGCTTTGTGCAGGTCGTCGAACAGGATGACGAGCGGGGTCTGTCCTGCCAGTTCGATGAGAAAGCTGGACAATCCATCCATCATGCCCAACGACTCGCTCGACGAACGCAGGGGGGCCACGGGGGAGCGATCCATTTCGGAGAAGACCTGCTGTAGCACCCCGTGATTGCGGTCGATCAGGGACTCGTTCTCCTTCGTTTCGAGCTTGACCGGCTGCATGAGCAACTGCCGGATAGGAGGCTGCCCATTGACATCGCCGCCTCGCGCCTCGAGCAACCTGTGCCCCTCACGCTGCACGAGCGGCTTGATCTCCTGGAGTATCCTGGACTTGCCGCCGCCTTCGTCCGCCTGGACGAGGAACATCTGGCCGTGCATGGAGGTGGCAACCATCTCCATGGCTCTCCGGAAGCGTTCAACGACGTCCTGGCGACCCACG
Source organism: Planctomycetota bacterium (assembly GCA_024274785.1). GTDB lineage: Bacteria > Planctomycetota > JAJSAM01 > JAJSAM01 > JAJSAM01 > JAJSAM01. The sequence goes on along the minus strand of JAJSAM010000041.1, from coordinate 6,781 downwards.
GCCGGAAGTCCGGCGAGCACCAGCGACGGCGAGGACAGCGCAGCACTCTGCCCATCGGCCTCGATCGCCCTGAGGGCTTCCGTGGCCGACTGCGGGCGGCGGGTAGGGTCTCGTTCCAGCAGCCAGCCCACCAGCCGGGTCAGCTCCGGCGGGCAGTCCGGTCGCAGGTCGTTCAGCGACGGGACATCCGCCTGGATCTTGCGTTGGATCATTTCCCGGGCGTCGACCCCGTCGAAAGGTGTCTTGCCGGTGAGGAGTTCGAAGATGACGATACCCGCGGAGTAGAGGTCCGAGCGATGGTCGACGCGGCCGCCCTGGAACCACTCCGGCGCCATGTAGGGCAGCGTTCCTCGCCGCCGGCCAAGATCGTCCTCCCTGCGGTTGCCCGCGAGCCCGAAGTCCAGTAGCTTGATCCGGTCTCGCCCGTCCCCTTCCTCGACGAGGAAGATATTCTGCGGTTTCAGATCGGCATGGAGGATCCCGCGGGAGTGGATCGCGGCCAGCGCCGAAAAGAGCTGGGCCGCGATGGTGGTGACGCGGGGGAGTGAGAGCCCTTCGGATACCGCGCCGGAGAGCGGTCTTCCCGGGAGATACTCCATGGTGAAGTATCGAAGCCCCGAACCGTCCTGGCCGAAGTCGAAAACCTTGATGACCTGCGGGTGGTTGATGCCGGCCAGGAGTTCGAACTCTCGGAAGAATCCCTCCCTTCCCGCTTCATCCAGCAATACCTTGAGGGCACGGGTCTCGTTGTCAAGAAGGTCTTTCACCATCATGACACGGGACCGGCGACCGGCCCCCAGTACCTTCAGCGGCTGATAGCGGCCGAATATCTTCGGAACATCCATCGCGACCCGTGCTGCGGCGAAAAGCTGCTGCTGCTGGCGATACCACTGTCCACATCGAGCATGCGCCACCCGAGTTCGGCATGCGGCCCAAGACATCCATCATCATACCAAACCGGGTAGCGAATCGCCGACCAGAATTTTTGCTGGCACCTCATCTCATGGCAGCCTGGATCACTGCTTCCCAGGCCAGCAGCTCGGTCTCGGGAGAAGCGAGGTGTGTCTCCCAGGCGCCATCGGCCCAGCGCCGCACGCGCCGCGGGTTCTCCAGCAGTGTCTCGAGAAGCCTTCGCAGGCGTTCGGTGTCGCCGGGGGGGAAGAGCGCGCCATTGTTCCCGTCCACGACTTGTTCGGGAATGCCCCCGGTGTCGCTGGCGATCACGGGGACCCCCAGCCGGAACGCCTCCCCGATGACCCTGGGCGCGTTCTCCATCCACAGGGAGGGAACGACGAGCAGGTGCCGGCGCTCGAGCCATGCCGGGACCGCGCCGGGCGAGATCGGGCCTTCCAGAGAAGCTCCGGTGGACCGGGCGAGCGCGCGCAGGCGGCGGGCATAGTCCGGCTGCCGATGGAACAGGGGAGTGGGACCGGCGAGGGACACATCGAGGTATCGCGCGGGTATGCCCCGGCAAGCCTCGAGGAGGAGATGCGCCCCCTTGGTGGGGATGAGCGCTCCCAGGTACCCGACCCGGAGAGGCGGACACCCAGGTCTTGCCGGACGGACTCGAGGACGGGGCGGGACGCCGTTGCGCACAAGGCGGGGCGCCGTGGCCGGCCGGACCCACTTGCGATAGGTCTCGAGGATGTGTCGCGATGGCCCGGTCAGGAGGCTGCAATCGTCCAGCGCGTCGAACCCTCCGGCGATTCGGTCGCGCACCGCCCTCGCTCTGCCGTCCGAGGCTGTCAGCACACCCTGCTCGTCCGAGGCACCGGGACGGTGCGGGTGTTTTGCCATGACCAGGGACATGACCCGTTCCACGTGGTCGCGCAGCCCGGGAAACCTCGAAAGCACCAGGCGTCCCGCACGGCCCACGGGCCGGTCCATCAGCACCTGGTCGGACAGGCACGTTGCACAGCGCAACACCCCGGGTCCATCGCAAACACCCATCGCCAGGTTCATCAACTGGCCTCGAGCACACACCGGCCAGTAGTCGTGCAGGGTAAGGACGCACGGGATCTCGCGAGCGCGCGCGATGCCGGGAAGGGCGACCGAGAGGCCGGCAAGGTGGTGGAGGAGAACGATGTCTGGAGACACCGAGGCCAGGAGCGCCCTGAACCAGGTCTCCGCCTCGAGCCCGCGGTAGGTATCAGCGAAATGCGTGGGTGGGCGGAAGACGCGCCCGAGGACCCGTACGCCGGACCGTGTGAGCCGGTGCTCGGTGCCCGGCGGTCCCACGGAGGCGGGCAGCGGATGGAACACGGTGACCTCGTGGTGTGTGGCCAGGTTGCGGGCCAGGTCCATCGCCACCGACTCCGTGCCACCTATCGAGTAGGGTGCCAGGCCATGAACGCCCACGAGAATCCGCACGGGTTGTCCTCCGCAGGTTGTGAGTCCCTGCCTTGGGCAGAAAAGTCGTCGCCCGGCCGGGGCTCCGGCTCAGCCGCCGGTGCTCGCCGAGAACCACGGAATTCAAATTGACATGCCGCGCCGGTTGCCGGTACCATAGCGGACCGATTCTCGATGAATTCGGTCCTGGGGGAAAGGCATGTACTCGATCGCCGTCGCCTTGGCCAGCGGTATGGCGGCCGCTGTGCTGGTATCGCTCCGCTACAATGTTTACGCCACCATCCTGACGGGTGTCCTCGTGGCCGTGGTCGTGTTCTTCGTCATCACGCGATACATGGTCAACAAGCTGCAGGCGCTCCAGCAGGCATCGATCAAGCAGCTCGAGACCCAGAAGTTCGACTCGGCGGTACGGTCGTTGGAGTCGGGGTCCTCGCTGGCCCGGTGGTTGATCCTCGGCCAGAGCCAACTGAACGGTCAGATCGGGTATATCTACTACATCCAGAAGAAGTACGACAAGGCCTTTCCCTATCTCAAGAACGCTTTCGTGAAAAACTGGATGGCCCAGCTCATGCTGGCGGCATTCTACTATCGCCGCAAGGAATTCAAGAAGATGGAGGAAGTGCTCGAGCGCGCGGCAAAGAGTAACAAGAAGGTGGCTTTCGTCTGGGGCGTCTATGCCTACCTCCTGTCGGCTGTGGGCAAGAAAGAGGAGGCCCTGAAGATCCTCGCTCGAGGCACCCAGGCTTGCCCGGACGACAAGGCACTGAAGGCGGTTCAGCTCAATTTGCAGAACAAGAAGAAGATGAAGATGGGGAAATTCGGGGACATCTGGTACCAGTTGTGGCTCGAGCCCCCCCCTCAGCGCATGCTCCAGGCTGCGCAGCCCCGCTTCTCCGCGTTTCGGCGCCGCTGACATCGATAGCCGGGGGTCATCGACGCGTCGTTGCGCGCCTCGAGGTCTTGCCGGTGGCCGCGGTTGGTCACGACAGACCGTCGCCCTCCCGCAGGATGTCGCTGGCCCTCTTGCCACCGAACTGGCTCTGGAGAATGTCATCGTACTCGTCGGAAGTCCGGGCCACGTATTCCAGCGTCTGTCGCAGTTCCTCGTAGTCCAGGTCGTCGCCCAGTATGGTGGCGGCAAATGAGATCGTGTCGTCACCCAACAGCAGAAAGGCGCCGAACCGGACCTCGGCGTTGAGGCGCAGCAGGCGGGCCATCAGGTCACAGCTCAGCTCGAAGTCCTTGAGCAGTGTCGACGCACACCGGACGTAGGTCCCGAGTTCGTCCTCCAGCAGGTTCATCATGACCACCGTGGAACCATACTTGAAGAGGTACAGGCCGTCGGGCGACCGGCGGGCTTCGACCCCCATACGCGCGAGATAGGTGCTGACACGATCCTCGAGACGTTTCATCCGCGAGTCCATTCCGCACCCGAGGAGATCGTTTCGGACTCCGTTGACCATGGGAAACCTCGTGTTGACCCGGCTCGATCCAGGACGCGGGAAAGGCATCGAGAGAGCCGGTGGGGGCCTCGTTCTCACCTTGTTCCCTTGTAGCAAGCCGCCCCGGCCGTGTCAACGGCCTTTGAACACGTAGCGAGACAGGCGGATTGTGCGGTGGCGTTACCTGGCGTCCTGCGGGTGCACGGGCTCGAGGGCGGGTTCGATGGATTTCTCGCGTTCCCGGGCCGCCACCTCGTTTCCCTGTTCCGCGCGGACCGGGGACAAGACGTGCTCGATGGAATCCGATGACGACATGAAGCTGACACCGCCACCGACAGAGAGGGTGAACAGGGTACCCAGACTCATTGTCAGGCTGATGATGCCGACCACGGCCAACTGGCGGGAAATCTGTACGAGAGAAGGGTTCATGAAGCACCTCGAGTTTCAACCTGGGATCAACTGCCGCACGCTATGAGAACCGGTCCGGAAGGCGACCGGGATAGTCCGCTGGTGCTCGAGGAGCTTTCCTCGCAATTTTTCCTACGGTCGGCTGCGAGGGATGGCTTAGCTTTTACGTGACGGACTCGAGGGGGGATCCCCGAAGCGCCGGGGATATCATCAGGGTGCCTACTTCCTGGGAAGCTGCTCCTCGAGGCGGATGTTGATGTGGATGTCGCACCGCACGCCGTCCGGGTCGATGACGACGGAATTGGCTATCGGAGAGGTGTCGAGTGCGGCCGAGAGTTCTCTCTTGATGTACCCGAGCAAGCGCTCTTCGGTCTCGAACGACTGTTCCCCTTCCTTGTTCAGGATCTTCCACTTCGCCATGGTCTCCTCCCTGGGAAAGGTGTTTGATTCGCCCCTACTTCGAGATGTTGCCGCCGAGAATGACGTACCCCTTGCGCTCGAGGGATCTCACGGTCGCGACGACCCGCTCGAGGCCCCCGTGGCGGGCGGCGAGGCTTTCGATTCGAGGTACCTCCCCCTTGTCGAGGAAGATGCCCTGGCACGCGGGACACACATCGATGAGCAAGGGTTCGTCGGGCACGTAGTGGGTCTCCACCAACTCGTGGCTGCATCTCGGGCACACGAGGCCGGAGGGACGGCCGGCACCGATGGCTGCCTGCATGTCCGGCACGTCCTCGGCGGTTTCCACGTAGAAGGCCAGTTCACCAGCATCGAACCAGATTCCCTTGCAGCGAGAGCAAAAGTCGATCTCTACACCTTCCACCTGCCCGAACTCGGCTAGCGAGTCCTGCCGGCACTTGGGGCAGTCCATAGGACCTCCTCCTCCTTGGTTGGGCATCGTTTTCGGAACGCCGGCAGCGGCGTTCGTGCGGAATATGAGCGTCGTCACGGCCTTTCGGCGAGCCCGTTCGCCGAGGCGGTCACGTCGGTTCCAGACTCCATTGGACACCCAAACCAGCGGGAGGTCAAGCGCCCTGTGCTTTTGGCGTGTCGCCGAGCGGTGGAACCGGGGTGGAACCGGGGTTCGATGAGGTGCGCGGGTTTGCACTTGACATTCCGCGGCGGCGAGATAATGTATCGTTTTCGCGCAATTTCTTCTGAAGTCGGCGAAGTTGGGGGATGACATGAGCGATGCGCTGAGTTTTGAGCAAGCCATGGAGAAACTCGAGGTCATCGTCAAGCAACTGGAGTCGGACGCCATATCCCTGGAGGAGTCGTTGGGGCTCTTCGAGGAGGGGGTGCACCTCGGCCGGTTCTGCTCTGAGAAGCTCGACGAGGCTGACCACAAGATCCAGGTGCTTCTCGAAACACCGGACGGGGAGTTGGTCACCGAACATGTCGATAACGCCGGTGATTGACAATCCGCTCCGCCTCCCTTGCCTTTCGAGGTCCTGCTCGAGCGTCTCGAGGCTGCTTCTCCCGGTCCCTCGCGTTTCGGAAAGGGGTCTCACCAGGAAGGGGCGTTGCAGATGATAGAATCGTTGGAGCGCTACCTGGTCGGTCGTAGAGCCGCGGTGGACGACACGCTTCGCCGTCTCGTGTCGCCGGGAGTCGAATGGCCCGAGCACCTTCACCGGGCGATTCGCTATAGCCTCTTCCCGGGCGGAACGCGGCGTTGCGCCATTCTAACCATCGGCGGCTACGAGGCTGTCGCCACCGTTCCCGACCTGGCTCGAGTCCTCCCGATCGCTGCAGCGATGGAACTGCTCGACGTGTCCATCCAGGTTCACGACGATCTTCCCGCGCTCAACGACAACGACAGTCGCGACGCACTCCCCACGAACCACCGGGTGCACGGCGAGGCGTTGGCCGTTCTCACCGGTGATGCGCTGCGGGCGCTCGCGTTCCAGGTGCTGACTGACCGGACTCTCTACCCGGCCGGAACGGATGCCGCGGTCCTGCTGGACGTGGCCCGGGTCATCGCCCTGGCCGCGGGAGAAGAGGGGGTCGCCGGGGGGCAGTCCGCGAGCCTGGGATACGAGGCAGAGGTCAAGGCGCCGGAACATCTTGCTTTCCTCCACGGGAAGAGGACCGGCGAGTTGATGAAGGCAGCGGTTCTGGCCGGAGCGATGGTGGCCGGGCTGACGAAAGGCTACCGCAAGTCCCTGTCGACCTTCGGTGATCGGCTGGGGCTCGCGCTCAGCCTGGCCGAAGACCTGGCGACGGACCCGGCCCGGGCCGAGGACATGGCACGGCCGAGGTCCCGTCCTTCCATCGTGGAACTGATCGGGGAGAGGGCAACCAGAGCGTGGATGAGTCGGGCTGTTGGTGAAGCCCTGGCAGCCATCGAGCCGCTCGACGAGCGGAGCGATGCCCTCAGGTCCATCGCGTCCGACGTGTTGCGTCGAGAGGTGTGAGCGTTGGAGCGCAAGGTCCGACTCGATGGTGCCCTCGTCACTGCCGGCCTGGCCCCGACCCGTGCTCGAGCGCAGGCGCTCGTTCTTGCTGGGAAGGTGCTCGTGGACGGCCGTGTCGTGACCAAGGCCGGTCATCAGGTCCGTCCGGAGGTGTCTTTGTCGCTG
>JAJSAM010000040.1 GCA_024274785.1 Planctomycetota bacterium | reverse complement strand
TGGAAAAGGGGACTTTCGCCTGGCCTGACGGCACGGATCCGGTCCAGATGAGGAGCGAGGAACTGGCGCTGCTTCTTGGTGGAATCGACCTCGATTTCACTCGCCGCCGGCGCTGGTACGATCGCCGGGCGATCCCCGCCTGATTCTCTACATTTCGGGACGTCTTCGCTTTGCCCTCCCACATGTAGTGGGTATGCTCTGCGGCGTTATGCCCACCGAGCTTGCTGACGACCCGAAGATCCTCCGGCAGCAACTCGAAGAGCTCCTCGAGGAGCTCAAGGCGACCAAGAAGGAGCTGGCCACGCGGGACGAGGAGAACGCCGGTCTCAGGCATCGCCTCGAAGCACTCCTCCGCCGCTTCTTCGGCCCCCGGTCGGAGAAGATCGCTCCGGGCCAGCTCCCCCTGGCCTTCCTCGACGAGGATCTCCACCAGGAGCTCTTGGCGAAGCTCCCCCCCCAGGCCGACGAGACCCCGGACGACGAGGAGCAGCCCACCCGGCGGAAGAAGAAGAAGCGCAGAAACGGCCGAGCGCCGCTCCCCGCCGACCTTCCCCGTGACCGCCAGGTGCACCAGCCGGAGCCGGAGGAGCTGGTCTGCGGGTGCTGTGGAGAGGCGAAGGTCCAAATCGGGGAGGAAGTGACCGAGCAGCTCGACTACGTGCCCTCCTCGCTCAAGGTGATCGAGCATGTGCGGCCGAAGTACGCCTGTGCCGCCTGTGAAGAGGGCGTGGTGATGGCCGATCTCCCGTCGATGCCGATCATCAAGGGGCGTCCGGGTCCGGGGCTGCTGGCGCAGGTCGTGGTCTCGAAGTACGGAGACCACCTGCCGCTGAACCGTCAGGCGGAGATCTTCGGCCGCCACGGCCTGCGGATCCACCGCTCGACGCTTTGCGACTGGATCGGGGATGCGGCGAGCCTTCTCCGGCCGATCGTCGAAGCGATGAAACGCGAGATCCTGGCTACCGGGTACGTCAACACCGACGACACGCCGGTGCGGGTCCACCTGGGCAAGGGTGGTCCCGGGAAGACCAGGGAAGGCCGGATCTGGATCTACTCCTCGGTGGAGCTGGGAGCGGCGGTGTACGACTTCACGCTGTCGCGCGCCGGTGCGGGGCCGCAGTCGTACCTCTCCGGATTCACCGGCTTCCTGCAGGCCGACGCCTACGGCGGCTACGACCGGATCTTCGAGTCCGGCGCGGTGATCGAGGTCGGGTGCATGGCGCACTGCCGACGGAAGTTCTACGACGCTCGTTCCTCGGCGCCGGAGTCGGCGTCGCTGGTCCTCGCTGTGATCCGGGCGCTGTACCAGATCGAGGCGACGGCGAAGGAAGCCGATCTTTCGGCGGAGGAACGCCAGCGGGTTCGCCAGATCGAGGCGGTTCCCCTGCTCGAGGGACTGAAGGACTTCCTGCAGCAGGAGAAGGACTGGGCCCTTCCGAAGAGCCCCTACGGCGCGGCGGTCGGCTACGCGGTGAACCAGTGGGAGGCGCTGGAGCGCTACACCACGGACGGGCGGCTCGACATCGACAACAATCTGGCCAATGCCGCGCGCGGCATTGGCCAGATAATCCCGCCTCCCGGATTATGCCGCGTTAAGCGAATGGGTGACTCACAACCCGCGGGCTTCCTCGATTGGGGTGTCAGCGAAGTCGGCATAATCACAGGCCTTCCAGGAAGGTCAGCAGGCCATCCGTCGCAAGGAAGCGAGCGGGAGGCGCCCCCGTCGTGGTCGCATGTCCGAGCGCCTTCTCCTTCAACTCCATGTCCGCATGCAAGTAAGCCTGGGTGGTCTCGGTGGACTCGTGGCCAAGCCAGAGCGCGATCACAGTCAGGTCCACGCCGCGCCGAAGGAGAGCCATGGCTGCAGTATGCCGCAGCGTGTGGGGCGTGACTTTCTTCCCTTCCAGGGAAGGGCAGGACTTTCGGGCTTCTGCCGTGTGGCGGGCGACAAGCCGCTGAAGGGCGTCTTCGCTCAGGGGTCCACCTCGCGAGCTGGGGAAGACGGGGCTGTCCGGTTCCTCGCCCAGCTCGGACAGCCAGGCCGCCACTGCTTCGGCTACGTCCGAGCGCAGAGGCGTGCAGCGTGTTTTCCTCCCCTTTCCGGTGCAGCGGACATGGGCGCCGGCATCGAGCTGGACATCTCGGCGTCGGAGAAATCTGATCTCGCTGTTACGCAAACCGGTCTGGGCTGCGACGAGAAGCAGGGTACGGTCTCGCCGGCCGATCCAGCGGTCTAGGTCGGGAGCACCGACGAGCGCACACACCTCGGCTTCGACAAGAAAGGCAACCGGCCCGCGATCGTAGCGTTTGGTGGGGATGGCCAGCACACGCTGGCAGTCGAGGGCGTGACTCGGCTCGGTGAAGGACACATAGCGGAAGAAGGCGCGCACCGCGGCGAGCCGCGTATTTCGTGTCCGGGTACTGTTGCCTCGGTCCCGCTGGAGGTGCTCGAGGAACTGCCCCAGGAAGGCTGCACTGAGATCCTCCAACCGCAGCTCAGAAGGGGCGCGTCCGATGCGTTCTGAGGCGAAGCAGATCAGGATTCGAAAGGTGTCGCGGTAGCTGGCGATCGTATGCGGGCTTGCGCCGAGTTGCCCGAGCAAGCGATCCGTGAAGAAGCGCTGCAGGAGCGCTGGGAAAGTGGCGATCATCCCTGTCCACCTCCCGAAGTTCGGGCTGCCTGGTGCTTGGCGGCGAGTTGTAGGAGTTCGGGAACTGCCTCGATATACCAGTAGGTGTCCTGCACGCGACCGTGGCCCAGGTAGGTCGCGAGGGCGGGCAGCAGTCGTTCCGCATCACGCCCGGACCGATACCATGCGAGCATCCGACATGTCGCAAATGTGTGCCGCAGATCCTGCAGCCGTGGACCACGCCCAATGCGGCGCCCTTCCTTCGGCGCTCGGAGGCCAATGGTCCGCAAGAGCTTCGCGAAGGTGCGTCGTGCAGCGCTTCCGGTGACTCGACGACCTCGTGCTGACACGAGGAATGCTTGGGTATCGCGGTGAGGCTGAATGACGTCGCGGCGGCACGCATAGTGCGCGAGGGCCGCCTGGACGGACTCCTCGACCGGGACGGACCTGGATTTCCCAAACTTCGTGTCCCGAATCGCCAGGAGACCCTGCTGAAGGTCGACGTCCGGCTCGTCGAGGGCCAAGGCTTCACCGGGCCTCAAGCCAGTAGCGGCGAGCAGCCCAACGAGCGTTTCGTAGGTCAGGGCACGAAGCCCCGTGCGCGAAGGCAGGGATGCCGCGGCCTCCATGAGCCGAGCAAGTTCGCTTTCGGAATAGATGTGCGGAGGCTTCCGCCGGAAACGGGCAGGCAGGAGCCTCTGCGGCGGAATCTCTGTCCTCGGGTCGGTGACGCTGACCCAGACGGCGAACCGCCGCACGATGCTTAGGCGGCGTGCATGCGTGGCGGCCTGCACGTCACGCGGCTCCGTAGCCCAACGCAGCGCGAGCTCGGTGGTGATGAACGCCGCCCCTTCCTCCTCGAGGAAATCGACGAAACGCTGCAAGCTCCGCGCCGGCCAGTGAAGCTCGGTGCCGAGGGCGCGCACCGTCGCCACGTAATCGGCCAGGACTATCCGTAGTGCGCTCATCGATCGGCTCCTGCGTCCACACCGGGCCAGGGCTGAGCGACGCCACGGAGCGTCTCGAAATCCACCTTTGCGTAGATCTCAGTCGTGACGGGACTGCGATGCCGAAGGACCTCTGCGATTTCTGGCAGCGAAGCACCATGGTTAATCATTCGGGTTGCCAAGCTGTGGCGAAAGATGTGGGCAGCGTAGCCGCGAGGACGCGTCACCCCGGCACGGGCAAGTGCCTCGCGGACCACGCAACCCACTGCCGAAGGCCCCGTCAGCCCGATATGAGGAGCGATCTTTCTCAGGAAGATTCGACGTGAACTCGTGGGTCCCCGACCGTCCTGGAGGTAGCCTGCCAGTGCCTCCCCGACGTCCGACACCAGCGGCAAGCGGTCCACATGCCGTCCCTTTCCACGAACGACGATCTCGCCGGAGCGCCAACGGATATCGTCGAGTTCGAGGGTGACGACTTCGCCGGCTCGCAAACCCAGCCGGGCAAGCAGAATCAGGATCGCGTAGTCGCGCCGCCCGGATGGCGTAGCGCGATCCGGGACCTCAAGAACCTGCTCGATAGCCTCGGGTGCAAGGAAGGCATGAACCGGAGCTCGGCTCCACCGGCGAACTGTGGGCACTGCGAGGGACAAGTCCAAGGACGTTTCTTCGCGAAGGAAGAGGAAGCGCAGAAGCGACCGCAGCGACGTGGCTACAAGCTTCGCATACGCGGAGGATCGGTCCCGCGTGCGGTTGAGGAGGTAGTCCCGAACGATCTGCGCGTCCAGTGACCGAGGGCGAAATTTCCCGTTTGTAGCGCCCTGTGAGTTCAGGAAGGCTTCCACATAGGGCATGTAGATCTCGATGGACCTCTCGGTGAGGCCTCGTTCGCTGCGTAAGTAATCCGCGTACCGCCGCGCCATGGCGGCTGGCGACGGGCCGTTCTTTGGTCTGCGCGACGTCGGCCCAGGCATGCCACGAAGGTGCCGAAGATAGCCACGGACAGCGGCTCGTTCATTCGCGCGGCGAGACTGCGACCGCTTGCCTGTTCGCCCGAGAAACGCCGTGGCATTGGTCTCGTCGGCGGCGGCCAGCGACATCCGCTTGTCACCAAGCCATGCGACGAAGGACATGGCGACCCGCTGTTTATCCAGAATCGTGTCCCGAGCGTAGCCGGCGACACGAAGGCCACTGATGAACGACTCGAGGTGAGGATCGATCGAAGAAGGGGCAGGCGGACTCGAACTACGAGCGGTCTTGTCGGACATGTGGTCTCTCCATTTCGGTTAGCTGGCACCGTCGCCAGGCCGGAGAGACGAACAGGATTATGCCGCGTCCGACAGCGCGGTCTGGACGCACAGGAGCGCTGGACGTCGACTCGGGTCACCTACGCGGCATAATCCGGGAGGCGGGATTATCTGGCCGAGCGGGGCTTGCGACGGATTGCGGTGGGCCGCACCAACTGGCTCTTCGCGGGTAGTGCGGCGGGTGGGAGGAGGGCAGCGATCCTCTACTCGCTGATCGAGAGCTGCCGCCTGCAGCAGATCGACCCCTTCTCGTATTTGCGCGACGTGATCAGCCGCCTGCACGAACACCCGATGAGCCGGATCGGCGAACCCACCCCGCGCGGCTGGCGGCTGGCCAAGGAGCAGGAGAGCGGCACCAACTGAACGACGGTTGGCGCCGCTCTCTCACCAGCACCTGCCCCCTCCAAAGCCCGCCTGCACTTGAAATTTCGTGCCAACCGCGCGTCCGTCGAAGGGTGTGGTTCGTCGGACACTTACGCTTTGCGGCATGCAGCAGCCCTCGAATCCCGAAGTTATTCTTGCGCGGGCCCTAAGGATACCCCGTGCAACTGTTCAGGTCCTCGGAGGGCATCGAGGAGAGCCAGAACTGGATGGTAACCGGCGAGTTGGGGTAGCTGTGGGTGTGGTCGGGCGAGCCGCTGCCCGGACTGCCGTTGCTGTAGACTTCCGAGTCCTCACAGAGGACCTTCACACCCACAATGTGATAGGCCGAGCCGCTGACCTCCATGCAATCGCCGCCACCGATCGGATTCGACGAGAAGTGATCGCCCACCCCCTGGCAACCGGATTCATCGTACTCATCCTTGACCGTGGTGGCATCGTACGGCGTGCTAGAGAGATCGATGTACTTGCAGGTCACTCGACGTCCTCCTTTCGGGGGAGTGCTTTCCCATCCGTGTCATTCAGAACATAGAATGCCCGGCAGAACTGAGCACCCGACCTGGCTGCGGCAAGACCCGTCGCGCCACGCAGGGCCTCCCGTCTGAACAGAACCCGAAGCAGACTGGACCCGTCCTCCGCGATGATGCAGACAGTGAGGAGCGGGGCATCCGGAAAGGCACGATCGAATCCGGAGATGGCGACAGATTTTACAAACTCGTACTGGTCGGCATCGGCGTCGCTTCGGTTGAAGACGAACGTCAGGGATCGGCTCGACCTCACCTGCGAGGCTTCCTGAAACGAGAACCCCTCCGTGGCGAGTCCCGCCGCAAAACCCTCGGGAGTATCCGGCAGGACCGCCACCTCGGGAGCTTCACGCGGCGGCGCTTCCTCCGCCGGCCCCCCTCTCCAGATCAGCACGACCAGCAGGACCACCGCCCCGATCACCACCGCCAGGGAAGCCCGGCGAAAAATCCGGCGGACCACCATCCTCCGCCGGATCCCACGCAGCACCTTCTCCCCGACGAGCATCTCCTCCACTGAGCACGATGCCATGGAAGCCACATCCGTCACCGCCTCGGTGATCTCATGCGTCGACAGGAGCATCCGGCAGGCCGGACACCGCAGTGAATGGAGCTGGTACTCCCGTTCCGGCCAGTTCGTTGCATCCCCCCCCGAGAGCAGGATGGCGAACCAGCTTCTGAATTCGCCGCAATTCATCCCGTCACCTCCCAATCCGCCAGAATCCGCTTCCTCCCCCTCGAGACCAGGGACTTGACGGTTCCCAGCTTCTTCCCCGTTTCCTCGGAAATCTCCCGGTAGGTCTTCCCCTCGAGAAGATGCAGGCGGAGCACCGCCTGGTACCCCTCACCCTGCCGGCTGATTGCCTCCTCGATCCTCTGGCGCATGGCCAGGTAGATCTCCGACCTGAACTCCGCCCCCTGCTCTGAGGAGGGGAAGGTGTCCGGGTCCGCATCGAGCTGCCTGCGAGCCTCCACCTCGTCCCCATACCGATGCCGAAGATGATCGTTCACGCGGTTCCGGATGATCCGGTACACCCAGGCCCGATACGCCCGATGATCCTCGAGCTTGCGAATCGACCGCCAGATGGAGAGCAGGACCGCCTGCAGGACATCGGCCGCATCATCGCGATGACGCAGATGAGTGCCGATCATCCGCATCGCCATGGGCGTGGTCTGACGGAGGAGCAGATCGACGGCGGCACGGTCTCCCCGGCGAGCGCGCTCCACCAATTCCTGTTCCTGGTCTTGTTTTCCCGGCATTTCCACTATCAGGGTAGTCTATGAAATAGGCGGTGGGGTTGCGGGAATTCTCGCGTTTTCTTCCAGCGCAAGCCTGCCGGGTGGCCCATCCACGTGATCGGAGCCCTCCATGCGAGAGGGGTGAGGCTCCACGGGAGGAGGAGGGCCCGGCCCCTGCTTTCGTCGGCGCCTGGAGAGATTCCGAACGCGAGTGGCGCGACAGAGAACGCAGAGCGAGTCCGGAGCGCCCTTCCATCGTTCGGCGGGATTCCGAGCCGGCTCACACTTCAGAATCGGGCCAGTGCACATCCTCCTGATCGATCACCACTCCAGCGCCCGGCCGGTCGTTCGGGGTGTCGCCGGAGACGTGGACGTGAACGTTGGCCCGACCCTCCCTGACGGCACGCTGAAGGCGCTTCTTCAGAGAGCGCTTGAGGACCCTGCGCGTCGGTGGGATCAGGAGAAGAAAGCCCACCGCGTCGGTGAGCACACCGGGGGTCACGAGTAGCGCCCCGGCGACGAGGATGAGCGCGCCGTCGAGAAGCGCGTCCCCGGGAAGGTGGCCCACACCGATCTCGCTTCGCAGACGGGAGAGCACGGTCAGGCCCTGGTGCCGGGCCAGGGTCGCGCCGATGAAACCCGTCCCCACAATCAGGCCGATGGTGGGAAGCGGCCCGATCAGTTTTCCCACCTCGATCAGAAGCACGAGTTCCACCGCGGGGATGAGGATGAAGAGGAGGTAGATCACCTCGGCCTCGCCATCAACTCGGAGTCCCGGGCCCACCTCGCAAAGAGCGGCCTCATCACTCCCCCTTCTGCGGGCCGATGTACTCCGTCGCCACCACGACGTCGTCGAAGAAGACGTACTCCGGCTTCGGCTCGCCCCGCTGACGGCGGACGGCGGCGTCGGTGATGTAGTAGAGGAGCCAGACCGCATTGACCTTCAGATCCTCATTCGTCCGCCAGCGATAGCCGCCCCACCGCCCGACGCACTTGCCGTCGATCCAGAGGGCCTGCTCACCGTCACGTTCGCCGACGGTGTTCATCTTCATCATGACCTCGACGGAGATCCACTGGCCGCGCGCCACCGCGAGCTTCCTGCCGCCCTTCGGCTCGTTCCCCCAGTACTTGCCGGGAGAGCCCTTCATCTCGCACCAGTAGCTGTAGAGCCCCCAGCGGCCGGGGGGCTTCGTGCGACCCCAATCGCCGTAGAGTTCGACGCCGGTGGAGAAGCGCTCGTCGCCCTTCGGCCGGTTGCCCGCGCCGCCCTGCGGCCATTTCGTGCCGGGACGGTAGCCGCAGAGGTGCACGAAGTGATGGACGTAGC
This sequence comes from Planctomycetota bacterium, assembly GCA_024274785.1. GTDB lineage: Bacteria > Planctomycetota > JAJSAM01 > JAJSAM01 > JAJSAM01 > JAJSAM01. Next base: position 54,106 of record JAJSAM010000040.1, on the reverse strand, counting down.
CGTGGTCCTTCGGGAACAACACGTAGAAGCGCAGGTACAGGCGATCCCGCCCCTTCTCGAGCAAGCGATAGAGATGGCCGCCGTTGTTCTCTCCGGGAGTGCGATCGATGCGGAGCGCGCGCTTGCCGGAATGCACCTCGGCCTTCGCGGTGGCGTACGTGATCTGACCGGGCATCCGCTTCACCTCCGACCAGACCTTCGCGAGATCGTCCCGCTCGAAGCCATCCGCGAAGATCACCGACTCGTGGCGGGCAATGCCCCGGTCGCCGGGGAATTTCGACGCGAGCCCCTCCCCCCGCTCGATGGTCTCGAGGAGCTTGATCGCCGGAGGCTCCTCTGCGACCGCGGCCACGGTCAGGAGAAGGGTCAGGACGCAGACAAGCGTAAAGGGCAATCGCATGGAGCAACGCGCCTCCTCTGGTATAGGAGAATGGTCATGAGACCAGCAATGAAGCATACCATCCCGCTCCTGCTCCTCGCCGTGGCGATCACCGCCTGCAGCGCCGGTGGCAAGGAGCAGCCCGCAACGGCTCCGCGCCCCGAGACCACCCCCGCCGTTGCCCCGCGGAGACCGGAGAAGATCGTGAAGACGGACGAGGAGTGGAAAGCCCAACTGACGCCGGAGCAATACCGCGTCACCCGGACCGCCGGCACCGAGCGCCCGTTCACCGGCGAATACTGGGACAAGCTGGACAAGGGGACCTACTACTGCATCGGATGCGGCAACAAGCTCTTCAGTTCGAGCACGAAGTACGATTCAGGCTGCGGCTGGCCGAGCTTCTACGACGAGATCGAGCAAGGGAACATCGTCACCCGTGAGGATCTCTCCCTCGGCATGGTCCGCGTCGAAATCGTCTGCCGCTTCTGCGACGCGCACCTCGGCCACCTCTTCGAGGACGGACCGGAACCCACCGGCCTGCGGTACTGCGTGAATTCGGCGGCGCTCGAGTTTCGGCCCGCGGGAGAGTGAGGGGACGTGGGCCCGCTCACGAGCCGCACCAGAGGAGTCCGGTCCCGGGTCGGAGAGAGGGGATCCACCGGCCGGACCTGGGCGAGGACATCTCCGTCGCTGGTCTTCTCGCCGGGCTGAACTCCGGAGTGACGCAGGAATCCCTCCGTCGAGTGCAGGAAAGCCGCAGGGCCCGCAGGCGCAGCGCGCTCCGAGGGATCAATCGAAGCCCCGCCTGGAGGGGCGAATCAGGACGGCCGGGAACACGCGGTGGCATTCCCGGCCGCTGGTTTCCTTCGACGGATTACAGGTTGAAGGTGAAGTCCTCGATCAAGGCGCCCGGGACCCGCTCGGAACCGGTCGAGCGGCCGCCGTAGGTGCCGGCGTCCAGGATCATCTCCTGCTCGTTCGTCAGGCCGATCAGGTTCTCACCGAGCGCGCGGTACATCGTCTCGTCGAAGCGCATCACGTTGATCGGGGCGACGATCTTGCCGTTTTCCACCCAGAAGCACGCGAAACGGGTCATGCCGGTGATCCGGCAGCCCGGGCGGTCCGAGTAGTTGAGGTACCAGACATTGTTGATCCAGATACCGGTGTCCAGGCGCGTCAGCACCTCGTCCATCGGGATGTCGCCGGCCTTGATCTCGACCGATTCGGGCGCCTCGAAGCCGCTCGCACCGTTCGTCGGAACGCCATACTCCTTCGCACTGCGCGGCGAGATCAGGCACTCCTTGTAGGCGCCATTCTCGATCATCACCACCTGGTCCGGCTTGATGAAGCCGTCACCCTGGAAGTTGCTGGAGACGCCATCTTTCGTGTTCTCGAGGATCGTCACCGCGGGGGAGAACTTCGCGCCGTCCTCGATCATCTTGAGCAGCGTGGTCTGCTTCGTCTCGTGGGACTTCTTGCCGAAGCCGCCCCACCCGAGCATGCCGACGTAGTCCGCGAACGCGACCGGCGCCAGGTAGACGCGGTAGCCGCCGGGCTCGAGCGTCATCGGCTCGTGGTCGAGGGCGGCAAGCTGCACCTCGGCCGCGGCGACCTTGCGCTCGAAGGCGGCCTGATCCCACGCAAATCCGGCGTAACCGGTCTTCACGGCCTTGTCGGTGCGAAGGTAGTAGCTCCAGTCCAGGTTGAAGCTGTGGGAGGAGAACCAGTTCCGCTGGCCGAGGGAGTTGGCGAAGCCGCCGGTGACGCCGCCGGCCGCGTAGATGCCGACGAGATCCTTGCCCTCGCCCGCGGCGAGAATGCGCGCGAGCGCCTCCTCCGGGTCCGGAAGCCTGTTCTCGCCGAGCTGCTCGGTGGAGTTCACCTCGGTGGCGTAGAGCAGATGCGGATCCTCGGGCAGGTTCGGCAACTTCCCGCGGAGGTCGTCGAGGAGTTCGGCGAGGCGACGCTGGTCTTCCTCGACCATTCCGGTGAGCGTGCTGAAACCGCCGGCATGGCGCTGCCCGTCGATCAGGTCGATGCTCATGTACTGCTGCTCGACGTGACCGGGCTGCCGGATCCTGCTCTGGTTGAATCGAACGAAGTCCGACGTCTCGCCGGAGTACCCGGAGGTGAAGACCTCGTTGCCGGAAAGCTTTCCGGTGAGGAAGTCAGCAAGTCCGTAGAAGTAGCTCTGCATGGCTTAGGCACCTCCAAAGACATCGACGCCGGCGAAGACCGCCGCGGGGGTGGCGTGTCCCACCCGGACCGCCTGGTTGGGCTCGCCCTTGCCGCAGTTGGGCGTGCCGAGAACCTCGAAGGTGTCCCGGTCCCCGACCATCCTGAGGTTCCTCCAGAAGGTCGCCGAGATGCCCTTGTAGTTCGGCTTCTTGACCACTTCGCCGAATTCGCCGTTCTTGATGACCCGGCCATACTCGCAACCGAACTGGAACTTGTTGCGGCTGTCGTCGATCGACCAGGAGTTGTTGCGCTTCATGTAGACGCCGGCTTCGATCGCCCCCACCATCTCGTCCATGGTGGAGTCACCCGGCTCGAGGTTCAGGTTGGCCATGCGGTCGATCGGCTGGCGGTTCCAGGAGCAGGCACGCGAGTTGGCGACGCCCGGCTTTCCGGCGCGGGCCTGGGAGGTGGCGCCGCCGAGGGCGCGCTCCAGGATGCCGTTCCGGATGATGTACTCCTTCTTTGCCTTCACGCCGTCGTCGTCGAACGCGTAGGTGGCGAACTCCTCACTGATCGTCGGATCGAAGGTGATGTTCAGGAGCTCGCTGCCGTACTGGTAGCTCCCGAGCATGTCCATCGTGACGAAGGTCGTGCCGGCGTAGTTGCGCTCGTCACCGAGGATCCGGTCGAGCTCGAGCGGGTGGCCGATCGACTCGTGGATCTGGAGGTACATCTGGTTGCTCTCGAGGAGAACGTCCATCGTGCCGCTCGGGCAGTTGGGCGCGGTAAGAAGCTCGAGGACCTCACGAGTCAACGTCTCGGACTGCTTCGTGAACTCGATGCGGTCGAGCACCTCCATGCCGCCCTGGCGCCCGAGGTCGAAGCCGCCGAAGTTGCGGGAGACGGTCTCGCTGCCCTCGTTCGCGGTCACGCCGATCCCGGGCACGATGAACGAGAAGCGCTGCATGACGCGGCCGCCGTCCATCGTCAGGTAAAGCTGATCGGTGCCGGTGTGGACCAGGTACGCGCTCCAGTCGACGATGCGGTCGTCGGTCTTGAGCTTCTCGCACTCGGCCTTCAGGAGATCGATCTTCGCGGTCAGCGGCATCTCGCTCCAGGGTCGTTCCACCGGGCTCACGTACTCGCCCTGCGGTACCGGAACGACAACCCTGGTGAAGTCGATGACGCTCTTCCCGCGGGACCGCTCGGCCCAGGCCATCGCCTGCTTCACCGCCTGCGCCAGTCCGTTCCTGCTGAGGTCGCTCGTGGCGGCGTATCCCATCCCGCCCTGGTCGAGGACGGTGATCATCGCGCCCGCATCCCGGCCGGTGGAGACCGGCTGGAGGACGCCCTGGCGGACCTGGACCGACTCCCGCAGCTCGCTGACGAGCCGAAGGGAGCAGAAGTCCGCCGCCGGCGCCACTTCCTTGAAGTGTTGCTCAACCGTTTCAAACATGCCCACAACTCCTGTTTTTCTCTGCGGGAGCCATCCTCCCGGAACCCCCGTTTCTACCACGTTTGGGGGGTTCGGGGGGAAACACTCGGGAGGCGCCTCGCCTCCAACGCCGAGTTCGCTCGAGGGGTGTCAACCCGACTCAGGTCGATCCTGGCCCACGCTTGCGGCCTGGCGATGATCATCGAGGGGACTCCAGCGCCGGGCCCGCCAACACTAAAATGTCAACTAAGGCATCTTTATCCGGTATTCGCACTTTTCACGCCACATAGGACATACCCGCCACCAACTTGCAATACACGACAGGTATGTCATACTAAAATCAGAAACAACGATAATAGGATACAAGAGGCGAATCATGAGTCTCGCAGCCCCTCATCCCATACAGCGCTGGCTCGACCTGCTGAGCGAACGCCTGGCGCGCCACCGGCTCAACCAGAACCTGACGCAGAGTGAACTCGCCCGCGCGGCGGGAATCTCGCTCCGCACGATCGCCCGGCTCGAGAACGGCGAACCGGTGCAACTCGAGAGCTTCCTGCGCGCGCTCATGGCGCTCGGGCTTTCTGACGGTCTCCACCGCGTCGTGCCCGAGGTTCCGGAGAGTCCCATGGAGCAGCTTGAGCGATCGGGACGCCGGCGCAAGAGAGCCACCGGGAGCCGGAAAGGGGGGAAACACGAAAACGGGAAGCCCGAAGAGAAGCCCTGGTCCTGGGGGGAGAGCTCGTGACCGTCGCCGAGGTCAGACTGTGGGGCCGGCGGATCGGGGCGGTCAGCTACGACGATGGCGACCGGGTCGCTTCCTTCGAGTACGACCCGGAGTTCCGCGGGAGCGGGATCGAGGTCTCCCCCCTCAAGATGCCCCTGGATTCCCGCATCTACCAGTTCCCCGGGCTGCCGGAAGCCGCGTTCAAAGGGCTGCCGGGCCTGCTCGCCGATTCCCTGCCTGATCGCTACGGCAACGCCTTGATCGACGCCTGGCTCGCCCGGCAGGGACGCACCGCCGACTCGTTCAACGTCGTCGAGCGGCTCTGCTACGTGGGAACCCGCGGCATGGGCGCCCTCGAGTACCACCCGAGCCACGGGCCGCGCGCCGGAGTCGACGACGTCGATGTCGCCGCCCTGGTGGCACTCGCGGACGAGATCCTCCAGGAACGTGAGGGGCTCGAAGTCGAGGTCGGTCACGACGAGAACGCGATGGACCGGATCCTCGAAGTGGGTACCTCCGCGGGCGGCGCCCGGGCGAAAGCGATCATCGCCTTCAACGAGGACACCGGGATGGTCCGCTCCGGCCAGGCCGGCCTCCCCCCGGGCTTCTCGCACTGGATCCTGAAACTCGACGGCGTCCGCTCGAGCGACGACCGCCAGGTGGGGCCGGCACTCGGGTACGGACAGATCGAGTACGCCTATCACCGGATGGCGCTGGCCGCGGGCATCACGATGACCGAATGCCGCCTCCTCCCGGAAGGGGGCCGGCATCACTTCATGACCAGGCGTTTCGACCGCACCGGCGCCGGCGGAAAGCTCCACCTCCAGTCCCTCGCCGCGCTCGCCCACTTCGACTTCAACGCCCCCGGAGCAACCTCCTGCGAACAGGCGGTCGAGGTGATGCGCAAGCTCGCGCTGAGCAACGAGGAGATCGAGGAACAGTTCCGCCGCACGGTCTTCAACATCATCGCCAGAAACCAGGACGACCACGTCAAGAACATCGCCTTCCTGATGGACAAGTCCGGGGGCTGGTCGCTCTCCCCGGCCTACGACGTGGTGTACAGCTACAACCCGTCCGGCGCCTGGACACGGCGGCACCAGATGAGCGTGAACGGCAAGCGTGACGACTTCGTCGCCGATGACCTGATGACCTTCGCCCGGTTCTGCAATCTGAAGGCGCCCCGGGCAAAGCGGATTATCGGCGATGTCTCCATGGCCGTCGGTGCGTGGCCGGGGCTGGCGCGGGAGGCGGGGATCGACGACAGCAGAATAGAAGCGGTGGAACGTCGCTTCCGGATGCCCCATCCATAGCGCCGCCCGGCCGCAATGGAGGGTCGACCTCCGGGCGACTATGCTGGCGCTCCGGGAGCGTCACGCAGAATCTGCGTGCGCCGCGAAGATTTGAATATCAGCAGTATAGTCAACCGGGCGGCCACCGGGGGCTCGCCCGGAAACAGGTGCGACCGTTGCGCCGAGAGCGCCGCTACGCCCGAGAAAGCGAGGCGCAACGGGATGCGGCGGCCCTCGCGGACTCTAAGGCACAGGCAGGCCGCCGAGTAGGCCCATCTTCTCGAACTCCCAGAGGTCGCGGAGCGGATAGCCATCGTATCCGCGGTCGGGGAGCTTGGGCTTGTGCTCGCGGACCTTGTCGACGGCGTCGAGGTGGACCCGGATCAGGCGATAACCACGCGACAGGTACAGACCGGCGGCGCGCAGATTGTCGTTCGTGAACAGGGCCCAGGAACGGCCGAGACCGAGGTTGTGGAACTTGTTCTCGATCGCCTCGAGGAGACGCCCGCCGAATCCGCGTCCGCGGACCATGGTGTCAAGCGTAACGATCTGGCCCGACGGTCCGTCCACGTGGTAGGTCACCAGGCCGACCAGCTCGTCGTGATGATCGACCAGCGCAAGACCCTGGACGTCGCTCGGGTAATAGACCGAATTGATGCCGACGACCATGCCGAACCAGCGCTCGTCCCAGGTCCCGGTAATCTCGTCCGTCGTCGCGGCCCTGAGTTGCATGTCGTGCTTGCGAAGGGGTGCCATCCCGACCTCCATTCCGGGGAACCGTGCGCGGGCGTTTCATGGGGCATCGACCCGTCCCCGAATCATACGGAGGATCGGCTGGCCGCACCAGCCCCCTGATGAACCGGGGCGGGATCATTTCTGGTACCCTCGGGCCGATGGACTCCCGAACCCTCCTCGCCGTCGACGTCGGACTCAAGGCCGGGATGGCGGTCTACAACCATGACGGCCGCCTCGTCGCCTACCGCTCCCGCAACTTCGGGAGCGCCGACCGGTTGCGCCGCGGCGTCCGGGCCATCCTCTCCGGTCGCTCCGGCGTCGCGCACCTGATCACCGAAGGCGGCGGCCCGCTGGCGGAGATCTGGTCGAAGGAGGCCGACCGCCAGGGCATCGGAGTTACCCGGATCCACGCCGAGGCTTGGCGCAAGCTGCTCCTGCTGCCGCGCGAGCAGAAGTCCGGCGAGAAGGCCAGGGAGAGCGCAGACGCCCTCGCCCGGCGGATCATCAACTGGTCGAACGCCCCGAAGCCGACCTCGCTCCGGCACGACGCCGCGGAAGCGATTGCGGTGGGGCTCTACGGAGTGCTCGAGATCGGGTGGCTGCCGAGGTTGCCGAAAGAGGTCTCGCGCTGATGCGGTCGGATCGGCCGAAGTGGCCCCACCCCCTCCCGGCTCTCCTCGGCACCGCCCTGCCGGCCTGCGCATCCTCCCTTGTATTCCGCCGGTGCCTGAAACCCATGCGCCGTCCCGAACGTCAAGGAGCATCGCGGCACATCGGGGATTCCGCGCCGCACTCGACCTGCGGGCCAGGGGGGATCGGTGCTCTCTTGCGCCCGGGAAGGCGAGCGGGTTCCCGGCATGGGCGGGACTCCCGGGATTGATGCGGCGTTGGGACTGGTCGGGAGAGCGGCCGACCCGCCGAGGGACAGGGGTGATCGGGACTCAGCCGCGCGGCGCTATGCGGACGCGGAGCGAACCACCACCGCGATCGCCCGGTCGGCATCCTCCGCGGTGAGGCGCATCCCGGTGGAAAAGCGCACCGAGCCCCGCGCCTGATCGGGCAGGATCCCCATCGCCGCCAGCGTCGCGGAGACGTGCACCTCGCCGGAGTGACAGGCGGCGCCCGCGGACGCGGCGATCTCCGGGGTGGCGGCGAGCAGATCCACCGCGGTCGCGCCGGGAATGGAGACGTTCAGGGTGTTCGGCAGGCGGTTCTCGGGATGGCCGTTCAGGATCAGACCGGGAATCGCCGCGGCGAGCCCCGCATGCAGGCGATCGCGCAGCTCCCTCATGTGGGCCGCCCGACCGGCCCGGTGCTCCGCGGCCAGGGCGCAGGCCCGGCCGAACCCGGCGAGCAGCGTCAGACTCTCCGTTCCGGCGCGGCGGCCGTTCTCGTGGCTCGCGCCGTGGATCTGCTTCTCGAGGTAGACACCGTCCCGGACGTAGAGCGCACCCACACCCTTCGGACCGTAGAGCTTGTGTCCGGCCAACGAGAGCAGATCCACGTTCAGGTCGCCGACGTCGACCTTGATCTTGCCCATCGACTGCGCGGCATCCGTGTGCAGGGGGATCTCGTGCGACCGGGCGATCTCCCCGATCTCGGCAATGGGCTGGATCGTGCCCACCTCGTTGTTGGCGTGCATGATCGTGATCAGGACGGTGTCCGGGCGGATGGCCCGCTCCACCTCCGCGGGATCGACCTCTCCCTTTGCGTTCACTCCGATGGCGGTGGTGCGAAAGCCCATGCCCTCGAGCCACCCGAGCACCTCGGTGATCGCCGGATGCTCCACGGCGCTCGTGATGATGTGGCCGCCCCGGCGCCGGTTGAGCCCGGCGATCCCCTTCAGGGCGAAGTTGTTGGCCTCGCTGCCGCCGCTCGTGAAAATGATCTCACCGGGGACCGCGCCAATGGAGGCCGCCACGTCGCCCCGGGCCGCCTCCACCACCTCTCTCGCGGCCACACCATAGGGATGCGGGCTCGACGGGTTGCCGAAGATCTCGGAGAGGCAGGGCTGCATCGCTTCGGCGACCTCCGGAGCGATGGGCGTGGTGGCGTTGTAGTCCAGGTAGATCGGCTTCATGTTCTCCTCCGGGAGCGGTGTGATTGTACCGCTCCCGGCGCCGGTTAGACTCACTGCATGAGACACGGAACACCTCGCATCGGAACCGGGAGGGCCTAGCCCTTGGAAGGGAACATCGGATTTGCCCTCGCCCTGACCACCGCGGCCGGACTCTCCACGGGGATCGGAGGACTGATCGGCATCCTGGTGAAGAAGCCGGGGCACCGCTTCATGGGCTTCACCCTCGGCTTCTCCGCGGGAGTGATGATTCACGTCTCCTTCGTGGAACTGCTCAGGCAGTCGATCGACTCCATCGGTTTCCTTCCGGCGCACCTGGCCTTCTTCGTCGGCATGGCCGGAATCTTCGTGATCGACCTGCTCGTGCCGCACGACTACATCGGCCAGCACGACCATACCGAGAAGCAGGGCAAGCTGATGCGGACCGGCGTGCTGGTCGCGCTCGGCATGGCCATCCACAACTTCCCGGAAGGACTGGCGACCTTCGCCGGTTCGATGATGAACGCCAAACTCGGCATCTCCATCGCCGCCGCCATCGCCGTGCACAACATCCCGGAGGGCATGGCCGTGGCCGCGCCGATCTACGCCGCCACCGGCAACCGGAAGAAGGCATTCACCTGGTCCCTGCTCTCCGGCATGAGCGAACCGGTGGGGGCCGCCCTGGCCGCCCTGGTCCTCTTCCCGTTCCTGACCGAGGGCATGCTCGGCGTCTTCCTGGCGTTCGTCGCGGGCATCATGGTGGCCATCAGCCTGGACGAACTGGTCCCGGCCGCCAAGAGCTTCGATACCGAGCACGCCCCGATCCTGGGGGTGATCCTCGGAGCGATGGTCATGGCGCTGAGCCTGTACCTGCTGGGAGCGTGAGGCGGCCACCCAGGCAGTGAGACGCTTGAGAGAATTCGGCAAAGTTTCGGGCCTGATTGCCAATAGATGGGGAGAGCGCTGGTTTCCGCCTGGATCCGGATCCGGCGGCCGATCTGAATGGAGGAATACGATGAGAATCCGAAGCCTGTCCCTCGGTCTTCTGCTCGTGCTGGCCCTGGCCGGTTCCCAGGCGGATGCGGGCAGCATCACTACCTGGACGCAGTGGGATTCCGGATCCGGCGGCAACGACCACTGGTACGGAATCGCGCGGAGTGACACCGGCGGGGGGCTGAACTGGACCGATGCCGAAGCTGTTGCGACCAGCAACAACGGGCACCTGGTCACGATCGACGACCTGAACGAGAACAACTGGCTCATGTCGACCTTCCCGCAGAGCACATCGGGCATCCTGTGGATCGGCCTGTACGCACCCACCGGGAACTACTGGACCGACCTGAGCACCTGGGAATGGGTCGATGGCAGCAGCAGCACGTACCGGAAATGGCGGACGCTCCAGCCCGACTACGGAAACGGCAACGATCGTTACACCGTCCTCAACTTCAGCCCCGATGGATGGGACAACTACCCACATGACGGCTGGCAGGGCGCACCATTCGGCCTCGTGGAACGGGTTCCGGGCGGCGGTTCCGCCGTCCCCCTTCCAGCCTCCTCGGCGCTGGCGCTCGTGGGTCTGGCGCTCCTGGCCATCGGCCGCGTGCGTCGCCGTCGGATGCCCTAGGACCGGGTCGCGATCGAAGAACCGGAGGGGGAGGCTCCGGGCCCCTCCCGGCGGTGACTTGAGGCCCATCCGGGCGGATGGGCTTTGTCACGTCCGCGGGTACCCGAAGGCGAACGCCCCCGGGACCAGCGCGGCGCCGCGCTGGTCCCGGGGATGATCCTGGCGTCAGGCCTTCTTCTTCGCCGAAGCCTTCTTTTTCGCCGGAGCCTTCTTCTTCTTTGCCGCCGCCTTCTTCTTGCGAGGGGCGCGCTTCTTCTTGACGGGGCCCTTCGCCTTGCGCGTTTCGATCAGGTCGACGGCCTGCTCGACCGTCAGGGTCAGCGGGTCATCGATCGTCTTCGGGAGGGAGGCGTTGGTCTCTCCGTCGGTGACGTAGGGGCCATAGCGGCCCTTGAGGAGTTTGATGTCCTGGCCCTCGAGCGCCTCGACCTTCTCGAAGACCTTCATCGGCTCGGCGGCCTGCCGTGATGCCCCGCGGCGGCCCTTCTTCTCCGTCGCGAGGAGTTGCAGGCAGCGGTCGAGGTTCACGGTGAGCGGATCGTCGGTGGCCTCGAGGCTTCTCGTGTCCGTGCCGCGCTTGATGTACGGACCATACCGGCCAAGGCTGACCACGACGTCGTTGCCTTCGGCATCCTTCCCCACCGTGCGCGGCATCCGAAGGAGGTCGAGCGCCATCGGAAGGGTGGTGGTCTCCCGTGTCCAGCCACGCAGCAGCGAAGCCATCTTCGGCCTCTTCTTCGACTCCTTGTCAGCGTCTCCCAGTTGGACATACGGGCCGAACCGGCCGGACTTCAGGTAGATCGGCTCGCCGGTCTCGGGGTGGTTCCCGATGGGCATCACCGCCCTGGCCCCGGCCGCGAGCATTTCCTCCGCCACCGACAGCGTCAGTTCGTCAGGGCAAGTCCCGTCCGGGATCGGAGCGGTGGCGTCCTCACGCTTGAGGTAAGGTCCGAACTTGCCGACCCGCACCGCGACTTCCCGTCCCTCGGCATCCTCGCCGATCCGGATCGTGCAAACCTCGCGCGGATCGATGTCCTCGATCTTCTGGTCGAGCAGGGCCCGAAGGCCGGGTGCGGAGTTGCCGTGATAGAACTCCTTCAGGTACGGCAGCGCCTCGCCTTCACCGCGGGAGATCGCGTCGAGACGATCCTCCATCCGCGCGGTGAACCCGGTGTCGACCAGGTCCGAGAAGTGCTTCTCCATCAGACGCACCACCGCGAATGCGACAAAGGTCGGCACGAGCGCCTGCCCCTTCTTGAAGGTGTACTCGCGGCGCTGGATGGTGTCGATGATCGAGGCGTAAGTGCTCGGCCGGCCGATTCCCGATTCCTCGAGCGCCTTCACCAGAGTGGCCTCGGTCAGGCGCGGAGGCGGCGCGGTGAAACGCTGGTCGGCTTCGAAATCCTTCGCGGTAAGAGCATCGCCCTCCGACACCGGGGGCAGGATGGTGTCGCGGGAGTCCAGGGCGGCCTTCGGATCATCGGAGCCTTCCACGTAGACCCGGAGGAACCCCGGGAAGTCGATGACCTGGCCGCTCGCGTTGAAGAGCGCCTCTTCATCACCGGCCATCCCCGCAACCTGCAGGGTCATCCGGCGACCCGAAGCGTCCTGCATCTGGCAGGCCATCGTCCGCTTGCGGATGAGGTCGTAGAGCCGGCTCTCGTCGGGACCGAGCTTCTGGCGAACCTGCTCCGTCGGTGCGACACGGCTCCCGGCGGGACGGATCGCCTCGTGGGCCTCCTGGGCGTTCTTGACCTTGGTTCGGTAGAAGCGCGGGCTGTCCGGGAGATAGCTCTCGCCGAACTTCTCGGCGATGGCCTCCCGCGCGATGCGAATCGCCTCGTTCGACAGGGAAACCGAGTCGGTCCGCATGTAGGTAATGTAGCCGCTCTCGTAGAGCTTCTGGGCGGCACGCATCGTCCGGCGAGCGTCGAACTTGAGCTTCCGGTTCCCCTCCTGCTGGAGGGTCGAAGTCGTGAACGGCGGCGCGGGGCGGCGCTTGAACGGTTTCTCCCCGGCGGAGCGTACGGTGAATCCGGAGCCCGCCAGTGCCGCCCGCAGTTGCGCCGCCTCGGCTGCATCGATCAGACGTGTCTTCTCGTTCTTCAGCTTGCCGGTATCGGGATCGAAGTCCTTGCCCCCGGCCACACGCTTGCCGCCGAGGGTGGAAAGGCGCGCGGTGAAACGCTCGTCATCCGCCGTGGCGAACTCCGCGGACAGCGCCCAGTACTCTCCGGACAGAAACCGCATCCGGGCCCGCTCGCGATCGACGATGATGCGGACAGCCACGCTCTGCACCCGGCCGGCCGACAGACGCGGCGCGACCTTCCGCCACAGGATCGGGGAGACCTCGTAGCCGTAGAGCCGGTCGATGATCCGCCGGGCCTCCTGGGCCCCGACCAGCGACTGGTTGATCTCCCGCGTCTCCTCGATGGCCTTCAGAATCGCCGTCCTGGTGATCTCGTGAAAGACCATGCGGTGGGTGGCGACCCTGGGCTTCAGCACCTCCACGAGATGCCAGCTGATGGCCTCGCCCTCACGGTCCTCGTCAGTGGCGAGCAGAACCTCACTCGCGTCCTTCACGAGCTTCTTCAACTCGGCGATCTTCTTCTTCTTGTCCGGGTTGACGACGTAGAGAGGCTTGAAGTCGTTCTCGATGTCGACGCCGAGGCGGGCCCATTTCTTCTTCTTGTAGGCCGCCGGAACCTCCGCGGCATTGGCCGGAAGGTCGCGCACGTGGCCGATGCTCGATTCGACGACGAACTCGTCGCCGAGGAACTTCTTCAGGGTCCTGGCCTTCGTCGGCGACTCCACTATGACGAGTCTCTTGCTCATGAACCGCTCAATCCGTGCTGGTCAGACCCACGCTGAAAATGGGGTTCCCCTGCGGCAAACAGGGCCGGTACTCCGAACATCGGACGGGAACCGCGAAAACTTGCGTTGCGGCCATCCGCCGCCTGCCCCTTTTTCCATCCTTAGCATTCTGGGCGTGGATCGGGCACGAAACTTCTCCCGCGGGAGACCCCGGGGAGCCTGAGACGCCGAGGAAGTCTTTCCTGATCCGGTGCGGATTGGGCAAGGTGTGGGACTCTGGAGTCATCGATATGAAAAGAATCTTCCTGGCCCTGATCCTGCTCGTCCTCCCCCTGCTCGGCAGTGCCCGCGTCGCCGCGGAAGAAGGTGAAGACATCGAGAGCGTCCGCGTCGCCACCGGTCAGAAACTGGCCACGGCGCTGGATGACCTCGCCTCCTTCTGCCAGGAGAACAAGCTCTTCCTCGGCCGGGATACCTGCTACCAGATTCTGCTCCGGTTTCAGCCGAACCACAGAGAAGCCCGGAAGCGGCTCAAATACCGTCGCAACGGCGCGGACTGGGTGCAGGGCAGGTACAGCCCGCCGCAGAACCGCAACGACGAGATGGAGCCGATCTACCAGGAGCAGGTGCGAAAGCTCATCCGGGAGTACATCGACACGATGATCGCCGCCCTCGAGCGGACCGACACCGGACGGGAAACTCCGGAGCGGAACCTGGCCCTCGCCGACGTGATCCACGTGGAGCCGGACAACGCGAAGGCCCGGGACATGATGGGCGAGGCACAGTTGCGCGGACGCTGGGTGCTCAAGGAAACCGCGAACGCGGAGAGGCGCCACGAGGAGCTGAAGGCCGCCGCCAAAGACCTGCTCGCGGCGGTGAAGCCCCCGACCCGGATCCAGGTGACCGAGGCGGAGCGCAAGCTCGGCGTGAAGTGGAACGCGTCCTGGCAGGGCGAATGGTGGCGGGGCGTCGGAACCGTCGGCGACAGCGAGATCAAGAACACGCTCCGGTACATGGATGCCTCGGACAGGATCTTCTTTGCGATCTTCGGACTCGACTTCATCCGCCCGAAAAACTGCGGGCTCTACCTGCTCACCGGAAAGCGCCAGGCGAAGACGGTCCTCACCAACCACCCGGAATTCAGCGAGTCGCAGACCAGGTACCTGCTCGGGCTGACCGCCGGCTGGATCCCGGGCAAGCGGATCTTCTTCAAGTGGTCGGACAGCGAGCAGATGCGGCTCGACGGCTCCGTGCGGAACGCGGTCGGCATCCTGATGCTGGGTACGTTCGACATCTCCACCAAACGGGGCTGGGTCTGGGAAGGGCTCGGGCTCTACATCGACGAGATCATCACCGGAGCAAAGCGAACCGTCTTCGTGACCCGGAAGATCCACACCACCACGAAGCGCGCAGCGGAGTTCGACATCGAACGCCGGATGAAGGCTCCGGGCGCCAACTGGCTGCTCATCGCCAGGGACCTCTACGACGCCAACCTCGCCCCCGATCTGCAGGCCGTGGCCCGCAAGGAGACGAACGACCTGGTGGCCGAGGAACTCGTCATCGGCTACGCCCTCGCGCGCTACATCACCGAGGGGCACCCGGACCTCGCCACGAAGTTCTTCATCTTCCACGGCGAGTCCCAACCGATCTACGACACCATCGACCTGATCTTCAAGCGTCCCCCGCCTTCTTTTCTGGCGCGGTTCCGGCGCTGGCTTGCGGAATACAGTTGAGGGACACGCCATGAGGCTCACCGCGATGATCAGCGTCATCCCCATCGGTACGGGGCTGTCGCTCTCCCCCTATGTCGCCGCCTGCGAGCGGATCCTCACCGAGGCCGGCCTCGATCCCCGACTGCACGCCCACGGCAGCAACGTGGAAGGCGACTGGGACACCGTGATGGCGGCGCTGAAACGCTGTCACGAGGTCCTGCACGAGATGGGCGCCCCCCGGATCGCCACGATGGTCAAGTTGGGCACGCGCACCGACAAGGAGATCAGCATGGAGGCGGCGATCAGCAGTGTGCGGGAGAAGATGGACCCCGGGGAGTAGCGGGGGGAGACGGATCGCGCCCCTTTCGACCTCGAGCCGTTGCGTGGCGAATGTGCCGCCGCGGCGTATGATCTGGTCTCTCACATCTCGAGATGGAGGGTCTCCTCGATGATCCGTTCACTGCTCACCGCCGGACTGTGCGCCGTCCTGCTGGCCGCCTGCTCGTCGATCTCCACCGACCACGACTTCGACGACCAGGCCGACTTCTCGAAATACGGGAGCTTCCAGTGGCTTCCGGCATCGGCGGAGAGGATCACGGACTCCGTGCAATTCAGTCAACTCCTGGATCGCCGGGTTCGGAACGCGGTGGAGCGGGAACTGGCCGGCAAGGGCATCCGCCCCACCTCGGACCAGCCCGACCTGATCGTCGCCTACTCCACGAAAACCACGCAGAAGACGGAAGTCGTCGACAGCGGCTACGCCGGGTACGGCTACTACGGATGGAGAGGCAGCTACTGGCGTCCGAGCAGCATCGACGTCTACCAGTACGAGGAGGGCACGCTGATCGTCGACCTCATCGACGCCGCGCGGAAGAGGCTGGTCTGGCGGGGCAAGGCGGTGGGAGTCGTCGGCGACTACGCGGATTCGGAGAAGCAGATCAACGAGGCGGTGCGGAAGCTCTTTCTGAACTATCCGCCAGAGAAGTAGGTGCGAAGACCGCCGATCAGTTCGAGAGGCGGTCGCGGAGCGCCGGTGGCACCGGCACCGGCTTTCCGTCGAGGGTAACCGAGACCATGACGACCTTCCCTTCGGCGGCGACCGTGCCGTCCGGGCAGACGATCATCTGGTGGAACGGAAAGGACGTGTTCCCGAAGCTCTCGATCCTGCTCCGGACCTCCAATCGGTCGTCCTGGCGGATCTCCAACCGGTAGCTGATCGCCTGGTGGACCACGACCACCCGCACGCCGAATTCCTCCGGCAGACTCTGCCAGGTCATCCCGCGCTCCCGAAGGTAGACGGAGCGTCCGTGCTCCAGCCAGGAGACGAACACGGCGTTGTTCACGTGGCCATAGGGATCCAGTTCATAGGACCGCGCCTCGACCTCGGTGCGGGAGACAACGCTCACTGCTCTCCGCCCCGATCCTTCGCCTTCTTCGCCTCGTACCGGGCCATGAACTGCGCCCAGTCCTGCTTCTGCTCCCTCGCGATGCTCCGATGCATGTCGTCGTGGGCCACGCCGAACTTCTCCTCGATCACCTGCCACCCCACCTCGATGCCGTCCCGCCAGACTTCGATGTCCGTCTTGGGGTTCAGATTGGTGGGAAAGAGCGTGTGGCCTTCCTCGTCCCGCATGTAGTCGGGCAGATCGAAGTGGCGGGAGAGGTCGAAGAGACACCGCATCTGGAGGTGTTCCTCGAGTTCCTCCCACTCCTCCTTGTCGATCAGTTCCTTGAACTGGCCGAGGAGCTTCTCGCGGGAGTACCAGGCCTTCAGGGCTGCTTTCTGCTTCTCGTTCATGATGGCTGTGAGGCTATCCCAAGGAGGTCGGCCGGTCATCGGTTTTTGGCGGATCCCGGCGGACATGTCGCATTTCGAAGAGCGGATGGTGCCAGATTCGGCGGCCACGGGGCGAGAGGACCGCGTTCCATCACTTGAAACCACGAAGAGTCGGGAGGGAATCAATGAGGTGCTCCACACTGACACTGGCGTTTTGCCTGTGTCTCCTGCCCATCCTCGGCGGCGACGCATTCGCAGAGGAGAAGAAGCCGAACATCCTTGTGATCCTGGGCGATGACATCGGCGTCCACAACATCAGCACGTACAACCACGGCATCATGGGCTATGAGACGCCCGACATCGACCGGATTGCGAAGGAAGGCGCCTTCTTCACGGACTTCTACGCCCAGCAGAGTTGCACCGCCGGGCGGGCGTCCTTCATCCTCGGCGAGCACCCCTTCCGCACCGGACTGCTGACCATCGGTATGCCGGGCAGCGATCACGGAATCCCGGACCGGGCGCCGACCATCGCCGACCTGCTGAAGGAGCAGGGCTACACGTCCGGCCAGTTCGGCGAGAACCACCTCGGCGACCGCGACAAGCACCTGCCGACCGCCCACGGATTCGACGAGTTCTTCGGCAACCTCTACCACCTGAACGCGGAGGAGGAGCCGGAGTTCCGGAAGAAGTTCGGCCCGCGCGAGGCCATCTACTATTTCGGCCAGGGCGGTGAGCTGAACGCGGTTCGGTTCCAGGACTGGAAAGTGCACTTCGCGAAGATCCAGGGGAACATCGCCACCGGCGAGCGCCGGATCACGAACTGGCCCCTGATCATCAACCTCCGGGCCGCCCCCTGCGAAAAGACCGGCCGGGAGTCTGAGATGTACTTCCGCTGGTATGCGGACAACATGTGGCTCTTCGTTCCCGTCCAGGCGCAGATCAAGAAGTCCCTCAGTTCGCTCGAGGGCTTCCCCATGCAGCAAGGCTCCAGTCTGAACGCGGCCGGGATCAACTACGGCACGCTGAAGGCCAAGGCGGCTCTGAAGCGGCTGCAGGGGCTGGAGAACATCTACCCTCCGGTCGGCCGTTGATCAATCCGGGCAGTTGAAGGTGCGAGCCGGGCCGCGTCCCTGCCACGGGGCGCGGCTCGTTCGTTTCACGGCCGGACGATGCCGAGTTTCTTCATGCGCAGACGCAGCGTGCTCGGCGGCAACCCCAGGGACTCGGCGGCGTTGCCCGCGCCCTTGATCTTCCATCCACACCGATCCAGCACCTTGAGGATGTGCCCCCTCTCAGCGTCCTCGAGCTTGAGCGAAGCGGGGGCGGCGGCCGAGCGTGAGAACGGGTCGGCCAGCGGCTCGTCGATGCGCAAGGTAGCGCCCGGGGAAAGGAGAACCGCCCGCTGGATGACGTTCTCCAACTCCCGCACGTTGCCCGGCCAGTCGTACTCGGAAATCCGATCCATGGTCCTGGCGCTGATACTGTCGATGGTCTTGCCGAGAACCTGGCCGTGCTTGCGGATCAGGTGCCAGACGAGGAGTTGAAGGTCGTCTTTCCGCTCGCGAAGCGGCGGCACGAAGATGGGGAGGACCGAGAGCCGGTAGTAGAGGTCCTGGCGGAACTCGCCCCGCTCCACGGCCTGCTCGAGAATCCGGTTCGTGGCGGCGATGACGCGGACATCCACCTTCATGGTCCGGGTCGAGCCGAGCCGCTCGAATTCCCCCGATTGCAGCACCCGCAGGAGCTTCGCCTGGAGTTCCAGGGGCAGCTCGCCGATCTCGTCGAGGAAGAGGGTCCCTCCGTCCGCGAGTTCGAACCGGCCGATCTTCTGGTCGAGCGCCCCGGTGAACGCCCCCTTCTCGTACCCGAAGAGCTCGCTCTCGATGAGCCCCGCCGGCAGTGCCGCACAGTTCACGAGCACGAGAGGGCGGTCCCTGCGAAGGCTCGCGCGGTGGATCGCCCGGGCGATCAGTTCCTTGCCGGTGCCGGTCTCGCCGAGGATCAGGGCGGTCATGCCGGTCGGGGCGACCTGCTCCACCTGGTGCAGAGCGCGCTTCAGGGAGACGCTCTGTCCGACGATCTCGCTGAAGTAGCCGTAGCTGCCCTCGATCTCCTCCTGGAGATAGATGTTCTCCGCGGAGAGCCGGTCCTTCAGGCTCTCGACCTCGGTCAGCGCATGGCGCAGCGCGATCTCGGTCTCCTTCCGCTCCGTCAGGTCGACGTCCATGCGGACGAGCAACATCTCGTCCTCGGCTCCGACGACCCGGAAGACGGTGGAGAGGCAGGTCCCGGGAGTGCCGTTGGCGCGCCGAAACGGCAGTTCGGACGGGCCGAAAGTCGAGCCGGTTTCCGCCGCATACCTGAGAATCTCCGGAAAGGGCAGGTGCTCGTTCCGGAACGGGACGATTTCGCCGGCGTGGCGACCGATCACCTCTTCCCGGGCATACCCGAAGATCCGCTCGGCCGCCGGGTTCCAGATGCGAAGCTCACCTTTCGGGCTGTAGGCGGTAATCGCCACATGGGGAGTGTTTTCGACGATCGCCCGCAACTGCGCGGCGTTTCTTCTCAGGGCGAGACTGTCCGCCTCCCGGGCCTCATGCCGGGCTTCGTCGAGCTGGTGGATGACGCGAAGCCTCTCCAGGCGGGCATCGGTTCGCTCCTGGAACACTCTCCACTCCAACTCGTGGTGCTCTTTCAGCCTCTCGTACGCCAACCGGAATTCACCGGCGTCGGCGTGGGCGCGCGTTGCGAGCTTCGCCACCCGCACGATGAGGTGGGAGTCGCCGAGATCCTTGCTGATCGCCCCGGCCCGGTCGAACGCGGCAACCGCCTGCTGATACTGACCGCCACGATGACAGGCCTGGCCGATCACGGCGTGGGCGGACGCCTGCTGCGACACCTGGCCGGTCTCGATGGACCGCGACAGTGCCTCCTCGCCGAACTCGAGCGCCTTCTCCACCCGACCCGCCCGGGCATGGACCTCGCCCAGCCGGATCAGCGCTGAACCGAGGGCGATGATGTGGACCGTCTTCCGCAGCAGCGCGACGGCCCGCTCCGCGCAGTCGAGAGCCTGGTCCTGGTCGCCCTCCGCCTCGGAAACTTCGGAGAGGATGGACAGAGCGTTGGCCTCGTCGGTGGGGGATCCCATTTCGCGCCACAGGGCGAGCGCTTTCTCCACGAGTTTCCGGGCGCCGGGATAGGCCCGGAGCTTGAGATAGGTGGTGGCCGTCTCGGTCAGGACCCCGGCATAGGCATGGCGGGAAGGACCATCCCGCAAATGGGAAAGCGCATACTGTTGGTGCTCGAGGGCGCCGCGATAGTCTCCGGTCATACTGTGTGCGCGGGCGAGCAGGCTCCGAGCCCTGGGCTCGAGGTCGGGATCCCCGATCGTCTTGCCCTCTTTCACGATCTCGTCGCAGATCCTGGAGGCCGGCTCCAACTCGCCGGCAGCGAGCAGGGCCTCGGCCTTCATGGTGAGGGTCCGATACTCGCCACGACGGTCCCCGAGGACTCGAAGCACCTCGATCGCCTCGTCACAGAGCACGAGAGCCTCGCGAAGCTCTCCGAGCGCGAACTTGCTCGCGGCGAGGTTCCGCTTGACCAGGCTGGTGGTCGGGCCGACATCGCCCCGGCGCGTCTGGATCTCGTCGGCGCGGGACAGGACATCGTGAGCCAGCCGCACGTCACCGGAGAAACCGTACCCGGCGCCAAGGACGGCGCACGCGGTGGCGATCCCCTCTTCGTCGTCGATCCCCTCGTACATGGCGAGGGCCTCGAGCGCACGATCGCGGGCGACCGAGGGCTCACCCAGTTGTCCATGATTACGCGCGAGTTCGATCAGGGCGGCGGCCTGCAGACCGGCCCCGCTTCGGTCGGGAAGCTCCCGAGCCAGACCACGCGCTTTTCGCGCGAGCCTGATCGCCAATTGCGGGTCGGCGGCACGCGCTTCCCCGGCCTGCTCGAGGAGCGCCTGGATCGGCGTCGGTTCACTCTGGTCTGCCACGGGCATCTCCCTCCATCCCCCGCCCCTTGCGGGCAGCATTCCGCCCCCCAAGGGACAGGATACCGCCCCCAACGGATCCAGAGGCGGGAATTCCCGGGGAAGGAGAAAACACACAACCATATTCATATACGTCACTTACAGCTAACTGAGCCCCACAAGCACCATTGGCACTCCAAGTGCGCAGGAATTCCACAATGCGATTCCGCATCGATACCTACCACGAAGACGACCGCACGACCCTGAGGGTCAGCGGAACCCTCCGTGGGCCTGCTGTCGATGAACTCGACCGCGTCTGCCGACAGGCGGATGGGCCGCTCATCGTCGATCTCCATGAGGTGATGACGGTAGACAGTTTCGGAGCGATGCTGCTGAACAGCCTTGAGGAAAGGGGCGCCGGACTGACGGGGGCATCACCGTATGTGAAGCTCCTCCTCCAATCCCAGATGACCTGAGCTCGGGCCGGGCGTGGGGCTCTGCTCCACCTCCCCCCCCTACATTCCCCCTACACCGGGGCAACCCCGCGTCCGACCCGAGTTCAGCGCTCGTCAAAGAGCTTCCGGGGCTCCGCATCGGCCATCGACGGCAGTTCAGCCGCGGATGACGAGAGGCCGGCCGTGGTGACGAGGTTCAGCATGGTCGTGAAGGCCTCGAGAGGCGATGCCTCGAGTTTCAACGGCGATGCCTCTCCCAGACGGTCAGCTCCGACATCGAATGCTGGAACTTCCGCTTCGTCTCCCGGATCACGAAGGGAACGTCGCGCGGCTCGCGGATCATCCGGAACTGCGGCGCGAGCACCTGGGTCAGGCCGTCGAGCGTGGTTACATTCTCGCCGTCGCGCTTGAACCCGCCGAGCCACTCGTCCTTCTCCGTGTACTCCGCAAGCCAGGTGTAGGGAGAAGCGATGACGAGCAGCCCCCCCGGACGGATCCGCTCGTGGATCATCTCGAGGAACTTCCGCGGCGAGTACAGCCGGTCGATGAGGTTCCCGGCGAAGACGAGATCGAAGTCTTCGTAGATCGGCTTCAGGTTGCAGGCGTCCGACTGGAAGAACTCCACTCTCTTGCGGGTGCCCGCGAGACCGAACTCGTCGAGCCGGCGCTCGTGGTAGGACACCAGCTCCCCCTCTTCGGGCAGCACGAACTGGATGTATCCCTTCTCCCGCATCTCGTTCCCGATGCGGACGAAACGCGCCGAGAAGTCGAGGCCGGTGACGTGCTCGAACTCGCGCGCCAACTCGAACGTCGACCGCCCCACCGCACAACCGAGATCGAGGGCTCGACCCCGCGGGCGATCGCCCATCACCTCGATGCAGATCCGCGCACAGGCCGCCGCGAAGTTCGGCACGCCGTAGAACGCGGCGCCCCAATGGAACTCGCAGTACTGCGCCAGGAGTTCGTCCGTCTCGTAGACGTCGGACTTCACATCCACGGCGCACTCGGACTCCACGTAGCGGAAACCGGCATGCTGATGGAAGTGACGTCGGAATGCATACCGGGCATGGCGGGTGGCCTCGTTTCCGGTGGAGATGAAGGAGCCGCCCTTGATCAGGTTGTGTTGAGTGTCAAAGGTCGGCGTCGAGAAGTCGTCGTAGAGCGGGTGCACCTTGAAACCTGGAAACCCCGCGATCGGCGTCTCCGTCCACTGCCAGACGTTGCCGATCACATCGTAAAACTCACCAAAGGCGTATCGGTCCACGGGACAGGACGATGCCCAGTGCGCGAGATTGATGTTGCCGGGGGCACCCTCCCATCCATCGACATCCGGGATGGCCCCCAGGTCGTACAGGCGGCGCCACTCCTCCTCCGTCGGCAGTCGCAGGCTCTTCCCGGTCTTCGCGGCGAGCCAGGCACAGAACGCCCGGGCCTCGAGGCAATTCACCTCCACCGGCCAGTCGAGCGGCAGCGGGACCTCCTCCTGCATCAGCCGGAGCCGGTAGCCGCCATCGCCGTCCGGCCTGAGAAAGCGCGGATGCTCCGCCTCCTGGTAGGTCCGCCAGGCCCAGCCCTCCTGGTCCCACCACCTCTCGTTGCCGTAGCCGCCGTCCTCGATGAACGGCAGGAACTCGGCGTGCGAAACGAGGAACTTCGATGCGCGAAAGCCCGGCACGTCCGCGGTGTGCTTTCCGTACTCGTTATCCCAGCCGTAGAAGGGATGATCCGCCGGCTTCCCGAGTTCGACCGTCCCCGCCGGCACCTCGATCAGCTCGTTTCGCGGCGCCTCGCCGGATTCCGTGCAGGGCGCAAACGGCCCGTCCGACCGGACGCTCTCGAGCGGCAACTGGCGGATCAGCACCGAGGATGTCTCGATGTGGATGCGCTGGTGCTCGATGCCCATCATCACCGCCCAGAAGGGCGACTCCCAGTCGATCGGCAGGTCGAGCGGCAAGGACGAGATGACTTCGTCCAGTTTCTCACGCACCGTCCGGCGGTAGGCCCGGACCTCCTCCACCGCCGGCCAGTCGTAATGGGCCTCGTTCAGGTCGTCCCAGCTCATCTCGTCCACGCCGATCGCGAAGATCGACTCGAAACGGGGATTGATCCGCTCGGTGAGGATCCGCGCCAGCACCAGCTTGTTGACGTAGAAGGTGGCGGTGTGGCCGAGGTAGAAAATGAGCGGATGCCGCAGCGGGTCGGGGCGGAGGTAGAACGTCTCGTCGCCGCCGGGCGTCTCGTAGAGCCGGTCCTCGATCTCGAAGGTCGCGTGGAGGTAGCGCCGGAGTTCCTCGCGCTTCTCCTCCGGGTCGCCGGACCGAAGGTCGATCGTCGGGGTCGTGTCGAATTCGAGAGCCATCACGTCTCCTCATCCCCGCGGTGGAATTGAGAGTTGATCCCCTATTGTCGCATCGCCGCCGACAACCTTGAAGCATGGCTCGCCTGAATTCAGTGCTGGCGTCAATCAGGCGCATCTAGTCCAATGAAAAGCCGACGAATTCCTCAACTGCGAATCGGGCCCGGGCGCCCGGTTTCGCCACTGGACCACACCGAAGGAAACTGGGCCACGCCGAAAGAAGGAGTCTCTCGTGGAGTCGATCCCCGCATATCTGAGAGAACAGATCAAACCGTTCTACGACCTCCCGGCGCTCCGGTATGCCGAGAACAAGGAACGCAAGATCATCACCTACCGCGAATTCGGTGATCGCGTCGACCGGTTTGCCCGGGGCCTGGTCAAGCTCGGGATCAATCCCGGCGACAAGGTCTTCCTGCTGGCCGACAACTCCCACAAGTGGATCGTCGCGGACCTGGGGATCCTCGCGGCCGGCGCCGTCTCGGTGCCGCGCGGCGGCGACACGCCCCCTCCGGAGTCGGAGTACATCCTCCGCCACTCCGGCGCATGCGCGGTGATCGCCGAGAATGCAAGGCTGCTCGACGCATTGCCGGAGACCGGTCTCGAGATCCGCGTCAAGGTGGTGATCGATGGCGAGTATGACGGCGCCACGAGCTTCGACGAAGTGCTCGAAATGGGAGCGGACGGCGAGTTGCCGGCGGAGATCCCGGAACTGGCCACGGTGGTCTACACTTCCGGCACCACCGGCGTCCCGAAGGGCGTGATGCTCAGCCACGCGAACATCATGCACAACATCCTGGTCGTGCCCCCGATCATCGGCATCGGCACCGCCGACCGGTTCCTCTCGGTTCTGCCGTCGTGGCACATGTTCGAGCGAACGGTGGAGTACGCCATCTTCGCCAATGGCGCGACGCTCTCCTACTCGAGCCTGCGGACGCTGAAAGCCGACCTCGCCGCGGAGTCCCCCACCTTCCTCGTCGCCGTCCCGCGCCTCTTCGAAGGGCTGCACGACGGGTTCTTCGCCCAGGTCGAGAAGAAGAGCCCCTTCGGACAGAAGTTCGCGAAGTTCCTGATCGCGCAGGCGGTCGAATGGGCCGGGTGCAAGCTGCGGCTCGCGGACCGGCTGGAGAACCCGCGGGCCCGGGACCAGGGGTCGAAGGTCGGAGCCCTGCTCGGATCGATCGGTCGCGCCCCGCTCGGGATGCTCGGCAGGAAAATGGTCGGCGGCAAGGTGCAGGCGGCCCTCGGCGGGCGACTGCGCGGCGCGGTTTCCGGCGGCGGCATGCTCGCCCTCCACCTCGACCAGTTCCTCACCGCCCTCGGCGTCCCGGTCGTGGTGGGCTACGGCCTGACCGAGACCTCACCAATCGTGACCGTCCGCCGTTTCGAAGACAACGTCCTCGGATCGATCGGCCGCGCCATCGACCACACCGAACTCAAGGTCACCGACCTCAATGGGAACGAGGTGCCGATGGGAACCGCGGGAGAGCTCCAGGTCCGCGGGCCCCAGGTGATGCTCGGCTACCTCGGCAACGAGGAGGCGACGAATGCGGTCCTCGACAAGGAGGGCTGGTTCAAGACCGGCGACCTGGTGAGCATCACGAAGAAGGGCGACCTGATCTTCACCGGCCGCCAGAAGGAGACCATCGTCCTCGCCGGCGGTGAGAACGTCGAGCCCTACCCCGTCGAGTCCCGCATCCTCGAGAGTCCCTACGTCAACCAGGTGATGATCGTGGGCCAGGACCGCAAGTCACTCGGCGCGCTCATCTACCCGGAGCCGACCCGGGCGGAGGCGGACGCCCGGGCCGAGGGGATCACCGTCGAAATGCTGATCCGCCGGGAGGTCCGCGACCTGGTCAACCCGGAGTCGGGCTTCCGCGCGCTGGAGAAGGTAGGCCGCGTCGGCCTGATCGACCACGAGTTCAGCGTGGAGGACGGCACGATGACGAGGACGCTGAAGCTCAAGCGAAACGTCATCCACGACAAGTACGCCGACCTGATCGACGAGATCTATGAGAGGGTCTACGACTCGATCTCCCGGAAGCCGACCGGCTCGGGGAGCCTCGGGGAGAAGGAGCCGAAGGGGTAGGACGGTCGGCGTCTCCGCCGGCCACATCCACCGGGACCATCGAGGCGCCAACGAGAGCCGGCCGGCGGGGCGAACCCGCCGGCCGGCTCGATGTCGTGCTGGTCGAATATCAGAAGCTGAAGGTGAACTGCAGGCCGAGCACGTCGGCCGACCCTTCGAAGTCTCCCCGCAGGACCTGGCCGGTCGTGGCCCCGTCGTTGACCGATGCCTTGTCGATGAAGACGTGCATGTAGGAGAGATCGATGGCCATGTAGTCGGTGAACTGGTAGCCGACTCCGAGCGCCACCCAGATGCGATCGCTCGTCGGGATGCGCGGGGTGCGGTACTCGTCGTCGATCGGGGACTGGTCCCAGGCGACACCGAAGCGCAACGCCCACTTGGGGGTCGGCCGGAATGTCGTACCGAGCGAGACCCGCCAGACGTTGTTCCACTGCTCATCCTTCACCGAGTCCGGCTGGGCCGGATTGTCGAAGGTGATGCGCAGTTCTTCGAAGGAGGACCAGCCGGTGTAAGTCACGTCACCGAGGATCGCCCACTGGTCGTCGAACTCGTGGTAGGCGGAGAAGTAGACCTGCATGGGCAGCGTGATCGTCGCGTAACCCGTCGTGTTCTGGAACGGCTTCGGGCTGGGCATCATCGACAGGACCTGCAGCACCGCCGCCGGCTTCTTGAAGGTCGCGTCTCCGGAGAGTTCGTGCTTGACCTCGGAGCGGAAGTTCAGGCCGAACCGGGTCCGGGGGGAGAGTTCCGCGAGGATGCTGGCGCTGAAACCGAACGCGCCGTTCACATCCGAGTCGAGCGACGCCAGACCATCCTGACTCTGCGGGGTCAGGCCCGCCTGCGCGAAGATGGTGCCGTAGTCGACCATGTTCGTCAGTTCGGCCTGCGCCATCTGGTAGTCGATGCCGACACCGAGAGAGACGTTGTTGTTCAGTTTGTAGGCCACGGTGGCCATGATGTCGATGACCTTGAGTTCCGACTTCACCGCGTGGTAGCGGCCCTGCCAGGTGTCGTTGTACTCGGTCGTCAGCCCGAATGGAGCGTTGACACCGAGACCCACCGCCCAGTCCTCGGAGAGGGGGGCGACGAAGTAGATCTGGGGAATAAGGGTCGTGCCGCCGGCGTTGCCCCCGTCGTTTCCGGTCAGGGGCACGTTTCCGAGAAACGGCGATCCGGTCGACCCCTTGTTCTTCCAGTCACCCTTCGTCGAGAGCAGTTCGAACGAGCCCACGACATTGAAGGTCTCGAACCGGGTCATGGCGGCCGGGTTGAAGAACACCGTACTGGCATCCTCCGCGCTGGCGGCCTTACCGGCATAGGCGTTACCAAGCTGGCGTCCCGAAACTTCCGCCACCTCGAAACCCGCGGCCATCGCGACCTGGGCGCCAAGGAGGAGGAAGCAGAGCACCGCGACGCAGATCCTGGATCTTCTCATCACGTAGAGCCTCCGTGCTGTGATCGATGATTGCGATCAGCCGTACGATCTGTCCCCGATGCCCGCGGGGACGGTAGTTCCCTGAATCCTGCATATCCACGGTTTGAGCGCACGCACAATCCGGCGTTTGCGGGTCCGGAAAGTTGCGAATTCCCCGATCAGGGTCAATCCGCGCCGGTGAACCGGCCGGCTTCGGCGTCCCACCTCAGGCGATCCCGGTTCTCCCCGAGCCAGTCGTCCCATTCCATCGACAGGTCATCGGCCGCCTCCTCCGCGGTGGTGAAAGAGGTCCGGAGGTCTTCGGACCTGCTCTTTCCGGTCAGGCGGTCGAGCAGCGCCGCGGCCCGGACCTTCACGCCGAGGGGTTCGTCGGTGGAGAGGAGCACCGCCGCCGCCAGTTCGAGGATGGCGGTATCGCCACTCGCGGCCAATGCGTTGAAGGCCGCCTCGCGAACATCCGGATCGGGGTCCTCCTTCGCGGCTTCCGTCAGGCCGGCGACGGCGGCGGGTCTCGCGGCGAACTCCTTGCCGAGGACGGTCACCGCGGTCAGCCGGGTGGGCGCACTCGGGGCCTCGAGCGCGGCCAGGAGCGCATGCATCCGCTCGGCCTCGGGAAGCTTCTCGATCTGCGCGAGAGCGTCCAGGCGACGTTTCGGGTCACTGGACAGGAGCCCCTCGCGGATGCCGGCGTCGGTCAGTTCCACGGTGACATCGTCCTCCGCGAACTTCCGGGCCTCGCCGATCCGGTACTGCACGTAGAAGTAGCCCCCGACAGCGACCAGGAGGACGAAAAGGAAGACCCACTTTTTCACGGCTGACCTCCGGGCCCGCTACTTCAGGGCGCCCTGGTTTGCGTCGAACCAATCCTCGTAGTTCATCATGGCATCGTCGGCGGCGTCCTCGGCGGCGTCCACCCGGGCGGCCATCTCCGCGCCGAAGCTCTGGCCGGTCAACCGGTCGAGGGCGAGGGCCGCGGACCGGCGGACGGCGAGCGAGGTGTCGGTGCTCAACGCCTCGAGCAGAGCGTTCAGGGCGGTGCCGTTCCGGGTCCCGCCGAGCGCGGCCACGACCGTCCCACGGACATCCTGGTCGGGATCGAGGGAGAGCATCTCCGCGAGCAGATCCACCGCCTGGTTGTCGCCCGCCAGGTGCTTGCCGATCAGACCGACCGCGAGCATACGCACCGTCGGCCGCTCATCGCGCGTGAGCTCGAGCATGACCGCCTTGCGCTGCCCGACGGACATCGCCTCCACCTGGGCCGCCGCGTCGGCGCGAACGGAAGGGTCGTCACTCGACAGCGCGGCCTGCAGCTCGTCGGGGACGTAGGTCTTCGTCTGGTACTCCTTCGCCACCTCGGGAGTGCCGCAGGCGGAAATGAGCGCGAGGGCCAGAAACGTCAGGAGCAGTGTGGTGTTTTTCATGGCTTCCTATTCCAGTTCCTCGAGCAGCTTCTTCGCCTTCTCTTTCTCTTCCTTCCCCTCGGGCTCCCACCCCTCCTGGAGTTCCGCCTTCAGGATCCAGTCGATCTCCTTCTTCGCCTTCGCATCCTGGTCGGTGGCGATGTAGGCCTCAGCGAGAAAGAGGTGGTTCAGAAGGTACTTCGGACCGATCTTCACGGCCTTCTCGAGATGCTCCACCGCCTTGTCGTTGTCTCCTCCGAAGGCGCCGGGGACCATCAGGAACATCTTGCCGAGGACTCGGTGCGGACCACCGAACAGGTAGTTCTCATCCAGCTCGATGACCCTGGCCATCTGCTTCTTGATGGGATCGATCAGGCCGAGAGAGTTCATGACCCCCTTGGCCCGGCCGTAGATGCCGTAGCTCACCCCGAGGTAGAAGTTGGCCTGAACGCTCTCGGGATCGATCTTCACCGCCCGCTTCGACACGTCGATGCCCTTCTGGATGATCACGAGCTTCTCGTCGTCGTCCTCGGTGTGCGCGCTCAGGTAGTAGCTCGCCTTGGCGAATTTCCACGACGCCTCGACGTTCTCGGTGTCCACGGCGAGCGCCTTCTCGTAGCACTCGATGGCCTTCACGCACCACTTCACGCCCTTGCCGCGGTTACCGTAGAATTTGTCGCCGCGCTTGATCAGCCTGGCCGCGGCCTCGTTCGCCGAGAGGGGAGCGGCTATCAGGATCACGATCGCCGCGAGGACCGACAGTACGGATGCCCTGCGCATGGTCTGTCTCCGAATGGTTGCCCTTGGTTGGATCCTGATGATAGGGGAACGGCGCGGTCCCGGTCTATCGCGGAATGCGTCGCCGGTGACAATTTTCGAGCTATCCTCGCGGCGCCGTTCCGGATCGTCACCGGAACCGGAGGGCGATGCCATGCGCAGCTTCCTTTTCCTGATTCCCCTTCTCGCGCTCGCCGGCTGCGGTTTCGAAGCCGCGGAGGCCCGGGGTGCTCCCGACGCCTTTCCCCGGAGCTGGTTCGGCACCTGGAAAGGGGAGATTCGCGTCGAGCCCTATGATGGCGGGGAGAAACGTCTCCCGATGACGCTGACCATCGGCCCGAAGGAGGAGGGCAGGTGGCAGTTCGCCATCCGGTACGGCTCTCAGCCGACACGCCCTTACGAGCTCGTGGCCGTCAAGCCGAAGCTCGGCCGCTACCAGATCGACGAGAAGAATTCGATCGTCCTCCCGGCCTGGTACACGGAGGGTGAGCTGGTCTCGATGTTCTCCCTCTCGGGACAGATCCTGACCACGCACTACCAGCGCGTCGGCGACGAGCTCAGGTTCTCGGTCCTGGTGACGAGGACGGCGCCGACCCGCATGACCGGCGGCCTGGACCAGGTCCCTTCCGTCGGAGTGCATCTCCCCCTGACCTACCAGCGCGCCCGCCTGAAACGCGTGGAGTAGCCCGGAGGGGTGACGTGGGCCCAATCGCGGGAATGGGCAGGAAGTGGACCGACCTGTTACCGTTGTCATCCCGAGCCATCCGACTGATTCGGAGAATGACATGAAAGATCGCCTGGGCCTGATCATCGTTGCTCTGCTCCTCTTCACCGCTGCCTGCAGCTCCGCCTACTACGGAGCGATGGAGAAGTTCGGCGTGCACAAGCGCGACATCCTCGTGGATCGCGTGGAGGAGGCCCGCGACGAGCAGGAGGAGGCGAAGGAGCAGTTCGCCTCGGCCCTCGAGCAGTTCACCGCCGTGGTCGGCTTCCAGGGCGGGGACCTCCGGGACCAGTACGGCAAGCTGAAGTCGGAGCTGGCGCAGAGCGAGGATCGGGCGAAGGAGGTCTCGGACCGGATCGACTCCGTCGAAGACGTGGCCGAAGCGCTCTTCGACGAGTGGGAGGATGAACTCGAGCAGTACTCCGACGCCACCTTGAAGCGCAAGAGCGAGGACCAGCTCCGTGAGACCCGCCGGACCTACCGGACCATGCTCTCCGCCATGCGCCGCGCCGAGTCGAAGATGGAGCCCGTACTGAGAGTGTTCCGCGACCAGGTGCTCTTCATGAAGCACAACCTGAATGCCCGCGCGCTGGCCTCGCTCGAGGGAGTGGCGGCGGAACTCGACACCGACGTGGCCGCGCTGATCCGCGACATGCAGACCTCCATCGACGAAGCCAACGCGTTCATCTCCAGAATGGAGAGCTGAGCGGACGTTGCGGCGGAGCGGGAACGGGGCGAGCCGAGGTGGAATTCAGTCCAACCCGAACGGGAGCGCGCAGCGGACCCGGCCGTCGCGGCCGTCGAGACTGCCGGGCTTCAGGTCCAGCGCCATGATGGCTTTCAGACCAACTCGCAGCTTGCACGGGGCGAATCCGGCATCGATGGTCAGCCCCCGTTCCCGCTCCTCCTTCAGAGTATCCGTTTCGATCCCGGTGAGGATCTTCACGAGCGCCGTCCTCCCGTGATCGACGTGGCCGACGATCGCGATCAGGACGTGCTTCGGGCTCATCGGGACAGCTCTGCCGGGTTCGGGGGCCGGAACTCGCGCTTCACTCCCGTTTCTTCTCCTTCATGGGACGGATGCTGTTCGACTTGCACTCCGGAAGGGGGCAGGTCCACTCCACGAGAGGAGCTTTCGGGTCGTAGTGACCGTCGAACTCGTGCCCGCAACGCAGGCACTTGAACTTCGTCGCGACACTCATGCCGTGGCCTCCGCCGTTTTTTCGGCTCGCTTCGCCGCCTGCTTCGCCTCGCGGGCGAGCTTCTTCAGGTGCTCCTCTTCAAGCACCTTCACGGTCTGCTCGATTTCCTCCTTCGTCACGCGCAACCGGTGCTCTTCGAGTACCTGGAACACCTTGGCGAACTTCTGCCCCTCCGCCGCCGAGATCCACTCGAGTTGGAGACGCTCGGGACGGATCCCCAGCTTCTCGAGCTTGTCCCAGAGCCGGAGCACGCGCTTCACCGTCTGCCGGTTCGCATCGATATAGTGGCAGTCGGCGAAGTGGCACCCGGAGAGGAGCACCATGGGCGCCCCCTTGCGGAATGCCCGGAGCACCCACGATTCGTCGACCCTTCCGGAGCACATGGTCCGGATGAGCCGCCCGCTCGCGGGGTGTTGCAGCCGGGAAATTCCGGCCATGTCCCCGCCCGCGTAGGAGCACCAGTTGCACGCGAAGGTGAAGATCTGGTCCATGGGATCGACCGCCAGCATCGCGTCGATCTGGGCTTCGATCTGCTGGTCGGTGAAGTGGCGCATGGTGATGGCGCCGAAGCGGCATTCCGATCCGCAGGTGCCGCAGCCGGCGCAAGCCGCCTCGACGACGGTGGGAGGCGTCTTCGCCCCTTTCACGAAGCTGATGGCGTGGTACGGGCAGACCTTGGCGCACTGGCCGCAGTTGTTGCAGATCTCCGCATCGATGCGGCAGGTGTAGGCCTCGATCGTCACTTCGCCCGCCGAGAGCAGATTCCCGGCCCGGGCCGCGGCGGTTCCCGCCTGGCAGACCGATTCCTTGACGTCCTTCGGCGCTTCCACGCACCCGGCGATGTAGACGCCGCGCGTCGGAGCGTCCACCGGCATCAGCTTGGGGTGGGACTCCATGAGGAACCCGCTCGGGGTCTTCGACAGCGTGAGGAGCTTCTGAATCCTGTCGCGATCCTTCGGCGGACGCACGCCCACGGAGAGGACGACCAGATCGAACTCGTGCTCCTCGAGTTCACCGGTCAGGGTGTTCTCGACATGCACCAGGAGGTTGCCCGTCGCCGGATCCTCCTCGATCTCGCCGGGGAGCCCGCGGATGTACTTCACGCCCTCCTCACGGCTCCGGTTGTACATCTCCTCGAACCCCTTCCCGAAGGCGCGGATGTCGGTGTAGAAGACCTTGCTCTCCGTGTCGGGGTAGTGTTCACCGAGGAGCAGCGTGTCCTTGACGGTGTTCATGCAGCAGATGTTGCTGCAGTACTCGGCCCCGTGCACCCTGGAGCGCGAGCCCACGCATTGCACGAACCCGATCCGCACCGGCCGGCTGCGATCCGAGGGCCGCACGAAGTGCCCTCCGGTGGGACCGCCGGCGCAGATCAATCGTTCGAACTCCATCGAATCGATGACGTTCTGATACCGGCCGTAACCGTACTCCGGAACCTCCCGGGCATCGAACACATCCATTCCGATGGCGACCACGACGGCACCGACATCGAATTCCTCGATCCGGTCCTGGTCGTTGAAGTCGATGCAGTCCTTCTCACAGACCTCCGCGCACTTGCCGCAGGCGATGGGGTTGTTCCCAAGACAGTCATCCATGTTCAGGATGTAGGAGGAGGGCACCGCCTGGGCGAAGGGGATGTGTATCGCCTTCCGCGTGGAGAGCCCGGACTGGTATTCGTCCGGCCGCAGGACCGGACAGACGTTGACGCACTCACCGCAGGCGGTGCATTTCCCGGAATCGACGTACCGGGCCTTTCTCCGGACCTTTACGTGGAAGTTGCCCACGTACCCGGTGATCTCCTCTACCTCGGAAAGAGTCATCAGCGAGACACGGGAATGCCGACCGGCATCCATCATTTTCGGGCCGAGTATTCATATGGAGCAGTCCATCGTCGGATAAGTCTTGTCGAGCTTCGCCATGAGCCCGCCGATGGACGCCTCCTTCTCCACGAGATAGACCTGGTGTCCGCCGTTTGCCAGGTCCAGGGCCGCCTGGATCCCGGTGATGCCACCGCCGATGACGAGTGCCGCCCGCGTCACCGGGACCTGCGCCTCCTCCTGCGCTTCCAGGAGGCCGGCACGCGCCACTCCGGCCCGGACCAGGTCGATCGCCTTGCGGGTCGCGGCCTCCTTCTGGTTGGTGTGGACCCAGGAGCAGTGCTCCCGGAGGTTCACCATCTCCATCAAGTAGGGGTTCACCCCGGCCTCCTCGACGCAGTTGCGGAAGGTCGGCTCGTGCATGCGGGGCGAGCAGGAAGCCACCACCACGCGGTTCAGGCCGTGCTCGGCGATCGCCTTCTTGATCTCGTTCTGGCCGGGGTCGGCGCAGGTGTACTTGTTGCGGACGACGCAGGCGACGTCCGGCATCTCTTCCGCGGCCAGGGCCACCGCCCCGCAGTCGACTGTGCTGGCGATGTTGAGCCCGCAGTCGCAGACAAAAACGCCAATCCTCGCTTGTTCCACGTTCATCTCCTTCATCAGTTGGTGGTTCGCAGCGTACCGGTGACCGGGGGGCTCACGAGCGCCCGGCCGCCCGACCCTCCCTCAGGGTCTCCATCCGGCGTCGGAGGAGTTCCCGAGGGGAGCGGGTGGTGGCCATCTCGAATGCCCGGTTCACGTCTCATGCCTCCCATGGAGCGGTACGAACGGCCCCTCCGCGATTTCAAGCGGAGGACCGGCCCGGTGGAATCGGCAGGGAGCAGGCGGGAGGCTTCGGGGGAGCGTTGATGTCGCGAGCTACGCGGAGAGGCGGATGCAGAGCGACCGCGGCTCACCTCGAGGCACTCCGAGGCGGTTGGGCGCAACCAATGCGCCCGAGCCGACGGCTGCTCACCAGCCGTTCCGCAACGCTCGCATCCTGGTTAACGCCTTGACCGGGGTCATAGGCTCGTCTCCTGAATCTGATTCGGCGAGAAGCTCGCCACCTGGAATTCAAGCACGAATTTGCCGGGAGACCAACCGGGTTCGGAGGGTGACGCCGAAAGTGCCGGTGGCCGGCATCGCCCCGGGATCGGGGGGCGGGAAGCCCGGACGAGAATCATATCGAGGCCCGCAGAAGAACGGTGGTTCCGCCATGGGCAGGGTTGGGGCTGCGCAGCGGAAGGAGGGCAGTGCAGATCAGTGCCACTTCCCACCCACGTTCAAGGTGCGGGTCTTTGTACTACTGACGTTCAAAACCTTCGCGGCGCACGCAGATTCTGCGTAACGCTCCCCCCGGTCCCGGCAATCACTTGATCCGAGATCTACGCTTCCGCGCCTCTGCGCTCTGCCAGGTAGTAGACCGCCGGGACCACGAAGAGGGTCAGGAGGGTCGACGTCGCCAGGCCGAAGACCACCACCGCGGCCAGCGGGCGCTGGACCTCGGAGCCGGTGCCGGACGAGAGCAGCAGCGGCATCAGGCCGAGGATGGTGGTAAGGGCGGTCATCAGCACCGGCCGGAGCCGGAGCAGGGCGCCCTCCTCCACCGCCTCTCTCAGGGAGATTCCGCCGGCCGCGAGCTGGTTGAAGTAGGTCACGAGCACCATGCCGTTCTGTACCGCGATGCCGAAAAGTGCAATGAAGCCCACCGAGGCCGGCACGGACAGGTAGTTGCCGGTGACCAGCAGTCCGAGGACGCCGCCGACGAGCGCCAGGGGTACGTTCAGGATGATGATCAGAGCGTACCTTGCGGCCCCGAAGGAGAGCAGCAGGAGCACGAACACGGAGAGCACCACGATCGGCACGATGATCGCGAGCCGGCCCATGGCGCGCTGCTGGTTTTCAAACTGCCCGCCGTACTCGACGAAGTAGCCGGCGGGCAGCGTAACCTCATCGGCGATGCGACTCCGGATGTCCGCCACCACGCTGCCGAGATCCCGTCCCCGGACGTTGCCCTGGACGATCCAGCGGCGCTGGTTCTTCTCCCGGTTGATCTGGATGGGACCGAAGGTCTTCGTGACCGTGGCCACCTGCAGGAGGGGGATCTTCGAACCGTCGGCGGTGGCCAGCAGCAGGCGCCCGATCGCCTCGATATCGGCGCGGTACTCCTCCTGGTAGCGGAGGTGGATACCGAAGCGGCGCGTGCCGAGGTAGATGGTGTCGATCACCTCTCCCCCCACCGCCAGCTCCACCAGCTCGAGCACTTCCTCGGCGTTGACCCCGAAACGGGCGCAGGCATCGCGATCCACCTCCACCTGCACCTGGGGCTGGCCGTAGCTGCGTTCGGAGGAGAGATCCACCAGACCGGGCACATCGCCGATCGCGGCGGTGATCTCGGAGGCCTTGACCCGAAGGGTGTTCAGGTCCTCTCCGTAGACCTTGATGGCGAGCTGGGCCTTGACGCCGGAGAGGAGTTCGTCGAAGGCGTTCTGGATGGGCTGGGTGAAGTTGAGCTGGACGCCGGGAAAGCTCCCGAGATCCTCCGAGAGCGCCGCCACCAGCTCGGCCTTGGTATCAAACCGCTTCCACTCCGAATGGGGCTTCAGCTCGATGTGGATCTCGGCGTAGTTGACCGGATGCGGATGGCTGCCCGCTTCCGGACGGCCGACCCGGGAGACGACCTCCCGCACCTCCTGGTACTTCATCACCTCCCGCTCCATCTTGCTGACGATCTCCGCGCCCTTTTCGAGTGAGGTCGAGGGCGGCGTGGTCACGCCGATGAAGATGCTGCCTTCCTCCAGGGTGGGGATGAACTCGGTGCCGAGCAGGGGCACGATCAGGGCGGTAGCCGCCAGCATCAGGAGTGCGACGCCGATGATCGCCTTCGGCCAGTTCAGCGCCGTCGCCAGCAGAGGGCGATAGACCGCCTTCAACCCTCGAACGAGGGCGATCTCCCTGCTCTCGCCGGGACGCAAGAGGAAGGTGGACAGCGCCGGCACCATCAGC
The DNA here is from genome assembly GCA_024274785.1 of Planctomycetota bacterium. Taxonomy (GTDB): domain Bacteria; phylum Planctomycetota; class JAJSAM01; order JAJSAM01; family JAJSAM01; genus JAJSAM01. The sequence continues at coordinate 18,107 of JAJSAM010000040.1, read as the reverse complement.
AGGGCGGCCAGGATGGACCCGACCAGCGCGAAGGAGATGGTGAACGCCATGGGCGAGAACATCTTCCCTTCGATGCCCTCGAGCGTGAACAGCGGCAGGAAAACCATGACGATGATCGCGATCGAGAACACGATGGGACGCGCCACTTCCCGGGCGGCCTCGAGGATGACGACTTCCTTCGGCTCTTTTCGCCCTCGCTCGCTTTGCAGGTGCCGATAGATATTCTCCACCATCACGATCGCGCCGTCCCCGAGCATGCCGATGCCGATGGCGATGCCGCCGAGAGACATGAGGTTGGCGCTGATGCCCTGCCAGCCCATCCCGATCACGGCAAACAGCGCGCAGAGCGGCAGCGCCAGGGTCACGATGAACGCGGTGCGGAGGTTACCGAGGAACACCGCCAGGGTGATCACCACCAGGAGCGCGCCGATCAGGAGCGCATCCTTGACCGTGTCAGTGGCATTGGTGACCAACTCGGCCTGCTCGTAGTAAGCGGTGAGATTCACGCCTTTCGGAAGATTCGCCTTCAGATTCTCGACCTTCCCGTGCAGCTTCTCGATGACGTGGGAGGTGTTCTCGCCATAGAGTTTCAAGACGATGCCGGAGACCACCTCGCCCTCGCCGTTGCGACTGACCACGCCTCGGCGAATCTCGTTGCCGTAGGTCACTTCGGCGACGTCCCCGATCGCAACCGGAACGCCGTTCACGGTCTTCAGGTGGATGTCCCGAATCTGGTCGAGACCGGAGAGGAGCCCGAGTCCCCGCACCAGGTACTCCTCCGCGCCGAGAACCAGGAACTGCCCGCCCACGTTCCGGTTGTTCGCGGAAACCGTCTCGACGATACCGGCCAGGTCCACGTCGTACTCGAGGAGCGCATTGGGGTCCACGCGGATCTGGTACTGCAGCACGTGGCCGCCCATCGAGAGAATGTCGGTCACCCCTCGCACCGTCTGCAACTGGAACTTGACCACCCAGTCGTTCACTTCCCGCAGGTAGGTGTTCGGATCCTTGCCGCCGGTGTCCGTTCCCGGGTCGAGGGTCAGGTAGTAGAGGAAGACCTGGCCCAGGCCGGTGGAGATCGGCCCGAGGGTCGGCGGTTCGTGCATCTCCGGCAACTCGGCCATCGCGCCGGCCAGACGCTCGGCCACGAGCTGGCGGGCGAAGTACATGTCGACATCGTCGCGGAAATAGACATAGATCACCGCCATGCCGAAGGCCGAGGTCGACTTGACCTGGGTCACCCCCGGCAGGCCGTTCATGGTGGCCTCGATCGGGTAGGTGATCAGGCGCTCCACTTCTTCGGGCGCCATCCCGTGCGCCTCCGCAAACACCGGCACCATCACCGGAGAGATGTCCGGGAACGCGTCCACCGGCATCTCGTTGTAGGCGTAGACCCCATAGGCGAGAACGCCGATGAGGGCCATCAGCACGAGCAGGCGACCCTTGACGGCCGCGCGAATCAGGGAGTCGAGCATGATCGGGATCCTTGAAGCTACGCGTTAGTGGCCGTGTCCGGCGTGCGCGTCCATACCGCTGGTCGCGATCCTGGCCTTCAGTTCGAATGCGCCCGCAAGGACGTAGCGCTGCCCCGCTTTCAAGCCGCTCGTGACCTCGACGAATTCGCGATCTCCACGCCCCAGGGTGACCGGCTCGGCGGTGAAGCCGTCGCCCTCCACGACGAAGATCACTTCTTTCTCGTCCAGAACCTGTACCGCCGCCCGGGGCACCACGATCGCCGCCTCGACCATCGACAGCGAGACCCGAACCGTCACGAAGAGCCCCGGGCGCGCGTCGTTGTCTTCATTTTCGAGCACCACCCGAGCCACTGCCGTGCGCGTCTCCGGATCGACGATGGGGGCGACGTAGGCGATGGAACCGGAGTGGCGGTCCAGGCCGCCCGTGATGTCCACACTCACCGTTTGCCCCGGCTCGATGCTCGCCAGGTCCTTTTGAAACACGCTCAGGTTGACCCACACCGTCCTGGTATCGGCCACCGCGAACACCGATTCGTCCTCGCCGACCTTCTCACCGAGGGACAGGTCCTTTTCAATCACCACCCCGGCGAACGGCGCGCGGAGGGCGTACCAGCCCAGCTTCTCGTCCTTGCCGATGCTGTCTCGCAGCGACGGAAACTCGTTCTCCTCGCATTCAGGATCGACACACAGGCACGGCTCGAGCCCGGCGGTCTTCGGCACGAGTCCGCGCAGCTTCTCGATCTCCTGGTCATCGACGCCTTTCAGCCGGAGGTTCTGCTCGGCGGCGACGGCCTCGAATTCGGCGATCTGCCTGGCGCGGGCGGCCTCGCCGAAAGCAACCAGCACGTCGAAGCGGGCGGTGTCCAGGTTCGCATTGAACTCGGCCCGGGCCTGCTGGAACTGCGCCCGTGCCGCAACGAGATCCTGTCCGCTCGAGATGTCCTTGTCGCGAAGGCTCTTCTCGCGATCGAAGGCCGTCTCGGCGGCCACGAGCGCGGCATAGGCGGTGATGAGCTTGCCCCGATACTCACCCATCTCCTTCCCATCGAGTTCGCGAAGAGCCTCCTCGGTCGGGTTGGTCTTCAGCAGTGCCAACAGGCGATTGACGTTTTCGAAAATCTCCGCAGCCCGCGGCAGCTCGACCTGGCAGCAGCCGACCTCGGCCTCCTTCGCGAAAAACTGAAGCTTGGCCTGCGCGAGGTCCGCACTCTCGAGCCAGGCGAGGATCTCTCCGGCCTCGACGGTGTCGCCGAGTGTCTTCGTCACCTCCCGGACGATGCCCGCAACGCGAGGAACCACCCGGGCCACCCGGTCCGGATTGAGCGCGATCTCGCCGGGGAAGGTGAGATTCCGTCCGATCCTGCCGGGCGCGGCGGTGGCCAGCGTCAGGCCGATGCGCCGACGCTGCTCGGGAGTCAGCTCAACGTGCTCCCCGCCTTCGTGTGCATCCTCACCCTCGTGTGCGTCCTCATCCTCGTGAGCGTCCCCATCCTCGTGAGCGTCCTCCTCTCCGTGGCCCTCAACCTCGTGATCGTGGCCCTGGTGGTCGTCCGGCTCGGCCTGTCCGGGCTCGCAGCCGATTCCAGACAGCGCCGCGGCGCTCAGGATCAGGGCGAGCGCGACAATTCGGTGGATGTTCTTCATCGGTCTTTTCCTTCGGGGTGTCCGGACGGTTGTCCGTCACGGCGATCCGTAGCATCGTGAATGCGCGAAAGACTGCGCCCGATCAGGCGCTCGACATCGGCGACGGCGGTGTGATAGGCGGCCAGGGCGTCGATGAGCTGCTCCCTCGTTTCAAAGAGGGTGCGCTGGGCGTCGAGCACCTCGAGGTAGGAGAACTTTCCCTGGCGGAACCCTTCGCCCGCCGCATCGAAAGCTCCCTCTGCCAGGGGCAGGACCCGGGTTTTCAGGATGGTGGCCTCGCTCGCAGCAACCGCGAGCACCTGCCAGGCCTGGTTCAGCTCGAGAGTGAGTCGCACCAACGCGGCCCGCTGCTCCTCGCGGATCCGGTCGGCCTCGGCGCGGGCGGCGCGGACGTTTCCCTGGTTCCGATCGAAAACCGGAAGGGGAAACTCGATGCCGGCGAAGAAAGAGGTGACGGTCCCCTGGTTGAAGCGCCGCACCCCCCCGGTCAGGGTCACATCCGGGATCCCGCCGGCCTTCTCCATTGCGATCTTCGCGCGAGCGAGTTCGGTCTCCACCGCCCGTCGCGCCAACTCCGGATTGTCGGCGAGGAAAGCGTTCAGGGCGTCCTTCGTCGGAACCGGGCGGATGTCGAAGAGATCACCGGAAAGCTCACCGTAGGAGATGACGGTCCCGCCCCAGCTCGCGGTGAGAGCCTGTCGTTCGACCGCGAGCCCCCGCATGGCGCGCTGCAGGGCGAGTTGCTGCTGGGCATGGTTCACCGCGGCCCGGCTCTCCTCGAGCCGCGGGACCTTGCCCGCCGCGACCTGCTCTCTCACCGAACGGGCGGCGTTTTCGCTGACCCGCACCGATTCGGTGAGGACCTTGACCCGCTCCTGGGCGGCGAGAACCGCGACGAAGGCCCGGGTGGCCTGGCTCAACACGTCCAGCCGGGCGGCCTCGTACGCCCACCCGGCCAGCCGCCCCTCGAGATTCGCGACGGTGGTGCGCTTGCTGATCTTGCCGCCGAGAAGGATCTCCTGGCTGAGTCCGAGGGAAAGCTCGGAGACATCGAAACCCCGATCCTCACCGTTTCCGGCGAACTCTTCCAACTCGATGGCCACCCCCGGATTCGGCATCAGGCCCGCCTGCAATTCACGCGCCTCGGCGGCCCGGACATCGTGCGAGGATGAAGCCAGGTCGGGGCTGCCGAGCAATGCCGCGGCCATGGCATCGCGCAGTTCCAGAACCCCTTCCGGCTCCACGAACGGCACCGGGTCCCGCTCCGGTGCTTCGGGGGCCCGATAAGCGTTCAGCTCGCTGCCGAGGGGCCGGGGTTCAGGGAGCGGAATGGACGGCGGTGAGGTGACGCAGCCGGTCAGGAGGTGGAGAGCCAGAAACAGGGCACAGGGTCGATGAAGCGTCATGAGGGATACCTGGCAGGATGATCCGGCAGGACGAAGCGTCAACAATACTGCGACGCAGACTCAGGACCAGGGCAGGACGGCGTGGCTAGACGAGGAGCTTCACGCCTTCGAGCACGCTGTCTCGAGGAGGGAGCAGCAGCGTGGAATCCACACCGCGGCGCGACCAGGGGCCGTCATCGGGAAGCAGGGCGAGACTGCTGACGGCGGGTGGGGCGAGACTCACGATCTGAGGGGAAACCCGCCGGTCCGGAGCGACGATGTCCGTGCAGTCGATGCAGCTTTCATCGGTCTCCAGGGGGCAGCACGCCTCCGCCTCCAGTTCCACCTCGACACGGCCATCGCTCCGTACGCACACAATCACGCCCTGGGGCCAGAACGCCCCGGCGAGGACCGCGACCAGAAATGGGAGGAACTTGAGAGCCATGCGGCGGAAGCGTAGCCGGGCGTAGCAGGGCGGTCAAATTCTCCCGCGCGTAAACATCCGGCCGGCGCGGCACCCGAAGGACCCGGAGCTCAGATGCTCGCGATGATGAACGAAGCCACCGCCCCGGCCCAGCCGCAATGGAGGGTCGACCTCCGGCGACCGTGCCGGCGGTCCGGGAGCGTCACGCAGAATCTGCGTGCGCCCGGGGCCTGCCGCCTTCGGCACCCGGCCTGTGTTCTTCCAGTACAGGGGTCACCTCTGCCCCGGATACGCCCGGGGTTTGTGAGTATTCGAAAGGTTGCGCCGGAATTCACCTTGGTGGGCGCGATAGGATTACCCCATGGCGAAGAAGAAGAAGCGGCGGGAAGTCTCGGCCAGGAAGCTCGAAAAGGGCATGGAGGCCGCCAGTTCCGGCTACGAGAAGATCCTCGGCCGCTGGTGGGTCGAGAAGGCGAACGACGACGCGCATCGCCGGACCTACCGCCACTCCGTGAAGTGGACGCGGCGTAAACTCGACCGGGTTCCCGCCTCGATCCTCGACTACGCCTGTGGCGCCGGGCACCTCCTCAAGCGACTGCGCAAGGCGTTCCCCCGGGCGGATCTCATCGGCTACGACGGCGCGGCGAAACTCCTCGAGAAGGCGCAGAAGCGTCTGGACGACGATCCCGGCCTCGAACTCGTGAGAAAGATTCTCCCCGACCTCGATGATCCACGATCGCCGGTGGACCTGACCGTGCTCTGCCTCCCCCACCTGCTCCCGTTCGACGAAGGCGAAACGGTGCACGCCTACGCCGATGGCCACCGCGCCGAACTCAGGGCGGCCCGCGAGGTGGTGGACACGATGCGGGAGGAAGGGCTCTGGGAGGCCGATGACCCGGTCGAGTGGCAGGTGGGCAACCTGATCTTCGAGCGGATGGTCGCAAGGCACCTGCGCCGGCTGACCCACGCGGGCGGCCACTGCGTCCGGATCGACTACACCGAGGCGGCCTACCACGAGATCGACGACACCTACCGCGACTACATCCGCTTCTCCCAGGGCGCCTGCACGTCGGTTCGTGGAGTGAGGGTGCCGAGGTTCTTCACGCAGACCGCCGACACCTACCGGGAAAGCGCGGTCATCAGCGACGTCAGCGACCAGACCGAGGAGTATGACGGCGACGGCGGCTACATGATCCGCCTGCTGAAAGCCGTGTAGGAGAGATCCGACCCCCTCATTCCAGGCGCCGGGCCAGCTCCCGGATGCTCGCGTCCCCGGGCGCCACCTCCGCGGCCCGGCGGATCAGGGCCCGGCCCCGTTCCCGTTCACCCCGCTCGTAGAGGTACCGGCCGAGGTTCACCAGGGCCGGCACATGGTCGGGATCCCGCCTGAGGACCTCCTCGAGCGCCGCGGCTTCCGCGTCGGGGTCGCCCTGCCGATCGCCGAGGTCGGCCAGGCCGAGCCAGGGCAGAATGGACTCCGGGTTTTCGGCCGCGGCGGCGCGATAACACCTCTCCGCCTCGGCGAATGCCCCTCGATCCATCAGGAAGAGGCCGTCGTTGCACTGGATGATCAGGCTGTACCGGTCTTTCAGGTCGTCGTGTTTGAAACCGAGCCCCGTCGCCAGGACCTGGTACTGCGTAACGACCGTGAGCAGGAGCAGCGATGTCGCCGCGGCCAGGAACACTCGAAACCTCCGCGCCCGCAGAAGCCCCGCGGCCCACACGATCGCGAAGGCCGCGAGGGGAATGGCGGCGGGGAGGATCGGCGCGCGGTACCGTCCCTGGGGGAAGAAGGCCACGAGCACCACGGCGTAGGCGGCCACGAGCAGAACGAGGGGGATCGCGTCGCGCCTCCGGTGCAGCACCAGGAAGATGCCGAACAGCATGAGCGGGGAGATGACGGCGAAGGTGAAGGGCAGGAAACGGTAGAGCGCCACCTGCCGCCTTTCGAGAGCGAAGCAGTAGTTCGACGGTTGCTCGACACCGAGGAAGAAGAACGAGAGCTTTGTGCCGAGGAAACCCAGAGTGCGCCCGGGCTCCTTCCGGGCGAGGGCGATGGCGCGGTCTTGCCAGTAACGGGACACTTCGGACGGCTTGAGCGCTCGCCCCCTTGCCTCCTCGGCGATGCGAACCGCGTCCGCCTCCATGATCCCGGGGTGGGGCTCGAGTTCGCGGGAGATCATGCTGGTGGTCTCCCGGGCCAGCGGGTTGTTCGACTGCCAGAGATTGACCCCGAGTGAGGACGACACCGGAACGAAGTCGCCTCCCACCGCGAGGTTTCGCCAGGTGACCGGCAGGATGACGACGGCCAGCCCGGCGAGGAGGAGGGCGGTGCGGGTCAGCGTGAACCGGAGCCGGGGCGGCGGCGAGAGCACGAGGAACCAGAGCGGAAGGAGCGCCGCGAAGAGCAGTATGTTCGGCCGGGCCAGCGCGGCCAGCCCGAGGGAGAGCCCCGCGAGAAAGACCGCCGGAAGCGTCGGCCGGTCCTTGTAACGAACGAGGAGCCAGAGGCCAAGGGCGTTCAGAAAGACGGCCAGAGTCGCGATCAGCACCTTCTGCTCAAGAGAGAGCAGGTAGGGATGGAGGACCATGATGAGGGCGGCCAGGAGTGCGGTCCCCGGGCCGAACAGCCGCTTCGTGGTCGCGGCGACGAGGAGGACCGTGGCGAGTCCGAGCAGCGCCTGGGCCAGCCGGATGAAGAAGAGCGCGTAGTCGCCCGCGACGGCCGTCACCCCTCCGAGAAAGTACGGGTAGAGGGGCCCGAGGAAAAACACCCGGTCGCCGATCAGATCGCCGCCGGAGATGCGCCCGGCCCATTCGAGGTAGACGGTGGAGTCGGCCGCGGTCACGAAGTGGAAGGTCGGATCCATCGCGGCCGCATTGACGTACGCACCGATCCGGAGCAACCCCGCAAGCAGCAGCACGCCGGCGAGGAGCGAGCGGAACTTCAGAGCGAAGAGGCCGGAGGCAGCCGGTTCTTTGTCCATCGGCGACACACGCGGATCTTAGCCCGCACTGTCCGGAAAGGCACACGATCTGGGGGATGACCCCATCCGGACCAGCGCAGCGACGCAGGCGCACCACCCTCCGAGGGATGATTCGAGCGCACTGGTTCGGCCCGCTACTCCACCAGGTCGATCTCCATACAGTGCAGGAACGAGATCGCCTCGGGCATCGAGAACTTCGCTCCGGCCAGGCGGTTTTCCGTGGGAGGGATGCGGTAGTTCCGGGCGGCGCTGAAGTCGGCTCGGACCAGGTTCGTCGCGGAGAACAGGCTGCCGGTCAGATCGGTACCGGAGAAATCCGACTCCGAGAGATCCGCGTCCCTGAAATCCGCTTCGCGGGCCACGCAATCCGTGATCTTCAGGCCCGGCAACCTGAGGCCGAGAAAGGTGCAGTGATTGATCGCCGATTCGGTGAAAGCGACGGCATCGCGCAAGGCCACCGCCGGCCAGGCGGCCGCCGTCCAATCGATGCCGATGACCTTGCACTCCTCGAACCTCACGCCGATAAGTGAGGAATCCGCCCACTTCGAGTTACTCAGGTCGCAGGCGTCGAAGGTGCAGGACACGAAGCGGCACTTCCGGAACGTGGTGGCCCCGAACGAGCAGCGCTCGAAATTGCAGTCGACGTACTCGATCTCGACGATCTCTTCGCACTCGAAGTCCTCATCCTGGAAGTTCTCGTCCGCAAAGTAAGCCTTGTCCCTCATCGGCTTCTCCAGGCCGCAGAAAGGTTGCTTGAATACGACCGCCCGCTATTCCGCGGAGTTCCGTTGGTAGAAAATGACCGCTCGGGCCTCGGGCTCGCCCGGGAGTATCTGGATACTGATCGGCTCGAAGCCCGGGTTCAGGACGATCCACTGGCTCAGGCTGTCGCGGATCTCATCCTCCGGCGCGAGGACCTCATCCACGCCGAACAGCGGCGGCGGAGGAGGAGGAGGTGGGGCGTCGGACACGGCCCGGTGCAGACAGCCGAGCATGTTGCCGAGGTGGAGCAGGATCGGCCCGTAACGGTCCACGATCGTCTCCCCACTCCCGAGGTAGCCGGTGTTCAGAGAGTCCTGCTTCTCGATCACCGCCGACGTCAGCTCTTCGAGCGTGGACTCGTAGAAGCCCTCCAGGGCTCGCATGGCCTGCTTCATTTCGCGTTCTGAATTCATGTCGTCACGGCACTATACCGAATTCGACGTCGAGCCACCCACGCCGGAGCGGACTATCGGCCTCCGCTCAGTCGCCCGCCGACTTTGCGCCGGATCCGAACCTCCTCGATGCCGTGGTAGGTCACGAGCAATGCGCCTTCCGCACCGAAACGCGTAAAGAGGTTCTCCACCACGATCTCCTCGCCGGGCCAGGGGAACGCGAAGATCACGTCGAAGTCGTCAGCCTCGAGCCCCAGCGATTCGTAGCCGCATGCGCCCCCCGGGGAGAGCCACTCGAACTCGTTCGTCTGGTCGAGGTACTCGTCGCCTCCCTCGGGAACGAACGTACCCCGGGCGAACTCGATCCGGAGATCAAAGTCGGCGGCCAGGGTCTCGGCGTTGTCCATCAGGTCGTGATTGATCTCGATGGCATGGGCGTCGAACCCCAGCCATGCGGCCAGGCCGGCCACGACCCCGAAACCGCTCCCCCACTCGCAAAACAAGGTGCCCGGCGCGAGACTGAGATCCCGCACATGCTCGAGCGCGCGGTAGACCTTCCGAAAATCGCTCGGCACGAAGGCCGGGATGCTGGCGCCCTTCAGATCTTCCTGGAAGAGCAGGATGCGCTCCTCGGCAGTCTCGATGAAACGATCGACTTCGACCGGGAGATCCTCGTCGGAGAGCATGCAGTCGAGATCGCGGAGGTGCATTCCCGGTTTTTACGGAGGCCGGTGCCGATCCCCTAGCAATCCCCGGCTGTCCCGCTCGATGTTCCAAGTCACCGAATCGACTGAAGTCGAGATTATGCTGGATCGACCGGTGGTCTTCGCTACGATCCCGGTTCTGTCGGGGAACGATCTGGAGGCTTCGATGCTGACGCACGGAAAGACACTCGTGCTGGCTCTTCTCGGTCTGGCTCTTCTCGCCGGCGGGTGTGGTGGAGGTGGCGGAAGTGGCGTCACCCTGCCCTCGACTTCCCCCACTCCCTCACCGTCCGACAAACCGACGTTGACGATCACCGCCCCCGAGGCCTTCGCCACGGAGAACGATACCGCGCCGGATTCCGGTGTGATCCGCATCGCCCGCACGGGCGCGACGACCGCGGCACTCACGGTCTCCGTGGTCGTTCAGGGCACCCTCAGCAACGTGCCCGGCGAAGACTTCGAGCAGGCTCCCCTCGGCGACACCATCGTCATCCCCGCCGGGTCCGATCATGTGAACCTGACGATCACCCCGATGGACGACAGCGAGGTCGAAGGCGCCGAACTCCTGATCGTCCGCCTCGTTCCGAATGTCGCGGAGTACCGCCTGGGCACCGTCATCGAAGCCACGATCCAGGTCCATGACGACGACGCCATCACCCTGAGTATCAACGTGGCCGTGGCCAGGGCCCGGATCGACGCGGAGTCCGGGAATCCGCTGTTTCAGATCATCGACGTTCGCACCTCGGCCGAGTACGCGGGGGGGCACCTCGAAGGCGCGATCAACATCGATCTCCGGGCCGCGGACTTCGACGCTCGTATCGCGGCGCTCGACCCCGCGGGCACGTATCTCGTCTACTGCATGGCCGGCTCCCGCAGCGCCAGTGCCCGCGACCGCATGGAGCAGGATAACCTCCGTGAAATCCTGAACATGCTCGGCGGCATCAACGCCTGGACGACCGTCGGCTACCCCGTCGTCACCGACTGAAACCGGCCACCTCACCCGTCCGGCGGCGAAACGTCACCGGATCTTCTCTTTCAACAGCAGGTTCTGCGGGCTCGGATCGTCGCCGGGCTGATACAGCGGAGAGGCCTTGATCTGATCGCCCTGGAGGTGGTTTCGATAGAGGTTGACCGGACGGATGACCGCGAGCTTGCCGTCGTACTCGACCAGGAGTTGCACCTGGATCCACGAGTAGTCGACCTTGTAGAAACTGTCGGTCCCCCAGCGCCATTCTGTGACCCGCTTCCAGTCGGCGGAGGGGATGCGCGCTCCCAGCACCTTCGCGCCGGACTCGAGCTTCTTCCACGCCTCGGCCGCCGTCCCCACATGGGCCTTGCGTTCGCCGCCCTGGTAACGATCCTCGGGGAGGCTGTTGTTCCTGATGATCTCGACCCTCAGACTCTCGGCGCGCTTTTCGGTGCCGGCCCGCGTGGCATCGAGCTTCCGGCGATACGCGGCGCCCTGTCCGGCATCGAGCGTCTCGAGAATCCCGACCTTCACCTCGGCGAAGCCCAGGGTCTGCTCGATACCGGAACCCTTGCCGAAGTAGAGCGGCTTCTTCTCGGCGACCCCGAGGTCCGCGATGCGATCGGCCTCGGCGAGGTCGGCATCGATCAAAACCGGAAGTTTCGCCCCATACGCGGCAACCTCCCGCCCGAAGGCCCGCCGGGCTTCGAGGAGGTGATTGACGAGCCGCTCCAGCTTCAATCCGGGATTGGTCTTCTGCTCCACCAGGGGGAGGTAGAGACGGGCGACGCGTTTCACTTCCTTCACGACCTCACCGTCCTCCCGGACGATCGAGATGAGCTTCTCCGGCTGCTGCAAGGTCATCTGGAAATCGCCGTAGCGCCGGGAAAAGTCCACCATCCTGCGAAAGTCCTCGTCGAACCGCGGGTAGTGCCGCATTCCGGTGAGCTTCTCCATCGCGACGTTCGCGGCCTCGAGCCTCGATTGAAGCCCACCGAGAGTCGCCCGGCCCGAGGCGGATTGCTCGGCGGCGGCCCGGACTTCCGGATGATCGGCGGGAAGCCCGGCCAGGTATTCCTCCACGAGCTTCTGCTTCGCCCAACCGGTTTCGATGCTCGCCAGCGCGACCCGGACATCCGCGTGAACGGCCTTCTCGCCCTCGCCGTCGAGCCGCTTGACCACCGCCATCGCCGGAGCCGTGTACTTCGCGACCTCACGGAGGTACCAGCGAGCGTCCTTCAGCTTCTTCTCCGCCCGGTAGTCGAGTTTCGGGGCCGGCGAACCCGTGGCGGGCCGTTTCGCACTCGTGCCGGCGGTCGGCGCCGGGGTGGTTCGGCCACTGCCGGCGGGCGTCTGACCGGAGCCCGGCGAGAGGATCGACTGGATCTTTCCGGCGCTCGCGGCGGCGGCGCGGTGACGTTCGAGAAGCGCCTGTACCGCCGCATCGTCCCCGGGCAACTCGCCGAGGAGGCCGGCGGCCTGGTTCAGCCTCCCGATAGCGGAATCGAGCCGCATCCGCGTCAACTTCAGCCGGCTCCCCTTCGCCGGATTCGCCGCCGTGCCGGCAGAGCCCGCAGCCGCCCGGAGATCCCCCTCGGCGCTCTGCACCGCCGCGGTTGCGGTGCGCAGAGCGGCCTGTTGCGAAGCGCTGAGCCCGGCGAGGCCCGGGCGCGCCCCCAGCACGAGGACCGCCGTCAGCACCACCGCGAATACCGCCACACCAGGACTGTTCCTATCCCTCGAGTTCGTCATCATCGCCTCCCTGCTTGCGCAATATTGAGTCTGCGTATGGTACTCAGTCTCGGATCCCTCCCAAAGATCGACGCGGATCGGGGGTTCACTGCTCTCGCGGGGCGGTGCTCCGTCGCCGCCGCGCGGGGCCGGAGGGCGATCGCCCCTGGTCATGCGCGGACGGGACGGAACTCGACCCTCCGACGGCGGAAGCGATGCCCGGATGCGGTATACTGGCCCGGGCTTCTCCCGGAGACGGACCCATGTCGAAGCGCATCGCACCCGCACTCTGCCTCGTCCTCCTCCTGCCGGTTTCCGCCGCCTTCGCGCAGGTCCTTCCGGTCAAACCGGTCAAGGACCCGGACGGCCTGCCTCCCGAGATCGCGGCCCTCATCTGGAAGGCGCAGGAGGCCACGCTCGACGGCCGCCACCGCGACGCCCTCCTGGCGGTCGACGGGTTCCTCACCTACGGCTGCGACAGCGACCGCACGATGGACGTGCTGCGGGCACTCACCGCCAGTGTTCGCGCCGATCCGGGCCGGCGCGAGATGGCCGGCGCGATCCTTCGTCGGGCCCTCACGAAACACCCGTTCGGCCGGAATGTGAAGGAGGTTCGGGCGGCCGTGGGCGCGATCCACTCCTTCAGCATGAGCCGCTGGGAGAGGCGGAACGAGCAGTGCCTTGTGCCGGGTGAGGAGACGACGGTCCGCCTCTTTCGGCGAGGTGGACCGCCGTCCTCGATCACGGTATGGCGGATCGGAGACGATCGGCGGCGGGAGGTCTTCGGCCGGTTGCCGATCGACGGAGAGTGGCCGGCGATCCCGGACCTCGCGCTCGCGGCCGCGAACCGGGAGCAGTGGGAGCGGGTGGAGGAGCGCACCGTTTCCTTTCCGGAAACCTGGGGACTTCTGCCGCAACCACGGGAGATCCGCGGGTGGTTTCGCCTGACTCTCGATCGGCCCGGACTCTACGTGCTCGAGGAAGAGATCGATGGCTTCACGGCCTGCCATCCGTTTCTCGTCCTCGGCTATGTGCCGGTGGTGCGGGCGGTCGGTAACTCGAAGCTGCTCTTCGTGGCCCGACCGTGGACCGGCGAACCCGTCCCGGGAGTGCGCGTCGAGGTCCGACAGGAGGACCGCAACCTCGAGGGCGTCACCGGAGCAGACGGCACGTTCTCCTTCACCGGGAAGGGCGACGGGCTGATCCTCTGTGACTTCAAGGGGGAGACCGCCGTCCTGGCCTTCGGGGAGTCCAGACTGGAGAACCTGGAGATCTGCCACATCGCGCCGGATCGCCCCCTCTACCGGCCCGGAGACCTCATCCACTTCCGCGCGGTCTGGCGATCGCGGCGGGACGGGCACCTGATCCCTCCAGCGGGAGAGCCGGTCAGGGTCGTCCTCGAATCCCCGGGTGACGAGGAAAACCAGCTCCGGGAGGGGATCTTCAGCACCCTCGGCACCTTCTCCGGCACCCTTGCGCTGCCCGAGAACGCCCCGCCGGGAACGTGGCGCCTCGAAGTTCTCCGCCCGGAAGGCGCAGAGGGGTGGGTTACCGGCGCATCCCGACGGATCAGGGTGGCGGAGTTCGAGCGACCCGAGATACGGCTCTCCGTCGAGATCGATCCCTCGGCCCGCCTCCTCGGCGAACCGGTGCGGGCGATCGTCCGCGCCGAGCACTGGTGGGGAGCCCCGGCGGCGGGAATACCGGTCTTCTGGCGTGCCTCGGCCCGTGGCGGGGGCCGGAGGCGTGATGGCGACGCGACCGGCCTCTGGCAGCCCCGCCCCTTCCCGGATCCCCGGTCCTGGTTCTACGGAGGAGACTCGCCGCCGCAGCTCCGCGACGATGCCGATGGAGGGGCCGGGGGCGAGGGTGTCACCGTCCCGGACGGAACTTTCGTGATCGAGATTCCCACCGCCCGCAACGAGCACGCGGTCGCCTTCCGCCTGGAGGTCGTGCTCAAGCCCCCGTCCGGACGTGAGGTGGAGACCAGCCGCGAACTCCTCGCCTGGCCGGCCCGCGTCTCGGTCCGGGTCGGCGCGGACCGGATGTTCGCCGAGCCGGATCGAGAGGTGCGCGCGACCGCGGCCGTCACCGATCAGGACGGCCAGGCGGTGGCCGACCGAGCCGTGAAGCTCACCGTCCTGCGGGGAAAGCTCACCGGGAAAATGGTGGAGTTCACCCCCTGGCGGACTCTTGACGCGATCACCGGGGACGATGGCCGGGCCCGTTTCACGTTCGATGCGCCGGAGTCCGGACGGCTGCGGCTGAAGGCGCTCGTACCCGATGGTGAGGGCCGCACCGCCGTCCACCGGGTCGATCTCCTGGTCGCGGCCCCGCAGACCCGCCGGATACGGGACCGTTCGGGTGAGATCCTCGTGCTCCCCGACCGGGCCGTCTACCAGGCGGGGGAAACAGCCCGCCTGCTGGTGGACGGACCGACTCGCAGTCCCCTCCTCCTGACCGTGGCGGGCGAGCGCTTCCACGGGTCTCGCATCGTCCGGCTCGGCGAACGAATGCGGATCGTCGAGGTGAAGATCGATCGGACGTGGGCGCCCGGCGTCTACGTGAAGCTGCTCGGGTTGAGCGGAGGGGACTACGAGAAGGAGCGAATCCACTCCGGCGGCTGCGAGCTGCTCGTGCTCCCGCCCGAGGGGCCGGTGAACGTAACGGTGCAGACCGATCGCAGATCCTACGGCTTGCGCGAGCAGGGCGAGCTCACGGTCGTCACCACGCGAGACGGCGTTCCCGTCCCGGCCGAAGTCCAGCTCGCCGTGGTGGACGAGGCGATCTTCGCCCTGGTAAATGAAGACCCGGCCTCCATCGACCCGGATTTGACCCCGAGCCTCGGTGCGCGCTTCTTCGCCTCGGTAAACGACGAGGACGTGCTGGCGGCTCCCTGGCCCCCCTATCCGGCGTGGACGACGCTCAACGGGTGGACCTCGTGGATCTCTACCTTCCGGAATCACCACCCGGGCTTCAGCTTCGGCGAGGGGGAGGCCCCCGCGGCGGCGGGCTACGCACCGGCGACGTTCAGGGGCCGGCTGCCCGATACGCTGCTCTGGCGAGGGAGCCTGGTGACGGATGAGAACGGCCGCGCCACCATCGAGTTTGAAACTCCGGACCGCCTGACCACCTGGCGGGTCGTGGCCCGGGCGGTGGCCGGCAACGAAGCGTTTGGCGAGGGCCGCTCCGAGATGATCACCTCGAAGCTGGTGGCGGTCCGGATCGGCGGGCCGCGCTGCCTGACCGAGACCGACGAGGGCACCGTGGCGGTCAGCGTGCGGAGCGACCTCGATGAACCAGCGGAATTCCTGCTGCGGCTGGTGGTATCCGGTCCCGCCGAGGGGGGTGGAGAGGAGAAGGTGCGGGTGGCCGCGGGCGGCGACGCCAGCGTGGAATTCCCCCTTCGCGGCACCGGCGCCGGCACGGTGGTCCTGCGGGCCGAGGCCCTTTCGACGGCGGAGTCCGACGCGATCGAAGAGCGGATTCCCGGGGTGGCCTGGGGCGAGCCTCGAGTGGTCCGCCGGGAGGCGATTGCCGCGCCGGATGCCGAGATCGTGGTCGGGTCTGCGGACGCCTTCGAGGTGCGGGTGCAGGGCCCGGCCGAATTGGCGCGCGAGTTGGCGCCGCACGTCCTCGATTGGGAGCCCGTCCGGGATCCTGAGGGAATCGCGTGGCGGATGCTCGCACTGCTGGCCACCGGTCACCGTCCCACCGAGGAGGACGTCTTCCGGCTGACCCTCCTGATGGGGGAAGATGGGAGCTTCCACTCACCATGGAGCAACCCGCGGCCGGTCCCGGTCGCGGTGCGCGCGCTTTCGCAGGCGAAGAAGGCGGGCCTGCCCGTTCCAGCGGCGGCGCTCGAGAAGAGTCTCGCGTGGCTTGCGCGGATCGGCGGGGACATCGGCGGGCGGAGCGAGCCGACCACACTCCAGACCATTCTCGAGGGGCGTCAGGGTGGAGTGTGGGCGACGCCTCTCAGAACTGCCCGCGCCATCTGCGCCCTGGCCGCGCTCGGCGGGGATGGCCACGCGAAGCCGGAGATCATCCGGAGTGAAGGACGCATCGTGATCCACGCCGGCGACGAGATCCCGCTCCTCGTCACCGCCGTGCGGCGGGAAGAGAGCGAAGCGCCGCCCCCGCTCACCTCCCTCGCCGAGGGCCTCTCCATCGAGCGCAGTCTTGAACGTTTCGACGGAGAATCCTGGCGCCCGGTGGCGTCTGGCGAGTCCGTCGGGGTCGGGGACAGACTGCGCTTCACCCTCGAGATGCGCGGGGTCCGGACCACACGAGACGTCGAGATCGTCTCCCCGCTCCCCGGCGGAGCCGTGGCCGAAGAGTCGGGGCGCCACAGCTCCAGCCGGCTCGACTGGTTCCGGCGCGCGGAATTCCACCCCGATCGGGTGATCCTCCACCTGAAACGTCTCCCGGTGGGTCTCTGCACCTTCACGTTCATGCTGCGTCCGGTCCGCCCCGGCACCTGGCACATCGGCCCGGCGAAAGCAACGTCGAAGTCGAGTCCGGATCGCCGGGGCCGATCGGGAGCGTTCGTCCTGAAGGTCCGATAGGCCGCCGGAGGGCGAAACCGCAATACCGGCACCGCGAAGGAGAGTCGATTCCGGTTTTTGCCGCGCCCGGCGACCGGATTGAGCGTCTATAATTACGAATGGTGAGTACGGAACAGGCCAAGTTCACGCGAGCGCATTACATGAGCCTGCCGGAGGGGTTCCGGGCGGAGCTTCTGGACGGAATTCTGGTCAGGGACCCCGCGCCCGCCAGTTGGCACCAGGTGGTGGTCGCCAAGGTCCACCGCCAACTGATGGACCTGGTGGGGGTCGCTCGAACGGTGCAGTCTCCCGTCGATGTCTTCATCGACGATCACAATGTGCTCCAACCGGATGTCCTCGTGTTGTCTGCGGACCGGGCCATCCGCCGGGGTGATCTCGAAGTGTCCATACCCGTCCTGGTGGTCGAGGTCCTCTCCCGGTCCACTGAAAAGCGCGACCGCGACCAGAAGGTGCAGATCTATCTGCGGGCCGGAGTGTCGGAGGTCTGGCTGGTCAATCCCCACACCGCCGCCGTGGAGATCCACCGGACCAGGGGCGTCGAGCATTTCCGCCCGGACGATCGTCCCGGGTCCGAAATCGTCCCCGGTTTCCACCTCGACCTGGCCACACTCCTCGATACCTGATACGGAGTCAGGGCAATTCGTCCTCAACTGAGAAGCAATACGCTTCTCCATGGCCTCGGATCCATGCTTCTTGATGGTGCTCCTGGTTCCTGTTGGCGGCGGACTTAAAAGGGACCCCCTCCTTTCCTGAAACGCAAGAGGCCCCCCGTCTGGGGGGACGGATCTACGTCCGGCTCGACGCACTGCTCGCGTTCCTGGAGGCACGAGAGGAGGCCCAGCCCACCGAGGCCGAAGTCCGCGAGAAGGCCGCCGGTGAGCTCTCCCGGATCGCACCTTCGCTGCAGGCCCAGCAGATGCGGAGAAGGGCCCAACGACAATTACTCGTGTGCACTGACGACGATTACTCGTGTGCATCCGGTCCCCCGGGAGGGTGGCGCGGTGTAGGGATCTTCCCTCGCTGCCGAACCGTCTCCTGGGAGGTGACGGTTTGCGAATCACGGATGCA
>JAJSAM010000039.1 GCA_024274785.1 Planctomycetota bacterium | reverse complement strand
GTGGGGGACCACGGTCCCCCTGAGTGATGCACCGGGAGGAATCCACCAGCGCCGACGAAGGAGGTGCTGGTGGGTTCCGACCCGGCGGGACGCGCCAGCGTCCCGCCGACCCGAAGGTCGCTATGCGACCGAAGGGTGGTGCCCGTGGGGGACCACGGTCCCCCTGAGTGATGCACCGGGAGGAATCCACCAGCGCCGACGAAGGAGGTGCTGGTGGGTTCCGACCCGAAGGTCGCCAGGCGACCGAAGGGTGGTGCCCCGGGTGCAGAGAGGGCCGCCCCGGAAAGGGGCGGCCCATGGGGCTCCCAGGTCACCCGCGAACGGATGACCATAGGAGGAGTTGGGTATCGGTCTTCTTTGCTTGTCGTCTTGTTCGGGTAAGACATCCTGGAGAGAGCAAGGGGGGTGCCAGTTGCGCGAGAAACCTGTAACACGTTCAGAATCAGTACCTTAGACGGCACGAGCTGTCAGGCGGAGCGGGGAACGTCCACGGATCTCAACGAAACGCGTCGATTTGCTCGAACAGCGTTTCGCGATTGCATCTCTTCTCGGGTGTCACGCCGTGATGCGGACTTCGGAGGGTCGAGCGCGGCAGCCGGCTACGCGGGCTCACTTGCCGCACGGACCGGGGCGAGCAGTTCCCGGGCGATCCGCCGGTAGTCCCTCGAACCGCGGGAGGCCGGGAAGGAGAAGACCGCCGGCTCCTTCACCATGGGCGCCTTGGCGAGGTTGGCGTCGGTGCGGATCGAGGTGAGCATCCGGTCCTTGAAGTTCGCCTCCATCCCGATGAGGAACTCCTTCGTCAGCTTGATGCGGAGGTCGATCTTGGTCGGCAACATCCACACCGCGAGGTGATGATTCATCCGGGCGGCGAGGAGATTGAAGGTCCGCGTCAGGTCATCGACGGCCTTGATCGAATAGAACTGGGTTTCCATGGGCACCACGGCTTCGGTCGAGGCCACGAGCGCGTTGATGGTGATGGTGGAGAGGTTCGGGGGACAGTCGAAGAGGATCACGTCGTAGCGGTCGGCGATCTTCTCGAGCTTCGTCGAGAGGATACGCTCACGCATGATCATCTCGCGCAGGAGCACGTCCGCGCTGGCGAGCCGGATGTCGGCGGGGATGATGTCGAGCCCGTCCACCCCGGTGGCGGCAATCACATCCGCCGCGGACGTGTTGTCGTCGGTCAGGAGGTCGTGCGAGGTGCGGGCGTAGGAGGACGGATCGAGGCCGAACGAGACGGTCAGGCTCGCCTGCGCGTCGAGGTCGACAGCGAGCACCCGCCGCCCCTCGAGCACGAGGGCGCCGGCGAGGTTGAAGACGGTCGTGGTCTTCCCCACGCCGCCCTTCTGGTTGACGACGGAGATGCCCTTGCGCACGCGCCGCCCGGTGAGATCGAGCACTCGCGACACGTCATCGGCCGTGAAGAGCCGTTGATTCCGCTCCCCCCGCGCCGGCGCGAGCACACCGTCGTTCTCCAGTTGTGAGATGTGATCCCTCGTTACGCCGGCGATCTCCGCCAGCCGCCCGGCAGTGAATGTCCGATTCATGACCAGGACCTCCTCAAGTGCCGCAATCTACGCGAGAGGAGGCCCCGGTGTCAACTGCTGGTAGTAGTCGCGCCCGCTTTGCCCACGACATGTGGTAGCTCACCGCAGGAAGCTCAAACTCCCGAACATCCGGTCGAAGCTCTCCTTCGCCGGCTCGAACCCCTTCGCGCCCACGCCCAGCACAAAACGGTAGAGCTTGCCGCCGTGGACCGTACCGGTTTCCAGGTAGCGGTACTCCCGGCCTCCCTGGTTCTTCGTGTACTCGACCGTCATGACCTCGTAGCCGAGTTCCGGGTGGTTCATGGGGCCCTTCCGGCGGGTGATCGTCGTGCCCTTGTCCCTCGTGAGCTTCGCGATGACGCCTTCCATGGCGGCCTTCACGTCGCCGCGGGTGCTGCCCACGAAGATGCGGACGGAAACGCCGAGACGTTGTCCGGTGAACTCGACCCTCGGCCCCCGGCTCGGGAGCGTGATGGTCCAGTCCTAGGGGTAGTAGATGGCGAAATTGCTGACGACGTCCGTGAAGTTCTGAGAGGCCTTCGCGAAAGCGCGGCTCGTGAATTTCAGGCTCCCGGAGAACGACTCGATGTCGGTGCTGGCGCTCTTCCAGCCGGATTCCCGGACCGTCCCGTAGATCCGGTAGCGCTTGCCGCGGTGCAGCCAATAGGCGGCGATCGAGTGCTCCGGTCCGTTCTTGCCGCGCATCGTGTACTCGAAGAGAACCCCCTTCGGCCGCCTGCCGGCCTCCTCCTGCACTTCGCGGCGCTGGATGGCCAGGGACGCATCCCCCTGGAACATCGCCGAGATCCCCTTGATCATCTGGTTGCTGCCGGTGTAGTTCGTGGCCTGCACCGAGAGGATCAGAAGAGCCTTCGACTTCGGCTCCGAGAAGCGGACGAGGTCCACCCAGTTTCCGGCCGGCGTCGGCTCGTCGAGGGTCTTCGTCCAGCCTTTCGGAACCTCGACCTGGACCGGGTAGCGTTCGCTCTTGAAGACCTTGGCCGCCGGTGTCCCATCCTGGGCAAACACCGGAACCACAAGGACGAACAGCAGGACGGCGCAGACAATCGTTCGCATGGCACTCCTCCCAGAGTCAATGGACCGCCCATTCTCCATTCGCCCCCCACGCTTGACAACCCTGTTTCGAGAGAGCTGCCCATTCCGCGAAAATCCAGACCCCGCAGAGCGAATTCGAAGTAGAGTCCTCCCCCGATGTTCCCCCTCTTCTCCATCATCCTGGCGTTGTCGATCGCCCTGTCGTATCCGGCGGTCGTCAAGGAACCGGTGCCGCCCGACATTCTCGGAACGGCGGCGGTGGTGCTGCTCGTCGGCGTACTCTCCCGGGTGCTCCTCTCGCGAGCCGCCCGCCGGGTACTGCTTTCCCCCGAGAGCGACGCCGAACCCCTGCTGCGACTGGCCTCCCTCTTCCGTCCGGGGATCGTCATCGCCTACGGGGGCATCGTCTATCAGCTGCACTGGCCCGCCATCGTCGATACACTCGGCATCGAGCACTGGGTTCTCGTGGACGAGTTCATCGTCCTCCTCCCATTCGTCCTGATGCTGATGCTCGTCATCGACGCCACCGGGAGAGCGGAGCAGCGCCTTGAGCTCCACGACTTCACCCCCGGCGCCTACCTGAGCTTCCAGCTCCGGCAGTTCCTCCTTCCCATCGCCCCGGTGCTCTTCTTCCTGCTCACGATCGATTTGCTGGCCTACGGGACCTACCGCGGGGTGATCTGGGTTTCGGAATTGACGATCCTGGTGAGCGTCTACCCCTTCCTGCGCTGGATCAGCGTGGCTGTGATGCTCCTCTTCCTCTACTTCCTGATGCCGTTCCTCCTCAAGTGGTCCTTCAAGGCGAAGTCGCTGCCCGCAGGCCCCCTCCGTGATCGCCTCGACGCGTTTTCGCGCCGGGAGAAGTTCAGGGCCCGTGACATCCTCCTCTGGCCCACCGGCGGCAACGTGCTGAACGCCGCGGTGATCGGGATCGCCGGCCGATTCCGCTACGTCCTGATGACCGACGCCCTGGTGGACGAGCTTTCCGAGGAAGAGGTCGAGGCGGTCTTCGCCCACGAGGTCGGGCACGCGCGCAACCACCACATGCTGCTGTTCTTCTTCTTCACCCTGGCCTACGGTCTCCTGACCTACCTGATCCTGGAGAATCTGCCGCCCGGAGTGATGGCCACTTTCAGCAATCCGGAGGTGGCGCAGCTGATCTTCGGGCTCGTCGGCTTCGTGCTCTGGTTCTTCATCGTCTTCGGCTTCGTCTCAAGGCGATTCGAGCAGCAGGCCGATGTTTACGGCGCCCTCGCCATCGGGCGGGTCCACGGTGAGACCGATCGACCTGCGGAGGCGCACCCTTTCGTTCGAGCGCTCACCGGGCTGGCGCAGCAGATGGGGGAGGTGCGTGAGTCGAAAGGATGGCGCCACTTCCCGATCCGCGAACGGGTCAGCTTCATCATCGACTTCCTGAAGGATGACCGGGTCCGCCAGAGCTACCGCCGTCGGATGCGGATCCTCCTCATCTTCTTCGTCGGGACCCTGGTGGCGCTCTGGGCGGCCGCAGCGGCAACAGTTCCGGCCCAACTCCGGGAAGGGAAGCTCACCCACGTAAGAGCCCGCTCCTCCTGGTACGAGAGCAGGGGCGAGCGATTGCGGGCACTCCTGATCCAGCGGGAATACCTGGAGCAGAT
Source organism: Planctomycetota bacterium (assembly GCA_024274785.1). Lineage (GTDB taxonomy): Bacteria > Planctomycetota > JAJSAM01 > JAJSAM01 > JAJSAM01 > JAJSAM01. Next base: position 110,314 of record JAJSAM010000039.1, on the reverse strand, counting down.
GATCAGCGAGGATCCCGATCCGCACCGGAAGAAAGCCTATCAGCTGCAGGATCTGCTCGGCGTCGGCGCGGCCACGCCCCTCCAGGCGAGCGACTTCCTGACGGAACTTTCGACGACCTACATGGCGGTTCTCGGACCGGCTGCCTCAAGAAAGGCGCTGTCCGAGGCCCTGCGCGTCAACCAGGAGTTCCGGAGCATGGTGATGTGCCTCGCCGCCGGCGACCCGGTCACGGGCTGGATGAGGCAGGGGCTCGTCCGGGAGACGGCCATGAAGACGGTGATCCTGCTCACTCTGCTGGGAGATGCTCTGGAACGTGAAGGTCGCCCCATTGGCGCCCGTCTGGCCTTCTTGGACGCCTGGTCCGCCCTCCCTGCGGACCACCCCGACCGGAAGTTCCTGCGGGAACGCATCGAACGGCTCGAAGCCGGGTTGTAGCCCGTTTCCGGATGGCCCGATTCATTGACTTCCGCCCTCGATTCGAGGTAGAATGCCTCGTTTGAGAGTCCCCTCCTAAACATCTTTGGACGCACACGTTATGACTACACCCCACACCGGCGAGAATATCCGCCCGCTCCGCATTCAGGACGAGATGAAAGACTCGTACCTGAAGTATGCGATGAGCGTCATCGTGAGCCGGGCTCTCCCGGACGTCCGGGACGGCCTGAAACCCTCCCAGCGGCGCATCCTGCTGGCCATGCACGACCTGAATCTCAAGCCGGGCGGCAAGTTCAGGAAGTGCGCCAAGATCGCCGGAGACGCATCGGGCAACTACCACCCTCACGGTGAGCAGGTGGTCTACCCGACCCTCGTCCGCATGGGGCAGGACTTCAACCTGCGCCACCGCCTGGTCTTCCCGCAAGGAAACTTCGGCAGCATCGACGGCGACTCCCCCGCGGCCATGCGATACACCGAAGCCCGGCTCGCCGGTCCCGCGGCCGACCTGCTCGAGGACCTCGACAAGGAGACCGTGGACTTCGTCGACAACTACGACGGGACACGAAAAGAGCCGGTGGTCTTCCCCGCCAAGTTCCCGAACCTCCTCGTCAACGGCGGCAGCGGGATCGCGGTCGGCATGGCCAGCTCGATCCCGCCGCACAATCTCGGTGAGGTCGTGGACGCGACGATCGCCCTCATCCGGAACCCGGACCTGACGCTGGCGGAGGTGATCCAGGTCCTGCCCGGTCCCGACTTCCCGACCGGCGGGCTGATCTGCGGGAAGGCCGGCATCTACAACGCATACGCCACCGGCCGCGGCCACCTGACCATGCGGGGCCGGGTCGAAGTCGAGGAGCGCAAGAACGGCCGCGAAGCCCTGATCATCACCGAGATCCCTTTCGCGCTGAACAAGACCCGCCTGATCGAGAAGATCGCCGACTGCGTCCGCTCCGGGCGTATCGACGGCATCTCCTCCATCAACGACGAGTCGGACCGCGACGGCATGCGGATCGTGATCGAACTGAAGCGCGGCGAAGACTCCCGCGTCGTCCTGAACAACATCTACGAGCACTCGCCGCTGCAGGACACTTTCGGCGTGATCATGATCGCGCTGGTGGACGGCCGGCCGCGGACCCTCGGCGTGCTCGAGGTCATGCGCGAGTTCGTCAAGCACCGCATCGAGGTCATCCGCCGCCGGACCCAGTTCCTCCTCGACAAGGCCGAGCGCCGCGCCCACATCCTCGAGGGCCTGCTGATCGCCCTCGACCGGATCGACGAGGTCATCGAGACCATCCGGGCTTCCGCGGACGTCCCGGCGGCGCGCGAAGCCCTGATGGAGCGCTTCGGGCTGTCCCAGCTCCAGGCCGACGCCATCCTCGAGATGCGCCTGTCCAAGCTCACCGGCCTGGAACGCGACAAGGTGGAGCAGGAGTACCGGGAACTGCTCGAGAAGATCGCCCGCTACCAGGAGATCCTGGCGAACGAGGGGCTGGTCCGCGACATCATGGTCGAGGAACTCGAGGACGTGAAGAAGCGCCACGCGGACCCGCGCCGCACCGAGATAACCGAGGCCGTCGGCGAGTTCATCCGCGAAGACCTCATCGCCGACGAGCAGGTGGTGGTGTGCGTCTCCGGATCCGGATACGTGAAGCGCCTGCCGATCGACACCTACCGCACCCAGGCTCGCGGCGGCAAGGGCATCGCCGGCTCCGACAAGCAGGCCGACGACTTCATCGAGCACCTGTTCATCGCCTCCACCCACGACTACATGCTGTTCTTCACCAACCGGGGAAAGGTTCACTGGTTGAAGGTCTACGCCTTCCCGGAAATGGGACGCACCTCGCGCGGCCGGTCCATCCAGAACCTGATCGAATTCGACAAGGGCGAGCGGATCATGTCGGTGATCCCGGTCAGCTCCTTCACCGATGGCAGCTACGTCTTCATGGCCACCGCGAAGGGCATCATCAAGAAGACCGCGCTTGCCGCCTACTCGCGTCCGAAGAAGGGCGGCATCATCGCGCTGCGCATCGACGAGGGCGACGACCTGATCGGCGTGCGGCTGACCTCCGGCGACGACGAGGTGATCCTCGGCACCGTGAAGGGAAAGGCGATCCGCTTCCACGAGTCCGACATGCGGCCGCTCGGACGGGTGGCCCGGGGCGTGAAGGGTATCCGGCTGAAAGGCGAGGACCGCGTGGTCGACCTGGCGCTCGTAAGGGAAGATGCGACCCTGCTCACCGCCACCGAAAACGGCTATGGCAAGAAGACCTCCTTTGAAGAGTACCGCCGGCAGTCGCGGGGCGGCCAGGGCATCATCAACATCCGGATGGTCCCCCGGAACGGAGACGTCATCACGGTGAAGGACGTCTCGGACGAGAACGATCTGATCATGATGAGCGAAGGCGGCATGGTGGTCCGCATCGCCAGCACCAGCGTCAGCATGATCGGGCGCTCCACGCAGGGCGTCCGGCTGATCAGCCTGAAGAAGGGCGACCGGCTGATCTCCGTGGCCAAAGTGCCGCCGGAAGAAGATGACGCGGCAGCAGAAGCGCCGGAAGGAGCCGCGGACGGCGGCGCTTCGGCGGCGGCCCCGGCGGCGGAAGGCCACGGGGAAACGCCGGAGGCCGGGCCGAAGACACCGCCCGCGACCGATGGATAAGCCAGCCGGAATTCAGCGAAACAACCGATGAAGAGAGTGGTTCAAGACTGTAACAGGGCGCGATATTCCCGTCGTGCCTGGTGGAGACAGGTTGATGAAGAAGTTCATTGCATTGCTGATGGTCATGGGAATGGTGCTCGCGATCATCCCGATGGAGAGCACCGAGGGCCGCGGACGAGGTGGTGGCCGGGGCCGGAGCGGCGGATTCTCCAGGGGATCGGGCAGGCGAACCCGAATGAACCGCGACAAGAAGCTCCAGCAGTTGCGGGAGCGCCGCAAGTTGGAGGACGAGGACTCCCTCCTGCGCGACCGCATCCGGGAGCGCCGCGAACGGTCCTCCTAGGAGGATCGAACCGGATGGAGAGGAGGCCGGGCCGGAGCCCCGCCTCCTCTCCTGATTCGAGCCCAGTTCCGGAGCAGCCATGAGAACCGCCCTGATCGCCGCCGCCGTGACCCTGCTGCTGACTTCCATCGCCCCCGCCGCGCCCGCGAAGGAACTCGAACTCGCGCGACTGATGGTTCGCGAGGGCAACCGGGCAGAGGCGCTCGCCGCCGCGAAAGATGCGGTGCGGGCGGATCCGGCCGGCGCGGCGGCGGCCCGCCTGCTGCAGGATCTATACCTGGAGGCCGGGAAGGAAGCGGAAGCCCGGTCCGTCGGGAGCGGCGCACCGGCACCGCTGGCCTCCCTCCTCCGCGCCCGGTTGCTGCCCCCGAAGAAGGCGGAGGCGACGCTGAAGGATCTGCTGAAGACCGGCGACGCACCGGCGGAGACCGGCCTGGACCTGGCGAAGGCCCAGTTCGATCTTGGAAAGCTCCGCACTGCGGAAGGCACCGCGAAGACCTACGTGGACGCACACCCCGGCGACGTGGAGGGCCTCGGTCTGCTCGGCCTGATCCGGGTCGCCGCCGGCAAGCCCCACCCCGCCCGGTCCACGCTCGCCCGGGCCATCGAGATCAGCCCCGGCGAGCCGAAACCCACCGTTCTCCTTGCCGGGGTGTTGCGCAGCCTGAATCTGTTCCAGGACTCCCGCAGCCTGCTGAAGGGGGCGGTGGATCTCTTCCCGAAGAGCCCGATCCTGCTCGCCGGTCTGGCCGAGGACCACATCGAAACCGGCGAACTGCTTTCGGCGGAGGTGGTCCTTGCGCGGCTGGTGGAGCTCCGGCCGGAGGATCCACGGCACGTGGCCCGTCTGGCGGGCGTCCAACTCGGGCTCGGCAAGCTCGAGGAGGCGGAGAAGACGGCTCTCACCGCCATCGAGATGGCCCCGAGAAATGCCGGAACCCGGGCCACCCTCGGCTTCATCTACGAATCGACGGATCGCTTTCCGGAGGCGGTCCTGCAATACAAGAAAGCCGTCGAGCTCGACCCGGAGAAGATCGCCTACCGGGTGGATCTGGCCTTCACCTATTCTATTCTCGGACAGGTCGATGATGCGGAGAAGATGCTCAAGGCCGCGCTGAAACTCGACAAGAACCACCTCGGGGCGAACCTGCAGTACGGGATCGTGCTCTACCAGAAGAAGGAGTACAAGCAGGCGAAGAAGTGCTTCACGGCGGTCCTCCGCATCGACGGCCAGCACGTCGCCGCCCACCGCTACATGGGCTATACGCTGATCGCGGAGGGCAAGTCGAAGGATGCCATCAAGTTCTTCGAGAAGGCGTCGAAGCTCGATCCGGACGACGCCCGCAGCGAACGCCTGATCGGCCGCGCCTACCTCGACCTCGGCAAGATCGAGGATGCCCTCGAAGCCCTCTCCCGCGCCCTCGACCGCGACCCGAACGACGCCGAGGCCCACTTCACGATGGGCAAGGCGATGGAGCGCAAGGACGACTTCGAAAAGGCCGAGGCATCGTATCGCAAGGCCATCGAACTCGACCCCGGATACTCCTACCCCTATCTCTACCTCGCGGAGTTGATCGACGAGGTGAACAACAAGGAAGACGAGGCGCTAGAGTTCTACAAGACCTACCTCGAGCTCGGCGGCGAGGATCCGGGGGGAAACGTGAAGGACCGGGTCAGGCAGATCGAGGGAAAGTAGGGGGGCATGGCTCGCACGCACTGCCCCCACTGCGGTGCGGCGCTCAGAGCCCGCGCGCGCGCCTGCCCGGACTGCGGCAGCGATGAGACCACCGGATGGGCGCCCGAGGAGACGCTCCACGAGGCCGCCTGGGCGAATTCCGACGATGAGAACTACCGGGACGTGATCCGGTCGCTGCCGGGCGGACGTGGAGGTCGCGCCGGCAGGAGCCCCCGGGACATCATTCTGGCGGTCCTGGTGGTGATCGCGCTGGCGGCGTTCGTCCTGGCGTTCGTTTTCTGATTTGCCGGTTGGAGGCTCGGCGTCCCTGTCGACCACGCACGCACCAGTGAGCAACACTCTCCATTGTGCCTTCGGATGCCGGTCTGTAGTCGGCCACTGGCTCCGGAGCAGGACTACGGGGAGAAAACCCTCCCGATCGACAGCGCGGAGAGACGGTCTCGGTATCCGATGGGCTCATCGCGGCCACCGCCATCCGGCATGGGATTCACGTCATGACGCACAATGTCGCCGACTTCCGCGAAACCGGGGCTATGCTCGCCCATCCGTGGGAGTAGCGAAGAGAAGCCGGAGATGATCGTGAACCTGCCCGAACTCGACACCGACCGCACCATCAGGCACCTCACCAAATGGCTCCGTGACCAGTTTGTGAAGGCCGGCTTTTCGCATGCCGTGCTGGGTCTCTCCGGGGGCATCGACTCCAGCGTATCCGCGGCGCTCACCGCCCGGGCGCTCGGGCCGGAGCACGTCACCGGCATCCTCATGCCGTACCGGAGTTCGACCCCGGAGAGTGTCGAGGATGCGACGGCCCTCGTCGAGCAGCTCGGCATATCCTCGATTACGGAGGAGATCACACCGCAGATCGACCTCTACTTCGAGAGCCACGCCGATGCGGATCCCCTGCGGCGCGGCAACAAGATGGCGCGGGAGCGGATGACGATCCTGTACGACCATAGCAAGCGGCTCTCGGCGCTGGTGGTCGGCACCGGAAACCGCACCGAGGCGCTGCTCGGCTACACGACGATGTATGGCGACAACGCCTGTGCGATCAACCCGATCGGCGCATTCCTGAAGACCGAGATCCGATGGTTGGGCGCGGCCCTCGAGCTGCCCGGACGGATTCTCACCAAACCCCCTTCCGCCGACCTCTGGGCCGGCCAGACGGATGAAGGGGAACTGGGGCTGACCTATGCCGAGGTGGACCCGCTGCTGGTGGCGATGTTCGACCAGAACCTGTCGCGCCGGAAACTGGTTGCCGCGGGTTTCTCCGAAGCGGCCATCGACCGCACCGCGACCCTCACCCTCGCGAACTCGTGGAAGCGCAGGCTCCCCCCGGTGGCGCCCCGGGAGTGATCCCACCATCGGAGGGACGAGCTTCGTCTCGTCCGCGCAATACCAGAGGCGGTCGGTTTCCGGTGCCCCTCGGGAACCGATCCAGGGTTGCGCCCGGGCGCGAGCAGTCTAGAATCAGGTTTCAGGGCCCAGTGTCCCCATCGGAGATCGTCATGAAGCGCTTCCTCCTTCCCCTCCTCGGCGCCGCCGTCCTCGTCCTCATCGCTCCCACCGGATTCGGCGACACGATCATCATGAAAAACGGGAGCAAGTTCGAGGGCAAGATCCTCAAAGAGACCCCGACCGAATACGTGATCAGGATCAAGGGGCTCGGCACTCAACGGATCAAGAAGTCGAAGGTCAGGCAGGTCGTGAAGGGCGAGTCGATCTTCGACCAGTATGAGACGAAGCGAAAGGCCGTCGGGAAGGGCGACGCGGACGGCCTTTACGAACTCGGCAGGTGGTGCAGGGAGAACAAGCTCAAGAAGGAGGCGAAGCAGGCTTTTGAGGCCGCGGTGGCCGCCAATGAGGATCACGCCGGCGCGCGGGGCGAACTCGGCTTCGTCAGATATGAGGGCAGGTGGATGCCCGAAAAGGAGAGGGCGGAGATCCTCGCCAGGCTGGCCGAGGAGCAGGCGAAACTCGTCGGCGGCCTTGGTCTCGGCAAGACCCATGTGGATGAAGAGGCCCGGTTCTCGATCGCCGCACCGAAGGGGTTCGAGAAGGATGCGGTGGACGGTCTTTCGGTTCGCTTCACCGGACCGGTCCTGGGAGGAGCACCGATCGAGATCGAGATCGAGCGGACGGATTCCGCCGGTGGCCTCGACGAGTTGGTGGCGGAGGTGAAAGAGGAGCTGGAAGTTCCGCACGAGGATCTGAAGATCACCGGGGAGGCCGTGGCCGCGGATCTCTCGGGCGCCGGTGGAAAGATGCTCTCCTTCGCCTACACCGAGAAGGGCGTGAACATGGAGCACAAGGTTCTCTGCGCCGTGTTCCCGGAGTTCGACGTGCGTCTCCACCTGATCTTCGCGGAAGGGCAGTATCAGCAACTCAAGCCGTTCTTCGACCAGGTCGCCGGCTCGGTGAAGGTCATGGACAAGGCAGCGGCCGGAACCTCGGAGGAGTGGGGGTTCGAGTTCGCGCTGCCGGATTAGAACTACCGCGTGCTGGATGAGTTCCCCATCAACTTCGATGGCATCGACTGGAAGGCGCCCCCCGGCACCAGGGCCATCCAGGCCGCCTCCCGGGGCTACATGATCATGCTGCTGATCTTCCCGGGGAAGAAGAGCGACGCCGCGGTGGACTCGAGCTCGCTCGAAGCCCTGAAGGACTCCATGTCGAAGATCTTCCCCGAGCAGGTCCAGGCCCAGCTCCCCATCCGCGCCCAGGGGGCATCGAAGTCCAGAAAGGTCGCCGGGGAGGACGCCCTGACCGGCAACTTGAACGCCATGGGCGGCGTCGGCCGGTACGCGGTGTTCACGCACGGAGAGAACCATTTCCGCGTACTGTTCATCAACGTCAGCAACGGCATGGGCCAGACCTACGTAACCGAGGACTTCGCAAAGTTCCTGGCGGGCTTCAGGTTCAAGTAGGCGGCCAAGCCGCCTCGGAGGGTCGAGCGCCGTCTCGACCAGTCCCGCCTGTGCCGGAAAACGACCCGCCGTCCTGAAAGTGAAGGAGCATCGCGGCACATCCGGGATTCCACGCGGAACACGACCTGCGGACCAGGGGCGATCGGGGCTCTTTTACGCCGGGGCAGGTGGGCGATTCACCGGCACAGGCGGGACTCCCGGATCGAGGCGGCGTTGTGACTGGTCGGCACAGCGGCCGACCCTCCGAGGGGGCAGGGCGGCGGTGATCGGGGTCGTCGCCTCGACCATCACCTCAACCATCACCGGACGCAGTTCGCGAAAGGTGGGATGAATTGTCGCCGGCGGAGGAGCATCGGTGGCAGCCTACGAAACGGCCACGGCCAGAGCCAGGATCATCGTCCCACGGATCGCCATCAATCATCCTCCGCCAATCGCTTCAGAAGCTCGTTCAACTCCGCCAGGCGCCTCTCGAGGGCCTTGACTTCCTTCTTCACGTCGTCGATGACAGCCGGCCTCACAGCCTTCTTCTCCGGCGACTGGAGCTTGCCGTCGAGCTTCTTCAGCCACGCCCGGCAGAGATCCGCGATGCTGCCGTCGAACCAGGCCTCCGGGTGTTCAGCGAGACACGACTCAAAAGCGGCTCGGGCCTCTTCGACGCGGCCGAGATGAAAAAGACCCTCCCCCACCCGGACCTTCGCCATCGCGGCGTAGTTCCGGTCCGGGGAACGGGTCAGGCGCCGGTGGACGTCCAGGCCCTCGTCGAACCGGCCGAGGTCATAGTAGCAGCGGCCCACGTGCAGGCTGTCCGCAAGAACGCCCCGCGCGTGGCGCTCGACCTCGACCTCGCATGCCCTTTCAAGCCCCATCTCCTTCACCCGGGTGAACCAGTCCGGTTCGGTGGCGAGAGCCACTCCGGCGAGAAGCAGCAGGATGGCGAGGAGGGCGCCCATGAGTCGCACGGACATCGGTCACCTCCGGAACAGGGCGAAGTGCCCATCTTTCTCGGCAACCACCATCACCGGACCGGAACCACTCCGGCCCTCGAACACGCCGCGGGCATCGGTGAACCCCTGCCCGGTGATCGACCTCCCGTCGGACACCTTGATGAACACGTCTCTCATCGGCTCCCGGGTCTCACGGTCCACCGCGTAAACCCGCACCTTGCCGCCCACCCGCTGCACCGAAAGATCCAGATCGGAGACGATCACGATGCTCGTGGCCGCCGGACCATCGCTCTTCGCCACGACCAGGTACACCCCTTTCTCGCCGATACTCCTGATCGGTACTTCTTCCTCGTGCCACCGGTAGTCCCGGCCGTCCGCGAAGGCCAGCCTCGAGCGGTGCTTCGTGGCGATGCCGGTCAGGTCGATCTCGTGGGCGGCGCGGAGGTCCTTCTTGACCGCGATCAGCAACATCAGATCCACCGGATAGATCCGGAGATCGAGGGAGATCAGGTTCTTCCGCGACAGCGTCAGTCGCGGGGTCTCCCCCACCTTGAAAGACGCGCTCTCCGGAATCCGCAGTCCCTGGCTGGTCAGGAACGTCAACGCATCCCGGGCATCCTCGAAGCGGCTCGCCACCTGCCGGTAGTAACCCACCGCCTGGTCGAGTTCGCCCCGCAGGTGATGAATCTTCCCGAACAGGTACAGGACCTGGGGGATGTAGGGGCTCCTGCCCATCTCCCTGCGGCCGGGGCGGAGCCGGAACTTGCCGTCGAGAATCACCTTCCCCGCGGCAAAGACCTTCTCGTAGTTCCTCCCCTCGTTGAAGAAAGTCTCGGCCAGGTAGTAGTAGACGTCGTCCAGGTATGCCGAGTCCCGATAGCGACGAATGAACTTCTCCGCCGCGGAGACGGCCTCCGGGAAGCGCTCCATACGGGAGAGCACGTTCACCATGCGACGGCTGACTTCCGGAGCGAGCGGACTCTTCGGGTAGTTCGCGATGAAGGACCGGAAGGCCACGAGCGCCTCCGGCAGCATGAGCCCGGTGTCCACCTCCCCCGCGGAGAGCTCGGGCTTCCGGTCCGGCTGCCGCTTCAGGTCGACGAAGCGGATCGCATTGCGGTACGCCTCGTCCACCGCGGCGTTGCTGTCGGGGCAGGCAGCGAGCACCCGGGCGGTGTACGCCTGAGCCAGCCAGGGGTTGCCGATCGCCCGATACGTCTCCGCCACTTCGAGTTCCCGCGCGAGGTACTCCACAGTCACGCCCTTGAACAGGGAGACCGCTCGCTCAAACTCGGAGATGCCCTGGTAGGCCGCACCGAGTTTCCGGCGCTCCGCGGTATTCTTCGGTCCACGCCGAGGGTTCAACTGCACGAGCTCCTCATAGGCCGTGACCGCGGCGCGATCGTCACCGAGCGCGAAGGCCGAACGCATGAGCATCGCCTGGCACTCCTCGCGGACCTTGTCCTGAAGCTTGAATGCACCGAGCAGGCGGGAAAGGGAAACGGCCGCCTCCTTGAAGCGTTTCTCCCGGAAGTCGCGAACCGCGATCTGATAGATCTCGTCGGGGGTCACCCCCTCGACAGTCACCGGACGGCCGATGACGCCGGACTCCGGCACGATGGTCAGCGACTGTTCCGCGGAGCGGCCCCAGATCGCCGGCTCATACATCGGGTAGGCAAAAGCCGGCATCGCGGTGAAGCGGCCGGGGTGGATCGCCTGTACGAGGTAAGTGAGAGTCGTCGTCCCCTTCGGCACATTCGTCAGGAAAAAGACCTGCTTCTCGTCCCGGCGCTCCTGCCAGTCGAACGGACCGGTGGCCTGCCCCGAAACGACCTCGACGCCCGCGGGCAGCGGATCCTCGACGATCACGTAGGGCAGCTTCTCCCGGGCCGAAAGCACGAGTCGAACCCGGAACTTGTCCCCGGAGCCGGCGCGCGAGATGGTCGGCGCCTCCTTCTTCTTCGGCCGCGCCTCCGGCCGGAGGATCGTGAAGCCGGGCTTGATCTCCTTCACGCCTTCCTTGATCAGCGCCGGAGAGAGGTACTCCACGTAGCTGCGGCCGATCCGGATGAGATTTCCGCCGGCTTCGATGTCACGCGCCGCGGTGACGTAGTTCAGGACCATCGTGTAGAACAGCCGGCCCGGCCCTTTCTTCACGAACTTCACCTGGTTCCGGCCGGTCCTGAGCCTCGCCCCGTCGATGATGATCGTGCGCCGCTGATCGTCGGCGATCTTCCCACCGGCCACCCGGATCTTCTGGTAAGGCCGATCCTGGTCGTTCAACCAGACCTCGACCTGGAAATCGCTGCGCCCGATGCTCTCTCCAACGAGGAAGTCCGCGAGGGCGATCACCGCCGCACCGGTGTCACGAGTTGAAATCCATCTCGGCCCGCGACGCCTGCTCATGAGCCACGCCGCCATCCCCGGGATCCGGGTGTTGCCGGGCTCGAGAGCCAGCATCGCGCGAAGAGCGAAAGCGGTCGTCTCCACGTCGTTCATCACGCCGTGCGTGCCGGAACCGGGGAACGAGATCATCCCGTCCCGGTCGACCGCCTTCGTCTCGAGAATGCGCAGGAGGCTCACCGCGTTGTACTGCCGATTGGTGAGCTTCATCGCCAGCGCCAACGTGGCGAGGGCGTGAGGCGTCAGGCCGTCCCGGTATCGGTAGACCTGGTTCAGATCTTCGAGTCGCGCCGCTCCCGCCCGCGCCAGGGCGAACAGCAGAAGCGCCTTCAGGGAATTATCGGAGGTCTGCTTCAGAAGCCGATTCCCTCCGCTTTGGGCCTTGCGGCGGTGGCCCTCCGAGATCCGGTAGCCGGCGATCCGGGCCCGCTCCATGCAGAGGATCGCGAGGGCGGTCATCGTGGGGTCGCCCCGGCCTGGCGGTGCCTTGCCGTCGGCGGGGATGCGGCGGACCCGTCCGCTCCACCAGCCGAAGGTGCCGTCGCTGTTCTGGAACGAGTAGAGCGAGAGCAGGCCCTGCGTAACCGCCTCGGCCAGGCCCTTCCGGAGCCTGGCGTTCGGGCTTCCAGCCCGGCGTAACGCATCCTCGAGGGCGATGGCCGGCAGGAAGCGATTGACGGTCTGCTCCAGGCAGCCGTAGGGGAACGCGCCGAGATAGGCGACGGACTCGAGCAGCGAACCTTGCAGGCCGGGGGACAGGCTGATCGTCAGGTCCTTCGTGCCGGGGATGATGTCGTCCGGAAGATCGAAGACCTCGACGGCCTCCTCCGTCACGTGCCCGGAGCGCCCGATGAGCGTGCGCAATCCGCGCGGGAGGATCGGCAGTCCGGAGCGGGCGGCATCGCTGCCGACGCCGGAGAGAGCGGTGACCGTGATCCTGCCGAGGCCCTGCCCGGTAGCGCGAAGGCGGAAGTCGCTCGGGCGGATCCGCCGGGGGCCGACGCGCGCCGTCAGGGACGCCGACGATTCCATGGTGAGGTGCGGACTCGTCTTGACCCGGAGGGAAGTCTCCGCGGAACCCTCGGTATTGTTGTGCACCGTGGCGGTGATCGTCACCTCGTCTTCCTGCGTCAGGAAGCGCGGCGTATCGACCCGCACCAGCAGATCCTTCCTCGCCGTGAGGGTGCCCTCCGCCTCCCCCACCAGCGCTCCCTTCGTCACCCCGCGAATCACGGCCCGCCAGGTGGTCAGGTTGTCGGGAAGCTCCACTTCTACGCGGGCCTCCCCGTTCGCGCCGGTCAGGATCGACGGACGCCACGCCGCGGTGTCGGCAAAGCGCTGGCGGAGGGTCGGCGGCAGGGCGAAGTTCCGGCTGAACATCCGGCCCAGTCCCGGCGTATCGCGAAGGACCAGACGATCGCCGCCGGCCGGAGGAGTCGACGATGCCTTCGGCGCGGGGCGCGCCCCCTGCTTGTCGCGCGATCCGTTCGCACCGTACCCCCGGCGACCGCCCGCGGTGGGCGCGCCCCCGGAATTGTCTCCGGGACTCTCTGCCGGCGGCGGCGGGGAATTGGGCGACGCGCCGGACTTTCCCGCGCCCCCCCGTTTCTCCCTCAGCTCCTTCCGCGGCCGCTTCGACGAAGGGGCCTGGTCTTTCCAGGACTTCGACCTGGACTTCTCCACGTCGGAATCCCGCACGCGCTTCGCATCTTCGGCGTTGGCGGCCAGCTTCAGGAGTTCGTTCTGGCGCTGCATCCGAAGCCCGGCTTCGAGATTCTCGAGCAGCAGCTCGGCTTCGAACTGGCCCGGAGTCACCTTCAAAGCCTTGCGCAATTCGATCGCGGCGCTCTCGAGATCCTTTCTGGCGATGAACTCCTTCGCGTTCTGCAGGTACTTCATCGTCCGGTTGAACGCCAGCGCCCCCTTCTTGCGAAAGTCCTCGGAGAGCAGGTCCTTGTTCGTGCGACCGGTGGTGCCGTGATACCTGAACGTGTACGACGATCCGGTGACGACCGCGAGGGTCCGGCGCTGGTCGTAAAAGAACGGCTTGATCTGCTCGGCCCGATCGGGCTCGAGCGCCAGCACCGCCTGATCGACGAGCGAGAAGCTGACCTGGGCGGGGACCGGCTGGCCGCGCTGGTCGGAGGTCCTGACGGTGAACCCGACCTTCTCGCCGGGAGCCACCTCGCGCCGGTCCGGAGCCACCTCCACGGTCAGGTACTTGAAGACGAAGATCTCATCCCCGGCCTCGTTCAGCTTCTCCCCGCGCGGGATCGCGATCTTGACGAACACGTTCGGCGAGTAGATCGGCTTCATGAGCAGGCGCAGTGTCGTGGATCGTTCGGTCAGCCGCACGACACGATGATCCAGCACCCGCTCCCCCTCGAAGGTGAGCAGCGCCCACGCCGGCGCTACGGGGCTCAGGACCAGCACCTCGGCCACTTCGCCCTCGCGATAGATCTGCCGGGAGGCGACGAGCCGGGCGTGCTTCGCCAGATCTTCCGCTTCCCCCGCCACGGTCACCATCACTCCGCCGCGAACCAGGTTGCCGCCGCGGTCCTCTCCGACAAAGGAGAGCCGATACTCGCCGGGCTCCCGGATGTCGAGCTTCACGGTAGCCTTGCCGTCGTCGCCGGTCTCGACCGGCCGCCGCGAGACGGTCGTCTCGACCTCGCGGTCCTTGACGAACGTCCGGCGGGAGACGACCAGTTCCCCCTTCCGAGCCACCGGAAAGTGGATCCCATCCACCGTGGTCAGCCGCACCGGGAACTCCTCTTTCGGGCGGTAAACCTTCTTTTCGGATTTTGCCATGGCGAAGTACGCCTGTCGGGTGACCACCACCGCGGTGCCGTCCCGGACCCATTGGCGGTTCAGGTCGAGCGCCTCGAAGAGCACGACGTAGCGCAGGTCTTCGTCCTGGTTCCGCGCTTTGAAGACAAACTCCGCATTGCCGTCGGCGTCCGTGCGAATCTCGTCGGACCGCTCGAAGTTCGTCCCCGCGGATTCGCGCCGCTGCCGTTCGCGCTCCCGCTCCGGATCCTTCGTGAACCAGGCGAACTCGTCGTGCTGACTCGGGTCGAAGGAGAACGGGCCGACGCCCAGCCGGACCCTGACGATGGTGTTCGGCACCCCGCCCCCGAAGAAGTACTTCAAGCTGAGCTTCACCTTCACCTCCTCGCCAGGGAGGTAGGTCCGACGGTCGGTGCGCGCCGTGATGGTGAACTCCGGCAACTTGTACTCCCGCACCGCGAAGGTGCCGGTGAAGGTCTTGCGATCCTGGAGTTCGGCGATGATCCGGTAGTCGCCGGTGGCGGCATTCCCATTCAGATGGAGCGAACCGGAAAAGGTGCCGTACTCATCCGTCTTCACCTTCTCCTGAAAGACCACGGTGCCGCGGGAATCCCGCACCGAGAGCTTCACCTCCTCACCGGCTTGCGTGACGTAGTTGCCGTTCTCGACACGCCGGCAGATCCCCTTCAATTCAACCTCGTGCCCGGGCCGGTAGAGGGGCCGATCCGTGTAGAGGTAGACCTTGGTGGAGTAGCCGAAGCTCGAGCCGCCGCGCACCGAGAGACCGGTGTAGGCCACGTGCCCCTGGAATTCGGCGAAAGCACGGACCTGCCCCGGTTTGCCTTCCTCGCGAACGAACACACCGTCCTCTCCGGTGTTCCCCTCCGCCACCACCTTGTTGCCGTCGGCCAGGATGACCCGGGCGCCGGGCACCACTTCTCCGGTGACCTCGTTCACCGCGAACAGCAGCGTCTGATCGGGCGCTTCCTTCACCACCACACGCAGATCGGAAATCACCACCAGCGTCGTGGCAGTCAGATCCTCGTCGTGACAGGTGACGATCCAGGCGCCGGGGCCTTCGAGGGGAAGTTCGACTTCGCGCTCGAAGAGGCGGAACTTCTCGTACGACTCGGTCGCCACCGGGGCCGTCCATTCCGGCGCCACGACCGCGACGACGATGGGCTCGATCCGGCCGAGAGTCAGGCGGTTGCGAAAAACCTCCTCCGGGTTGACCCGGTAGGCGCGAAACCGCAGGCTCTCGATGTTCCGCGTGCGCACCTTCAGCACACACTTCTCGTCGGTACGACGGACGCGCTCGGTCACGACCTCGAGCAGCTTGCGCTTGAATTGAACGAGCAGTTGCCGGACCGCGTTCGCCTCACGGGAGCGGGGGTAGCGCGCCACCAGGTCCTCGTAGGTCTCGATGGCCTTGCCGAGATCGTTCAGATCCTTCTCGTATGCGCCGCCGACGCGGAAGAGCGCCGCGGCGGCGAAGGCCGTGTTCGCATACTTCGTCGACGTGATCTTCCACAGAGAGATCGCACCGGCGATATCCTTCTCACGATGCTTGATCTCGCCGAGCAGGTACTGCGCCTCGGCGGCACGCTTTTGCACCGGGTACTCCATCAGGAACGACTTGAAGCCCTGCGCCGCGCGCTGCAGCAACGCCGCCTGATCCTTCTGCTCGGCCTTCTCGTAAAGCGAGAGCGGATACCGTCCCTTTGCGATCGCCGCCTCCGCAATCATCCCCTGCACCTTCGTCCAGAGTTCGTGATTCGGCCACTTGCCGAGAAAAGCCTTCCACTCCCCGATCGCCCGGTCGAACTCATGCCGCGCGAACCACGAGCGCGCGATGCGATCCTTCGCGACCGGGGATCGTTTCGCATCGGGGAAGGCGGCGAGGTACTTCCCGAACTCGGCGATTGCCGCCTCGTAGTGGCCGATGCGGTACTCGGCCTCGCCGATGTTGAAGAACACGCCCTCCGCCTCTTCATGGGACGGGTAGAGCTTCCGGAACTCGTGGTAGTACTTCTGAGCCCGCGCGAGGATCTCCTCGTCCTTCGTCGTGAGTGGCTGATAGCTCTCCGCCAGGCGAATCAGCGCCAGCGGAGCGACCTTCGAATCCCCGAACTTCTCGCGCACCTCGATGAACTTCGCGCGGGCATCCTTCACGTGCCGG
Organism: Planctomycetota bacterium; assembly: GCA_024274785.1. GTDB lineage: Bacteria > Planctomycetota > JAJSAM01 > JAJSAM01 > JAJSAM01 > JAJSAM01. The sequence continues at coordinate 93,940 of JAJSAM010000039.1, read as the reverse complement.
GAGTCCCTGGCGAGCGCGACACCGGAGAGATACATCGCCTCGTCGGCCCACTCGGACTCGGGCCACTGCTCGAGCAGCTTCGCCCATTCGGCGATCGCCGGGCGGTACTGCCCGAGCTCGAACTGACAGACGGCGATCCGGTGCGTGAGCCGGGCCGCATCGGCCTTTTCCGCGTGAATCGCCCGGGCCTTGAGAAAGTACCGGAGCGCCGCCCGGTAGTCCTTCGTGAGCTTCGGCCGACCAAACTCGTCGGGTTGGTTCTCGCCCTCGAACGCCTTGTTGGCGAGCGCCAGATAGTACCCGGCGATCTTTCGCTCGTGATCGTCCCCGGAGAGGAAGTCCACCTGCTCGCGGTAGATCCGGGCCGCGTCATCGAAGCCCTTCATCCGGGCGAAGGCTTCGGCCATCAGGAACTTCGCCTTCCGGGCCCGGGGAGATTCGGGAGCTCGACCGATGAATTGCCGTGCCTGGGTGATCGCTTCCTCGTAGTACGTCAGCGCCAGCGATGCCCGAATTCTCAGAATCCACGCTTCCTGGATTGCTTCGACGTTCTCTCTGCTGGGAACGAAATCGGGGCGATTGGAGTAGCTCTCGGTCATAGCGAGTTTCCCCAAAGTCCCCGAGTAGTCGCCGTCCGCCATCAAGTCCTGTGCTTCCTCAAGGACGCCCCTGAACTCAACCCCGCTGTCGGCGGACATCGCGGAAACCGCCAGGAGAGCCGCACAGAGACTGCCGATCAGCATCATCCGGAACATGTTCATTTTCCCGACTCACTCTCTCCCGAACTCTTCTCCCGGGCCTTCTCTGCGAGGAGTTCTTCGAGGAGCTTCAGGCTCTCCTCGACCTGTTTTTTCAGGCGCTGGATCTCGACTTTCAGGGCCTTCAACTCGTCCTGTTTCGATTTCGCGCCGGCGGCGGGTTCCGGCTGCGGATCTTCAGGCCTCCCGCTCTCGACCGCGCGGTCCTTCAGAAATCTGACGCCGGCCTCATCGTCGAACTCGGCGAGGGCCCTCGCGGTGATCCCGGCATTCGCGCCGCCGGCCGCCAGGCGTTTTTTCAATTCCGGCACCACGGTCTTGTCTCCGAGCCGCATCAGCTCCCGTGCGGCATCGTCGACGAACGGGCTTCCCGGGTGCTCCCGGATCAGCCGCGTGAAAGCCACCACCGCATCCGGCTCGCGATCCGCCACGCGCAGATGGCATCGCCCCATCCAGTACAGGCTGTCATCGGCGATCTCCGACTTCGGGTGATCTTTCGCCAGAACCCGGAACAACTCCGCGGCGCTCTTCGCGTCACCCACGAGCATGACCTGGCGGGCTTCCCAGAAGCGGGCCTTCGGGTCCGGCGGCTTCGCCTGCCCATCCTCCGCCAGGGCCGGCGACAGGAACATGAGGAAGCTGATGAACGCGAGCGTGAGTTTCGACATGTCAGTTCCTCGCCATGGCAACCATCTGGGCCTCCATCGGGAGGGCTTCCGGGGAGATGCCGTTCTCGACCTGAATCAGGAGGTCCTCGGCGGCCTGCAGGTAGTTGCGATCGGACCCCGGCGCATCGGCCAGCCTCGACCGCACCTCGGCGAGCAGGCCCAGTTCGCGAGCCTCCCGCAGTGACAGATCCGCGTCGGCGGGGTTCAGGTTCTTCGCCTGGTCGAGCCAGTCCTCGAGGCGTTCGGCGGTGGAACGTGGGGAAGGCGTCCCGGGATTGCCGAGGCGCACCACCATGGGGCGGACCGGCTCCGGGGCAGGATCCGGATCGAACATGTGAAGCGGGCTGGCGACGAGGAAGATGACCGCGGCGGCGACGGCGACGGTCAGTACCCGCCGCAGCAGAAGGATCCGCCCACCGCCGGTGGACCGGCCGGCCGCCACGCGCTCACGGATCCGCTCGCCGAGTTCATCGGGAATCGGCAGTGGGCCGGCTTCGGCGGCAAGGGCTCGAAAGCGCTTCGCCTCGAGGACCTCCGCGGCGACGGCCGGGTCCTCCGCCATGCAACGCTCGAACTCCAGCCGCTCTTCCGATGGAAGCTCCCCGTCGAGGTACTCATCGATGCGCTCGATCACCCAGTGACCGATCCCGCTGTCAGCCCAGTCGTCCGGAGTCATGATCCCTGCTCCAGTTTCTGCATGAGCTCCTTCCTGGCCCGGAACAGACGGACCTTCAAGGTGCTCACCTCGGTCCCGGTGATCGCAGACACATCCGCGAGGGGCAATCCCTCGAAATACCGCAGCACGACCGCCATGCGCTTCTCTTCGGAGAGCGTTTCAACCGCCGCCCGCAGTCGTTCCGCCTCCTCCTGCCTCATCGCTTCCTGCTCAGGGCGACCTTCGCCCGGTAACGAGGAGAGAGTCTCCGTCGCGAGAACCTCCGGTCGCCTCTTCTTACGCCGCAGGACATCACGGGCCAGATTCCCGGCCACGGTGAACAGCCACGTGGAGAACTTCCGTGACGTATCGAACGTGTCGAGTTTCTGATACGCCCGGGCGAAGGTCTCCTGGCTGGCTTCGAGGGCGTCCTCCCGGTTGCCGAGGAATCGGCGAACCACCCGGTAGACGGGTTCCTGGTAGCGGTCGACCAGCCCGTTGAAGGCCCGGGCGTCGCCCTTCAGGCTGCGCTCCACCAATTCGTTGTCGTCGAGCATGGATTCTCATGGCCACAAAGCACTACGCCCGGTGGCGGAATCGGTTACATGCGAACTCGGCGGTATAACAGGGCGACGATCTTACCCGATCCGGAGGCGGAGTAGATGAGCAGTGATCCTTACGTGACGGGCGACCTGCCGGGCACCGGTGGAGTAATGCGGGAGCGACTCGAGGATTTCGTGGTCGAGGAGATTCCCCGGTACGAGCCTTCCGGTGCCGGCGAGCATCTCTACGTCACCATCCAGAAGGCCGGGATCTCCACGCATGAGGCGATCCAGCGCATCGCAAACGCGTTGCGCATCCAGCCGAAGTCGGTCGGCTACGCGGGGCTCAAGGACGCCAGGGCGATCACGCGCCAGACGATCTCCGTCCAGAGGGTCTCCGAGTCCCGGGTCCGCTCGCTCGAAGTGCCGGGAGTGACGGTGCTCGACGCGCGGTTCCACGGCAACAAGCTCCGGATGGGCCACCTTTCGGGAAACCGCTTCCTGGTCCGGGTGCGCGAGGTCGGAGCGGACGCGGTCGAACGTGCGAAAGCGGTCCTCGATCGGATGGCCTCGACCGGCGCGCCGAACCTCTTCGGCCGCCAGCGGTTCGGAAGCAAGGGCGACGGATACATCGTCGGCCGCGCCCTGGTTCACCAGGATCCAGACCTGGCGGTCTCGACGCTGCTCGGCGCACCGAGCGACGAGGAGAAGAATCCGAAGCTCCGGGAAGCCCGGGAGAGATTCGAATCAGGGGATCTCGAGGGGGCGCTCCCGCTCTTTCCGCGCCCCTACCAGGCCGAGCGGAGGGTGCTCGAGTCGCTGATCAGGGGCCGGCCGCCGGAGGTGGCCCTGAAGCGGATCCCGCGCGCGACGCTGAAGCTGCACCTGTCGAGCTACCAGTCGTTCATGTTCAACCGGCTGCTCTACAACCGCATGCCGGACCTCGGCAGGCTCATGGCGGGCGACCTGGCGTTCATCCACGTGAAGCACGCGGTTTTCTCGGTGGAAGACCCCGTCGCGGAGCAACCCCGCGCCGACGAGTTCGAGATCAGCCCCTCCGGACCGTTGTTCGGGAAGAAAGTCCTGCTGGCGACCGGCCGCCCCGGTGAGGCCGAGCGCGAGCTGCTCGCGGAGGAGCGGCTCGACCTCGATGATTTCGGCGCCACCGGCCTGAAGCTGCCCGGGGAACGCCGCCCGTTCCGGGTCCCGCTCACCGATTCCATGGTCCGCCCCGACGGCGATGGCGCGATCCTGCTCGGCTTCGCTCTGCCGAAGGGCTCGTTCGCCACGTAGGTGATGCGAGAGGTGATGAAGCAGGACGGGGACCCGCGCGGCGCTGAGGGACCGGCGCCCTCCGAGCGGTGATGCGAACACGCACTCGCGGGAGCGGCACGGGGGGTTGACCCACATGCTGCGGCTTGACCAAAGCGCCGCCACGAGCAAGACTGAAAGCATGGGTAAGCTACGGCAGGTTCAGGCGCAGTTCGTCGACGACGCCCGAGGGGCGCAGACCTTCGTTACCTCCCTCTGGGGGGCGTTCAGCCAGTCCCGGCGAAAAAAGGCGCTCAGCAAACAGCTCCTGGTCGCCTATCGGGACATCGGCGACAAGTCCGCCGACACCAGCGAAGCCGAGGATCGACAATCGTTCGGTTCGGTGAAAGAGAGCGAAACGCTGCTCGCGGAACGCGATGCCGCCCTCACCGAGCAGCAGGGCAGGGAAGAGAGAGCCCTGAACCGGCTCATGGAGCGGACCACCAACCGACAGGCCGAGATGGACCGCCTGAAAGAGATCATCTCGCGCCACAGATCCCTCCACACCGAGGCGGACCGGGTCGTTCGCGCCCTGCAGAAGGAGAGCAAGGATCTCCGGGACCGTCTCGCCAGGCCCGGGGACCCCAAGCCGGGGGAGATCCCGCAGGCCGAAATCGGCACGCGACTCGTCGCCATCGACAACTCCATGCCCGAAACCCGGGAAGCGGAGGAGAAGGCCCGCACCGCACTCACCGAGGCGGAGGGCGACCTCTCCGGAGAGAAGGCGGAGTGGGCAGAGGAGAAGGCGAAGCTCGAGGCCGTGGTGAAGGAGGAGAAGCAGGGCGTCCTGAAGGCTCAGGCCGAGCGCGAGGAAGCCCGGGCCGCCCACGACGCGAACCTCGAAGCCCTCGGCAAATCCGTGGCCCTCGCCGGCTTCGCCGCCCCGGAGGTGAAAGGCTCGGTGGACGCCGCCAAGGGGCTCCTGAAGGAGATCCAGGAGGCCGAGTCGGAGGTCAGCCGCCTCCGCGCCGAGGCCGCCGTGGCGAAGAGCAGTGCGATGCGGTTTGCCCTGATCACCGGAGGCGCCATCCTCGGCCTGACCCTGATCATCGTGTTGCTGGTGGTGATTTTCTGACCATCGATTGCTGGTGGCCTTCGGCCCGGATGCGCGATCATCGGGAGGTTGTTTTTCGGTGGCCGTGCTCCACCCCACCTTCACGCGGAGCAGCTCGAAGCCGTCGGAAAGATCGGGCCCCCGCCCCGCTCGCGCCTCCGGTCCTTGCTCGCAGCCCCCTTGATGGGTTACGAATGTCCCATGCGGCGTATCGCCTTCATGAATCAGAAGGGCGGCGTAGGGAAGACGACCACCGTGGCCAACCTGGGCGCGGCCTTCGCGGAACGGGGCTTCAAGGTCCTCGTGGTGGACAACGACCCCCAGGCCAACCTGACCACGCACCTCGATCCGAGCATCGAGGAGCCCACGCCCACCATCTATGACGTGCTGACAGGCCAGGTCACCGCCTCCGAGGCCATCTATGAGACGAGCCAGCCCGGGCTCTCGCTGCTCCCCTCCGGAATCGATCTCTCCGGTGCGGAGATCGAGCTCGTGCAGGAGATGGGCCGCGAAACGCTGCTGAAGCGGGCGATCGACGAGCACGTCCTCCGGCTTCCCGACGAGGATCGCTACGACTTCATTCTGATCGACTGCCCGCCGAGCCTCGGTCTGCTCTCTCTGAACGCGCTCACCACCGTCACGGAGGTGATGATTCCCATCCAGACCCAGTACTTCGCGATGCGCGGCATGTCGAAGCTGCTCGAGGTCGTCGAACTGGTGAAGAAGCGGCTCAACCCCATGCTCCGGCTCTCGGCGATCATCCCCTCCATCGCCGACCTGCGCACGAAGCTCACCGCCGAGGTGCTCAGCGAGATCCGCTCGTACTTCAAGGACAAGGTATGCCGGACGATGATCCGGGTGAACGTCCGCCTGGCGGAAGCGCCGTCGCACGGCAAGTCGATCCTCGAGTACGACAAGTCGAGCAACGGCGCGAAGGACTACCGGCGACTGGCCCGCGAACTGCTCGGCGCACTCACCGAAGACGACCTCGAAGACATCGAATGGTTCGAGCTGCGGCTGTGCGGCGAGCCCATCGAGTTCGATGATCTTCCCGCGGCCGTACCGGAGGTGGCGCCGGTCGCGCCGATACCTCTCCCCGACGAGCCCCGGCCTCCCGACAACGTGGTCGGAGGAGCCGACTGAATGCGGCGCTACCGCCTCGAGTTCGACCAGGACGGCGATCATCAGGTGGTGAGACTGACAGAAGGGGAGATGATCCGGCTCGGCCGCGCACCGGTCTGCGACGTGGTCCTGTCACATGGTCTGGTCTCCGGCACCCATGCCGAGGCGAAAGTCGATGGGATCGGGCTGATTCTCACCGACCTCAATTCCAGGAACGGCACCTGGGTCAACCGGGAGCGGATCGAGGACCCCCGGCGCATCGATCACGGGGACGTGATTGCCCTCGGCCCGGTCCAGGTCAGGGTCACGCTGGAAGGCCACGCCGACGAAACCACCGTCACGTTCCGCGAACCGGACGAAGACCGGGCGCAGGTGCTCACCTCGATCGACACCGGCCAGTCGATGCTTCAGGACACCGCGCAGCGCGCTGCGACCTTCCAGGCGCTGGCACAGGCCAGCCGCAGCCTGGCGGTCATTCACGAGGTCGGCAACATCCTGCTCACCGCCACGACGGAAGGCGACCTCTGCGTGCGGATCCTGGACCTGCTGTTCGACGTGCTCCCCGCCGACCGGGCCTGCCTGGTGTCCCTCACCGACGGTGGTGAACTGGCGGTCCGGGCCGCTCGATCGCGAGGACCCTCCGGCGAGTTCAGCGTCTCCCGCACGATCATCGAGGAGACGATCGGGAAGGGCCTGTCCCTCCTCACGTCCGATGCGGGGAGCGATGCGCGGTTCCGGGATGGCCAATCCGTGATCCTGCAGGGCATCCAGGCGGCGATGTGCGTACCGCTGCGGGGCAAGAGCCGGATTCTCGGCGCGCTTTACGTGGACACGCAGCTCGAGCGCGGGGTGTTCAAGCGTGAGGACCTCGAACTGCTCAGCACCCTCGGTACCCTCGGCGGCGTGGCCCTCGAAAACCTGCAGTTGACGAAGGAGAACCTGCAGGCCGAGCGTCTGGCGGCAATCGGCGGGGTGATGGCCGGGCTCTCCCACGATATCCGCAACATCATGGTGGCCCTGCGCAGCGGCGCTTTCATGCTGGACCGCATCATCGCCGAAACGGGCAGCGACGACCTCGGCGAGGCCTGGGACCTGGTACGGGACGGTACGGACACGATCGGCCGCCTCGTGGAGGACATGGTCTCCTACTCCAAGGAGCGGGAACCGATGCGGGAGCCAACGGACCTCTGCTCCCTGGTGACGCAGGTCTGCGATCGCTATCGGGGCAGTGCCGAGGAACGCGGCGCTGAGATCCTCACGGAATTCGACCCCGACCTCGGCGACGTCCCGATCGAGGAAACCGCCATCGACCGCGTGCTCAGCAATCTGATCGGCAACGCACTCGATGCCGTCGGGTGGGAGAATGGCCGCATCCTCGTCAAGACACTCACTCCGGATTCGGACCACGCCGTCATCCTCGTCCGGGACAACGGCCCCGGGATCGATCCGGAGCACAAGGAGCAGGTTTTCGACCTGCTTTTCTCCACGAAGGGGTCGAAGGGCACCGGCTTCGGGCTGGCGATCTCCCGGAAGATCGTGCACGAGCACGGTGGCACGATCGAGGTCGATTCCGAGCCCGGCGCCGGCGCCGAGTTCCGCGTCACTCTGCCCCGCGCTTGACGATCGACCGGGCCCGGTCCTAAAATCCTCCGGCGGCAGCATCCCCCTCTCTCGAACGCTGGATGGGCGGTACCGGTGCACGAACTCTTCAAGGACATCGACCAGGACCGGGCACGGAGTTTCAAGGGCCGGGACATCATTTCTCCGCTCGACTTCGAAAAGGACGAGATCCTCTTCCTGCTCGATGTGGCCAGGCGATTCGAAACGTTTCGCGAGCCGGTGTTGCCGGGATGCATCCTGGCGGCGCTCTTCTTCGAACCTTCCACGCGGACGAGGCTCAGCTTCGAGAGCGCGATCCAGAGACTCGGGGGCAGTGTGCTCGGCTTCGCGGACAAGGGTGTCTCAAGCGTGGCGAAAGGCGAAACGCTGTACGACACCATCCGGGTGGTGGAGGCCTACTGCGACGCCATCGTCATCCGGCATCCCCTCGAAGGTTCGGCACGGGTGGCCGCGGAATCGACGGAGCGGCCGGTCATCAACGGCGGCGACGGCGCCAACCAGCACCCCACCCAGACGCTGCTCGACCTCTACACCATCCGCAAGGAGAAAGATCGGATCGACGGCCTCAGGATCGGGTTCCTCGGCGACCTGAAGTACGGCCGCGCGGTGCACAGTCTGGTGGATACTCTCTGTCACTTCGACGTGGAGATGAAGCTGATCTCCCCGAAGACGCTACGGCTTCCGGCACAGCTTCGCGAGAAGCTCGACTCGGTGGGGATCTCCTTCTCCGAGCACGAAGAGATCCTCCCCGCGGCGGCCGGCCTCGACATCCTCTACACGACGCGGATCCAGAAGGAGCGGTTCCCGGACCTCCTGGACTACGAGCGGGTGAAGAGCGTCTACCAGGTGGACCGCACCATCCTGCCGGAGGTCGGCGAGGAACTGACGATCATGCACCCCCTGCCGCGGGTGACGGAGATCTCCCCCGATCTCGACGACTATCCGCGAGCAGCCTATTTCCGCCAGTCGGCGAACGGCGTGACCGTGCGCCGGGCGCTGCTGGCCCTGGTTCTGGGAGGCATCCTGTGACCGACCACACCGAGTACCGCGTCACCGCGCTTCGAGACGGCACGGTCATCGACCATCTGCCTCCCGGCATGGCCCTGAAGGCACTCGAGTTCATCGGCCACGAGGGCGGAAACATCGTCACCGTGGGGATGTACCTCGACTCCCGAAAGTACGGGAAGAAGGACCTGATCAAGCTCGAGAACAAGGAGCTGAACGAGGCGGAGATCGCGAAGATCGCCATCCTCGGTCCGCACACGACCCTGGCGATCATCCGTGACTACCGGGTGGTAGCGAAGGTGGCGGTGAACATCGGTGATGAGATCGCCGCCGTGGCGACCTGCCCGAACCCCACCTGCATCACGAACCATGACGATCTGCGCACCCGCTTCCACGTCATGAACCGCCATCCCCTGCGCGTGCGCTGCCACTACTGCGAGCGCGTGGTCACCGAGGCCGAACTCGAGGTGACCTGATGCATTGTCCCTCCTGCGATACGGCGATGACCGAGGGTGCCTTCGGCAACCAGGGCGAGAAGTGGCACAACCACGCTTTCGGGTCGTTCGGACTGCCGCTGTCTTTCGAGGAGGCCGGGGCCGAACCGCAAGACCTCTGGGTCGGCGACCGCGACGGCGCGACCGGCCATCGCTGCCCGAACTGCGGCACCGTGGTCTTCCCCGCCCCGCCCGAGGAAGAAGAGTGGATCTGCCCGGCATGCAAAGTGGTGGTCCCGGGGCGCTTCCACAACTGCTGGAAGTGCCAGTGTCCCAAGCCGCCTGCGGCGGCTTAGGGCACTCAGAGGGTCGAGCGCCGTCTCGACCAGTCCCGCCTGTGCCGGAAAACGACCCGCCGTCCCAACCGCCAAAGAGCATCGCAGCCGCCTCGGAGGGTCGAGCGCCGTCTCGACCCTCCGAGGGGGCTGGCGGACGGTTTGGACTACCGCTCCACGTTGTTCTTCGCCGGGAGGTAGTCGTGGTCGCGCTTCGTCAGAACCGTGAGCTTCTCGATCACGTCGCCCTCGTCGATCGCGTCAACGATCTCCTCGCCCTCGACCACCTTGCCAAAGACAGTGTGCTTGCCGTCCAGGTGCGGAGTCGTGGTGTGGGTGATGAAGAACTGGCTGCCGCCGGTATTCAGGCCGGCATGAGCCATGGAGAGGACCTTCGGCTGGTGGACCTGGTTGCCGCCCGCGGTCTCACAGTCGATGCAGTAGCCCGGACCGCCGGTGCCCCAGCGCGAACGGAGGTTCTCGTCCTTCGTCTGCGGGTCGCCGGCCTGGATCACGAAGTTCGGGATCACGCGGTGGAAGAGGATGCCGTCGTAGAAACCGGTCTCCGCCAGGTTCACGAAGTTGGCGACGGTGTTCGGGGCATCGTCCTCGAACATCTCCAGCAGGATGGTGCCCTTGCTGGTTTTCATCTCGATACGGGGAAGCGGATCGCTCATCTTGTTCTCCAGGGATTGACAGTCATCGGGCTGATGCCCGGAAAGCGCAAGAGTCTAACCGAGAGATGCCGCCGCCGAAGTCAGTTCCGACGGCGTTTGGCGGCCCGAATCTCCATCTTATGGTCCGACCGCCAGGTCCGGAACTCGTCCGGTTTCTTCAGTTCCACACCGGTCATCTCCTTCACCGCGGCCTTCAGCGCCTTCACGCATTTCGGGCGGGCGCGCTGTTTCCGGCGGCCGCCATACTTGGCCATCCACTTGGCCTTGGCCGCACGCTGGTCAGTGGTCCCTTCCGCGCCGGTGTCCACACGGACCGATCCGGTGGACCAGTTACCCTCGGTGGGATAGGCGTCCCAGAAGCCCTGCACTTCGAGACAGGCCCGAAGCTCCTTCCACGCGCCGATGTACCGGAAGACCTCCACGACCACGTCGTCGTCGTCGTGGGACATCAGGTCGATGGTCTCCTTCCAGCCCCGGCGGTAGTCGAGCTTGCGGAGGGTGATCAGGACCTCCGTCAGGATCTTCGGGTCGAGGTCGTCATCCTTCAGGAGAGGCTGGAGCTTCCGGCCAATCATCTCTCCGTAGATGACCTGGTTGGCAAGGCCCTTGATCGCCTCCGCGCGCACGAAAAGATCCCGGTCCTTCAGGCCGATGAAGAGGAGCTTCTTCACGACATCCTTGTGAACGCACTTGCTGAGCCGAATCAGGGAATCGAGCTTGAAGTCGATGTCCTCGGTGTCGAAGTCTCTCTTGAAGACCTTGAGTTCGTGCTTCAGCTCCTTGGCCGTGGCCGGCTTGACCGTGGGCTCCTCCTCGCCCAGGACCGGGACAGCCAGGACAAGCACGGCCAACAGGGGTAACATCAGTCGGGTGGACATCGCACACCTCCGGATCAGGATCGACCCTGAACTTCAGAAGTCTACCCCAAACGGGCGCCGCAGCGCGAAGAGAGCCGGCAACATGAATACGATGAGGAGCAACCACCACGCCCACTCGATGCCGAGAAACTCGTGCGTAACCCGTTCGTAGGCGAGTTCCAGCAGCCGGATCTGTGACCGTCCTTCCGGCACCTCCCCGCGCGGCGGAAGCAGGCTCAGGGGCGGGGTGGCGCAGACCCGCATCAGTTGCACCTCATCGCCCACGTGGACTTCGACGACGTGCTCTCCGGGCGCATCGACCCGGATGCGGAAATCCACCTCCCGAAGGGCCGGGATACGCACTCCCGAAGAGGTGACGGAGAGTCCGTCCCGGGCGCGGAGATCGACACCATCGGTCACGCCGTGCACCCGCACCACCACGCTCTCCCCCACCCGCAGGGGCCGGTAACCGAGCCGCAGGTCGAGGTAGACGAACAGCACCCAGAGCGGCACGATCATCACCAGCATCGGCACGATCAGAAATCGGAGGTTCGCCAGGCTCAAAAGCAGCGATCCGATCATCTCCCGAAGCATCCGCCTGAGGTCATGGCGAAACAGGAGCACCCCGAGCACCCCGGCCTTCATCTTCGCCTTCCCGCGCCTAATGCCCTCCTGGTTGCTCGTGAACTTGAAGACGAGCAGGCTGAGCGCAGCGACCAGCATGGCAAAGACCAGGATCACCACCACCGCCCCGAGCGGAGCGAACAGGTCGATGATCCAACCAAGCAATGTGTCGATCACCCGGATCAACTGATGTAACCCAGTCCTTTCAGGCGCTCTTTCAGCGCATCGGCGTCATCCGATTCACGTTCAACGCCTTCGATCTTCCCTATTTCCCGATCGAGGACGTGCGCCACGAACTCCTCCACCGTCGAGTAGCCGGCCGTCGCGGCGGCTCTCTTCGCCCGCAGGAGGAGTTCGGGATCCAGTTTGAGTTTGCCCTTGCCGCCGATCACTTTCTCGCCCTCCGCTCCCAGATCCGCCGGCCTTCGAGTTCCGGCGCTTCGATGTCGAACTCATGGAGGATGCTCTTCGTCAGGTCGATCAGCTCCGGGTCCGGAACCGTAATCGGTCCGTTCACGAGGAGAATCCCCGGCACCACCGAAGGGTCCATCAGGTGGCTGCCGCTCCAGGCGTCGGTAACGTCCGCGAACAGCTCGCGCGGCACCGTCCCGAGCACCGAGGACTCCGCGCAACCATAGTGGAGGTCGAAACCCACGATCAGGTCGGGCGCCTTCCCGGCCATCGCCCCGTGATAGGCATCTTCCCGGCGATGCACCGCCTTGACCACCCGCGCGCCGTCCTTCGGATCCCTCAGCGCGAGAAGTCCCCGGATGATCTCGGTCTTCGTCCCCTCCGGGTCCGGGCAGGCCGCCGGGTTCAGGTAGATCCCGGAGAAACCGAGCGCATAGGCCTTCGTCCTCGAGAAATCCACATTGTTGAAGCTCTTGCCCTTGCCCTGCCGATCCGGCCGGCGGAGGAACAGGAACCCATGCTCGAGGAGCCAGGTGTTCAGGCTGAGCTGCCGCCGAAACGACTTGAAGCCGTGATCGCTCATCACCACGATCCGGGTGTCGGGGGGCAGCTTCGCCACGGCGCCGCCCAGAATCCGGTCCATCTCCCGGTAGATCTCCCGAAGTCTCCCGCCGAAGCGCTCAGCCCCCGCCGCATCGTAGGCCGGGTGCCGCTCGTCCATGTACTTGAAGAGCATGTGAGCGGTCAGGTCGGTCGTCGAGAAGTAGAAGAAGGTCGCGCCGCCGACCGCGTTGAACCGGGTGACCTCGTGGTCGAGCATCCGTCGGCGCTCATCCAGCACCAACTCCGCCTGGTGCAGGAACTCCCCGGTGTCGAAAACCTCGAAGCGGTTTGCCTGCGTATCCTCCGCCATGCCCTGGGTGTAGTACCGCCCGATCGCGTCCGCCAGGTGCCGACTGGCATTCGCGGGGGTGGAAATGGCCACCGCCGGATCGACCGGGTCCACATTCACCGGTGAAATGTAGAGCCGCAGGTGAGGGCCGACCTCCTTCAGGTAGAGACGGACGATCCCGGCGATGTCGGACCAGCCCGGGATGAGAGGAAACCGGACCGGCACCCATTCGCTCCACTCGCCCCGCGAGAGGATGACGATCCGATCGTCCACGTCGATGCGCGCGACGCCCCGTTCCGCATCCGGGTAGATTCGGAGCGGCACGGTGGCGTAGGGGCTCGGCAACCCCTCCCTCGCCGGTGGGAGGCAGACGTTTCGCGGCCCCCGCAGGACGGTCTCGATCACACCGTCGGCCCGATCGAGCGAGATCACGTGGGCGGCCCCGGACTGCCGCATCTCGAGCGCGTTCAGCGGCGGGTCGTCGGTGTAGTACGAGAACACGCCGTAGGTGCCGAGGAGGTCGGGCGTGCCCATACCCGAGAACGTCCGGGCGCCGGATCCGCGCGGCGGATAGTTGCTCGGCACCCGCACGATCGAGACCGGGATGCCCCGCCTGGCCAGCCGCTCCCAGAAGAACTTCCCGCGCACCAGCAGCTCGGTCCCGCCGTCGAGCGGAAGACGGTAGCCGAACGCGGACAGGAAACTCGCGGGTTCCGTGGATCGGGAGGTGGCGTTCAGGAGGGAAACCCCCTGGTCGGTCAGCTTCCCGTGGATGAAGTCGAAGGTTCCGTGGACGCCCGGGCCGGCGCCGGTGTTGAAACTGGCCCAGGCCACCGGGCTCTCGGGGGGCAGCGATGTCCCGAGCCGGGAATAGCCTCCCTGCTTTGAAAGACGCGAGAAGTTGGGCATGTTGCCGGCCGCCATCTCCTCCTCGACGATGGTGGGCTCCATGCCGTCGAAGCCGAAGATGAAGACCTTCACCGGGTAGGGATCGGGAGGTCCGTCGCCACCGCAGGCGCCGAGCACGAGGCTGAGAAACAGCAGCAGGACCACCCGCACGCTCATCGCTCGTCCCCCTCGTGAAAAAGAGACGCACCGGTCATGTACGCGGGCGGCGCGACCCCGAGCAGGGCGAGAATGGTCGGGGCGAGGTCCTCCATCTTCGGCAGCGGGCGCGTACGGGGGAGCTGCCGGTCGGTGAAGAGCACGCCGGGCACCACCTTCGGGTCCACGCAGTGATCGCCGCTCCAGGACTTCTCATTGTCGGTGATCACGTCCGCCGTCACCCGGCCCACCGCCGCTTCCCAGGAGTTCCGGTAACCCCGCTCGTAACCGATCATCAGGTCCGGAGCGTCGTCGCGGTAGGGCCCGTCGTACACCTCTTCAGCATCGTACATCGCCCGGATCACACGCCGGTCACCTTCAGGATCCCTGAGCTCCATCAGCTTCCCGATGATCTCCCGTTTGAGCGCCCGGGCTTCGTCCCCGGGATCGACGATCCCCTCCGCCTCGCGTCCGCGACGATTCAGGAACAGACCGGTGAGCCCCAGCCCGAACACCTTCGTCCGCGCCCAGTCCACGCCATCGAGCCAGTCGCCGGATTCCGCACGGTCCGGCAGCAGGTGCAGATACCCCTCCCGGTGCAGCCAGGAGTTCAGGTTCACACCGCGCTTGAAGGAGCAGAAACCGTGATCGGAAAGCACGATGAGGGCGTCGTCCGGCTTCAGCTTCTCGCGAGCACGCCCAAGCAGTCCGTCGAGCCGCACGTACATCTCTTCGATGGCGCCGGCGTGCTTCGTCGTGTCCTTCCCCGCGTTGGCCGGATGATCCCGGTGGAGGTACCGGAAGAACATGTGCTGGATGCGGTCGGAGGTATCGAAGACCACCGTAACACAGCCCTGCCGGGTCGTTTCGAGCGCGGTGAAGAGCTGCCGCTCCCTCTCCTCGTGGTTCAGCCAGACCTGGTCGAGGAACGCCTGCTCATCGAGGACACGTTCGTTCAGCGCCCAGGTATCCTCGGCGAGACCGAGCGTCGCGAACGGGCCGTTTCTCCGAGCGAGGTAGACGGAGTAGATCAGCGGATGGCTGATCGGCAGCGACGGCTTCTCGGGATCGATGTGGATCGGCGTCATGTAGAGGCCGAACTCCGGATCGAGCGAGGTGAGATAGAAGCGGACGATCCCCACCGCCGCCACGCCCGGCGCCAGCTTGAACGTCAGGCGGATCCAGGGAGAGAAAGTCCGCAAGGGCAGCTCGAGCTTCTGCCCGGCCACGTACAGCCGAACCCCGTCACCCGCGTCGTCGACTCGCGCGGTGAACCCGAGCTTCGCCTCGGCCGCGCCATCTCTCACCGTATTCTTCGGTCCGGTGATCTCTCCCCGCACCAGGTCTCCTTCACGCGTGACCCGCGCCACCACGCCCTGGCAATCATCGCCGCCGTAGCCCATCCCCGGCTCGGCCACGTCCTCGACCGCCCCGGTCGTGAAAAACGAGAAGGTCCCCTGGGTGCCGCGCAGGTCGGGCACGCACATTCCGGAGAGCATCACTCCCTTGAATCGGTCGGGTGGGAACGTGATCGGCACCCGGATGATGGAGGAGAAGATCCGGTTCTCGGAGAGCACTTTCCAGAACGGCTTGCTCTTCCGCAGGAGCTTCACCACCGGCCGGGAGAGCGGGATCCGGAACTTCCCGATCGGCAGGACACGCTTCGCCTCCTCGATCTTCGCCGAGGAGAGCACCGGGTTCATGGTGCAGGGGTCGCGGGTCAGGAAGTCGTAGATGTTGTGGCGCGAGGCATCCGCCCCGGTCATGAAGGTCGACCAGGAGGACGGGCTGATCGAGGGGATGGAGATGTCGAGCGGCGAGAAGCTCCCCTCCTCGGCCAGGCGGCTGAAGTTCGGCAGGAGCCCGCGACGCATGTAACGGCGGGCAAGCCCGGGGTCCAGGCCGTCGAAGCCGATGACGATCACCCGTCTGGCGCTTCCGGTGGGCGGCCGCCAGCCGAGCACGTAGCGGGAGAAAAGCCTCGATACAACGAGGAAGGGCATCGCGATGACGAGCGCCAGGATGAAGAGCCCGATGAAGAGCCCCCACAAGAGCGGCGCCACGGCGAATCCCGCTCCCGGTCCCACGTACGCCAGGCCCGAGTACGCCAGCACCGCCCCGGCTGTCATTTCACTTCTTACCGAGAAGCCGGGAGAAGACGGACCGCTGCTTTTTCGGGGCGGCGCTGCGATCCGGGGCGGGAGTCTCGGCGACGAGTCGATGGATCAGGTCTTCCGCGTTGAGTCCGTCGGCCTCGGCCTGGAAGTTCAGGATGATCCGGTGCCGGAACACCGGCTTCACCACCGCGCGGATGTCGGTCGGGGTAACCTCGCTGCGGCCATCGAGCAGCGCGCGGGCTTTTCCGCCCACCACCAACGCCTGCGCAGCCCGGGGGCCGCCGCCCCAGGAGAGCCACTCCTTGACGAAGTCGTGCGCGCCGGGGTGCCTCGGACGGCTGCGGCGAGCGAGGTCCACAGCGTAGCTCATGACCTCCTGCGGCGCCGCCACCTTGCGGACCAGGGAGAGCAGGGCCAGGATCTCGTCGCGGGAGAGGATAGGACTCAGCTCCACCTGTTTGCGAGTGGTCGTCATACGGACGATGCGCTTTTCGAGATCGTGCTCCGGGTAATCAAGCCAGATGTTGAAGAGGAACCGGTCGAGCTGCGCCGCGGGCAGGGGGTACGTCCCCTCCTGCTCGATGGGGTTCTGGGTGGCCAGGACGAAGAACGGGGGCTCGAGGGCGTAACGCTCGCCCACCGAAGTGACCTGCCTCTCCTCCATGGCCTCCATCAGGGCGGCCTGGGTCTTCGGCGGCGTGCGGTTGATTTCGTCGGCCAGGACCACGTGGGCGAAGATCGGGCCCTTCATGAACTTGAACTCGCGCTCGCCCGTCTCGGTGTCCTGAACGATGACCTCGGTGCCGACGATGTCGGAGGGCATCAGGTCCGGCGTGAACTGGATCCGGCGAAAGTCGAGTTGCAGCAGGTCCGCAAGACTCTGGATCAGGAGTGTCTTCGCCAGGCCCGGCACGCCGATCAGGAGACCGTGGCCGCCCGCGAGCAGGGCGGTCAGGAGGTCCTCGATCACGTCGGTCAGGCCGACGATCCGCTTGCCGAGTTCACTGCGGATCCGGTCCGCCTTGTCCGCGAACTCCCGCACTTCCCGAGGATCGATATCCATCTTCGTCGTACTCACCATGCCATGGCCTTTTTGCGGATCTTTCTCTCTCCGTCCTACGAGGATGCGGGCAAGAGCGTACCTCACGAAGGTAATCCGGCGAAGGGGATGCGATCCCGATGGGTTCCCGATCATTGCAAAACGGTGATCACCGGGGATACCGTATACCTTCCCGATGTAAGCGCACATGATCCATACCAGGCGGACGCGAGTTCGAGTCCTCCAGTTCCTCGACACCCTGGATGTCCAGGGGGCGGAGGCGCAGATGCTCGCCGTGCTCTCCCGGCTGCCGCGGGAACGCTACGACGTGCGCGTGGCCTTCCTTCGCGGCCGGGGTGAGCTGGAGAGTGAGTATCGCGCGGCCGGCATGCCGACCTCCCGACTCCGGATGCACTCGCCCATCGAGCCCGACGTGGTGGCGCGCGCCCTCGGGGAACTCCGGGGATTTCGCCCCCACATCGTGCACACGCACAGCTTCGACGCGGACCTGGTGGGCGGAATCCTCTCGAGGTTCTCGCGAGTGCCCGCGATGGTCACGACGAAGCACATCGAAGAGGAGAAGCTCTCAACGCTGACCGGGGCCTTTGTCGCACGCCGGTTCGCGGGATCCTTCGACCGGGTGGTCACGATCTCCACCGCGGTGAGAAACCTGCTGAAACGCACCCTTCACCTCGACGATGCCCGCCTGTTGCATATCCCCTACGGCTTTCCACCGCGGAAAGGACTGCCGGACCGCGGGCCGAACGGGCTCCGCAGCGCACTGGGGCTCGATCCGGATGCGAAGCTGGTGACGATGGTCGGCAGCCTGACCCGCCGCAAGGGTGTGGACGATCTTCTGCGGGCGGCCTCCCTCATCCGGGATGCTCAGCCTTCGGCCCGCTTCCTCCTCGTCGGTCGTGGAGACCAGCGCCGCCTGCTGGAGGAGATCGTGCGCCGGCTGGATCTCACCGAGGCGGTCCGGTTCCTCGGTTTCCGCCGGGACGTGCCGGAGATCCTCAACGGATCCGACCTGCTCGTCCTTCCTTCGCACTGGGAGGGATTCGGCCTGGTGCTGCTCGAGGCCATGAACGCCGGCCTGCCGGTGGTGGGCACGCGCCGGGGCGCCATCCCCGAGGTGGTGCGCGACGGCGAGACCGGCCTGCTCGTTCCACCGAAAGATCCGGAAGCCCTGGCCACCGCCCTGATCCGCCTCCTCTGCGATCCCGACCGGGCGAAGGCGATGGGCCGGGCGGGCCTGTCGCGCCTGCGACGCGAGTACGACATGGACCGGGCGGTCCGGGCCCACGACGAACTTTATGTGGGGTTGTTGAGGGAGAGAGGGTTCCGCTAGAAAACCGTCGGCGGAGCGGCGGGGGGAAGGGCGGGCTGCCGGGGGGCGACGGTTTTCTTGCCGGGCAATCACTCTTCTTCGGGGTCGAGGTAGGTCAGGCCTTCCGGGGACTCGGCATGAGGGTGCAGGGTGCCGGTCAGGGGAACCGCGGGGAAGCGCTCGAGCAGTTCCGCGCAGGCGGCCACCACCCGGTCGGGCTCGATCAGGGTCATGCAGTGACGGTGGGTCAGCGGGCAGACTTTCCGATGGCAGGGGGAGCAATCGAGATCATCGACCCGCAACACGGTGGTCTTCTCGAGGCTCGACCGGGTGTAACGGGGATCGGTCGGGCCCATCAGGACGACGACGGGCACATCCATCGCCACGGCGTAGTGGCGCGGCCCGGCGTCCGTGGTCACCATCAGCGAACATAGCCGGACGGCCGTCTTCAGCGCGTCGAGGTCGAGCAGGTCATCCGCGGTGGAGAGCGCCGGAGTCCGCATCTTCCGCTGGATCTGGTAGAGCATCCCCTCCTCACCCGGGCCGCCGAGGAGGACCGGTTTCAGGCCATGCTCCTCCTGGAGAAGGTCAGCCACACGAGCGAAACGGTCGGTCTCCCACAGCTTGGTCGGACCGAACGAGGCGCCGGGATTGATCGCCACCAGCTTATCACCCGGTCCCGCCCCGAGCAGGGCCAGGGCCAGGGACGCGCGCCGCTTCCCCCTCTCGGTCTCGAAGAGTTCGAGGTCCGGAGCCGGCCGCGCCACGCCGATCGTCTCGAGCAGGTCGGCGTAGTGATCCACCATGGGCTTCGGCTCGCGACCGCTGCCGTCCATCTCCGGGCGATAGCGCTCCGTGAGCATGAAGCCGCGCTTCCCGTAATCCGTACCCAGGCGATGAGGGACCTTCGCGCGCCAGAACAGCAAGGCGGAGGAGAAGGAGTTCGGCAGCGTAATCGCGAGGTCGTGGTTCTGCCGCCGAAGACGCCCGGCGATGCGCCCCATGCCGAAGAAGCCGGAATCTCTGCCGCTCCGGTCGTAGACCTCGAGGTGGTCCACGCGGGGTGACCCACGCAGGATTTTCTCCCCGGAGGGCAGGCAGAGCGCCGTGATCTCCGCCCGGGGCCAGGTCTCGCGGACCGCCCGCAAAGCCGGGGTGGCCATGACGACGTCCCCCACCCAGTTGGGCATCCGCACCACGATCCGTTTCACCCGGTGTCCATCGAGCAAGGTGAGACCCCCTTCTCAGTCGTTCGAGCCACCGATGGGATGGGAACGCAGCACCAGGCCCTGCCCCGGGGTGAGAAGTTCGGCACCGAGGTACTCCCAGTGCATCAGGAGACCGCCGCCTCGAATCGAACACTCGCTGCTCGTACCGTTCGCCGGACACTCCGCGGTGTCCTCGATGATGTCGTGGGTCCCGTCCGACTCCACGGTGTGGTAGAGCCCGAGGAAATGGCCGATCTCGTGGGCGGCTATTCCACCGATGGTCTTCGTGCCGGTGAACCCGGTGACGCCGGTGTAATCCACCGCCACACCGGAATTCCGCGTGCCGTTGCGCTTCGGCCCGGAGACCGTCGCCGACGCACCGACCACGCCGTCTCCAAAAACTTCCCGCACGAAGAACAGGTTCAGACGGGTCTTCTTCGCGCCGGACGAACTCCGGCAAAGCTCATCGAATTCGGAAATGGAGATGCTGTCGTAATCCGGGTTCGAGATGTCGTAGTAGTCGATGTCGCCGCGGGTGATCTCGACGCCGTTCTGGTTCAGGAGCCTGAAGATCTCCCTGATTACGTCCTGCAGCCGCGAATCCGTGGCCGCGTTCCCTGCGTTGACCGGGATTCCCGCCGCCAGCCAGACGTTCAGGGGTAGCTGCCCCAGTTCATTGACCGCTCCCGCCCGGCGCTCCAGAATGATCCGCACCCGGATTCCGTTGATGAAGGAACTCCTGACGTAGAGCCGAAACCGGTACTCCCCCGCGAAGACTCCGAGTGCTTCGATGTCAGTGTTCGGAATCGTCGCCGAGAAGATCTCCGCCTCCTCGCGGTAGGTGTAGTCCCCGCCGTAGCGGTCGGCAACGTAGACGCGGCCGGCGGGACCGGTCAGATCCTGAATTCCCATGAGCACCGAGCTGCCGCTCAGAAAACTCTCCACGGTGATCGAGATGGTGTCGCTCGGCACCGCTATCTCGATGAAAGGTGTAAGCCTCGTCCCGAAGTCGATCGGCACCGTCTGATCAAACACGATGTCCTCGATGAACTCGGGGCGTGGCGGACTCGGGTCCGGGTCCGGGTCGGGGTCCGGATCCGGAATGCCGATGTCCGGAGGAATGACCGGAGCACTGCCGCCACCGCCACCGCCGCCGCAGGCCAGCGCCAGCGAACAGATCAGAACCAGAAAACCACCTCGAACCATCTCATTCACCTCGGACCGCAACTTCGCCCCGACACTCTCGATTCTAACCGGATGGTCCACTTTCCCGGTGTCCTGTTCAGGGGACACCGCCGTTTCCCACGGGATCAGGCGGCTGCCGGGAACCATGCGGCGCCCGGGGTACGCTTTGGCTACGATCAAGGCACGCCGCTTGCTGTTCCTGCGGGGTACAGGAGGGAGCATCATGAAAACCATCCGGACAGGTTCAAAACTCGGCGCGGCGCTCCTGGTTCCGCTCCTTCTCGTTCTGGCCGGCTGTGGCGGGGGCGGAGGCGGGGGTGGAGGAGCGGGGTTTCCCCCCATCGAGATCATGGTCCCGAATCCGGGGGTGGATCTGGTCGGAATCTGGACCGGGACCTTCTCCGACCAGCACGGCGACTACACGATTTCGATCGAGATCGACGCCGACCAGGAGATCCCCGAGGATGAACTCGGCTTCGCGGTGATCATCTGGGGGGCGGAGAGCGGTGGTCTCGAGATCGGGAACGGCGACTTCGTGGAAGAAGGACTCGACGAGTGGAGTTTCGTGTACGACACCTTCGACCCCGGCTCCGGCGAGCTGGTGGACACCGTCGAAGGGACCTTCTTCCTGACGGAGGATGGCTTCCTCGAAGGAACGTTCAGCACGAGCTCGGACACGTTCGGTGAATGCTCGCTCGCCCTGACCGACGGCTTCGGTGTGGACATGGTAGCCGGCGCTCACACCATGGAGTTCTCCGATGCCAACACACGGGAGCTCTTCTACCTCGGCGAAGTGGTCTTCGACAGCCTGGGCGACGTCGTCCCCGGCCCCGGCAGCTACCTCACCGACGACCTCGAGGGCGAGATCGACCCGGGCGCCAACGTCTGGCCGATCACCGGAGGCTACCTCGACCTGGTCGATGTCGAGGTCGGCTATTACGAGGGCGAGCTGACCTTCGAGGATCCGGCCGACACCCTCACCATCGGCGGATACCTCGGCGCGGACTTCTTCGTCTACTCGGGGATCTTCGAGGACATCCTCGGAACCGGCCTGTTCACGTTCGTCCCGCTGGAATAGAGAAGTTTCTCTGGCTCACCACATCCGCGGCGAGGATGATCTTCACCCCATGAGAACGATCATCCTCACCGCCGCCGTCCTGCCCGTCTTCCTGGCCGCTTCCCTGGCGCCCCTGCCCACAGCCGTGGCGCAGGAAGCCGGACGCAAACGCATCGCCGGCACCGACGTCAGTCTGATTCCTCCACGCGATTTCCGGGAAGCGAAAAACTTCACGGGCTTCGAGAATCCGAAGGTCGCAGCCTCCATCATGGTCTCGGTGCTGCGGGGCGGAATCGGACCGTTCATCGTCGGTATGACCGACGAGCGGATGAAGAAGAAGAGCATGACCGTGCTCTCACGCCAGCGGATGGAGATCGACCGCAGGCAGGGTCTTCTCCTCGGGATCTCCCAGGATTCCGGGGGCGTGGCCTACCGGAAGTGGATGCTCGTGTTCGGTGACAGCGGCCGGACCGCACTGATCGTCGCCACGTTTCCGAAGGAGAGGGAGGGCACGGTCTCCCGGCTGCTGAAAGACGCACTGCTGACCGCGAAGTTCGGGGCGCGGGGCGCCGACTTCGGAAACGCCCGGGAGGAGAACTCCGGTGCGGCTCCGAGCGGCCTCGCGGCGGAGAAACTCGAGGGCGTGCCGTTCCGGATCACCCCCGCCGACCCGCTCAAGTTCGCAGAGGTGGTCCAGAAGGTGATCATGCTGACGCGCACCGGGAGATACCCGATCGCCGATGCGGGAGACCCGCTCTTCGTCGCCGGCAAGGCCGCCGCCGCCGTCGCATCGACCGACCGGAAGAAATTCGCCACCGAGCGCCTGGCGAAGACCGCCACGCTGAAGGAGATCGAGGTCGAGGCCGTGAAGGAAGTCACCATCGACGGGCTCTCCGGCTACGAGATCACGGCGAAAGCCAAACACGCCACCACCGGCCGGCTGCTCATCCTCTACCAGGTGATGCTGTTCACCGACGACTCCTACTACCTGCTGCAGGGCATGGGACTCAGAAACGCCGACCCCGGTTTCCTCGAGCCTTTCCGGAAAACGGCTCATTCGTTCAGGCGCTGAGCACGCGCCACAGGTCCACGGTCAGAAGCCGCAGCGCAATGAGCGCCTCCCGTCCCTTCTTTCGCGCCTTTTCCCGGCGACCCGGAAGGAGCGTGTAGGCGAACACGTAGGCGGTATCCCGGAGAAGATCGAGCGCCACGCGGATCGGGTAGCCGAGCAGGAACGCCAGCTTGAAGAGCACCCACCCGGGAGTGCTCCCGAAGTTCCGGACGTAGCGTTGCGCGGAGACGAGGCGCATCGCGGCAAGCCGGGACGGGCCCCGCCTCGCGCTCACGCCGCCCTCGTGAATGGCCACGGCCCCGGGAACATAGACGACCTCGTCCCCCCGCTCGCGAACGCGCCGGCAGAGGTCAGCTTCCTCGTAGTACATGAAGTACCGCTCGTCGAAGCCGCCGAGATCGGCAAAGAGCGAGCGGCGCACCAGCAGGGCGCTGCCCATCAGAACTGCCACCGGGCCGGCCGTGTGTTCCGGGGAGCGGTACTCCCGGTAGGCGGCCCGGAAGAACAGGTAACCCCAGGCGGTGTACTGGTGGAGGATCGCCGCCGGGCCGGGATCGCGCCGTACCGAGGGTTGATGCGAGCCGTCCGGAAAGCGGAGCGCGGGGCCGACCATGCCCACGCCGGGCTGTTCATCGAGGTGCGCGACCAGGGTATCGAGAGATTCGACGGAGAGCGTCGCGTCGGGATTGAGAAAAAGCAGGAACTCCCTGGCGGCGCCGTCCGCGGCCAGGTTCGAACCGGCGCCGAAGCCGAGGTTTCGCTCCGGTTCGTGGATCACGGCGCCGGGGCAGGATTCCCGCACCGCCTCGACCGTCCCGTCTGCGGCGAAATTGTTGACGAGCACCACTTCCGCACCGGCGTCCGCGGCAGAGCGGCAGGCCACCGCCGCCTGGTGCGGAGCGCGGTAGGAGACGATGCACGCCCGGACCCGCGGACCACTCAACGCGCCGTTCTCCGCAACACGCCGGCGAGCGGACCGGTCAGGGCTTCGTGGGAGTAATGCTCCGCCGCGCGTTCGCGTCCGGCCCACCCCATCGACCGGCGAAGATCGCGATCGTCGAGCAGACCGGTCAGACGCGCGACCCAGGCCCCGGGGTCATCGGCGTGAAACCCCGTCACTCCGTCCTCGACCACGTCCCGGTTCATCCCGACCGGTGAGACGACCGCGGGCACGCCGGCCGCCATGTACTGCAGCGCCTTGAACGAACACTTGCCCCGCGTCCACGGGTCGTCGGGCAAGGGAAGAATACCGACATCGAACCGGCGCAGCGCAGCGGCCTCCCCCTTTTCGGACCAGGGAACGTGGATCACGTTGACCCCCGGCCAGTTACCGGGCTCGGGACCGATCAGGTGGAAGACGAGGTCGCCGCGGGCCGCGCAGAGTTCCGCGAGATTGGGGGCGATGGCGTCCAGGTACATCCGCGTCGACTCGGTGCCGATCCAGCCGATGACCGTGCCCCGCTCCGGCCACTCATCCCTCATGGCGTAGTTATCGAGTTCGACCGGAGTCGGCCGGAGAAAGGTTCGCATCCGACCGGGCGCCCGGCTCCTCAGGTACTTGTTGCCGGCGAGGAAGAGGTGCGATCGGCGCAGCGTCCGGAGAAAGCGGATCGAGCGGAAGAACGAACCCTGCCGCTTCCGGCCGCTCTGCCGAACCATCACCGCGTCGTCGAGATCAAAGACGAGCCGGCCCCGGCATACGCGCATGAGGCGGTGGAGATCGGGAAAGCGGAAGAGCTTGCGATGGATCACCACGAGGTCCGCGTCGGCGGCGCGCTCGAAGGTCTCCGCACGAACTTCGGCCGGCTCCACCGGCAGAATCCCGACCTCGATCCAGTAGGCGGCGAGACGCGGCGCAGCCAGCGTCCACCGGTGCCGGACGCTGGGCCCGGACGGATCCTCGGTGAGGACCTCAACCCGCATTTCTCACCATCGCCCCCCAGATTCACCTTGTTGTGCACACCACCCGCAGCCACGCACCACATCCGCCTGTGGATTCACCCGTTTCCCGAAAGTGGACACACTCATCATCGGGACCTTCCCGCCCACCGGCCGACCATCCGTGCAAATAGAACCTAAACCATTCCCACTAAAGGATTAAAGCACGATTTGCGCCGGCGGTCAACGCCGGACCGGACCGTGGTTTCTCTCAGCAGGCCATGCCGGATCATGGTATAGGGATTGCACTGGGAACATCGTGTCCTTTGTCACGGAGAACCGGCCATGCTTCGTAGATTTGCACTGATCCTGCTCCTGCCCGCCCTGCTCGTCTTCGCCATACCGCCGATCCACGTCGCCGCCGACGAGGACAAGGATGCGATCGAGGCCTTCCACGACCAGATGAAGGAGGCCGACGAGGCCGGCAAGGTCAAGCTCATCGAGGCCCTCGCCGCCGGGAAGAATCCCGGTCGCAAGAAGGCCGTCGAAAAGTACCTCGGCAACCGCAGCACCGCGGTGCAGGTGGCGGCGATCAAGGGTCTCGGCACGATCAAGGACCCCAAGTCCATCGGCAAACTGATGGCGATGACCAAGGCGGCGGAGAAGGAGCCGAAGGTGCTGGCCGCGATCATGACCGCCCTTGGGGAGTTCGGCAGCAGGAAGACGCACAAGACGCTGATGGACACCGCCAAGAAGTGGCTCTACAAGAATTCCGATGTCGCCAGTTCCGCGGCACGGGCCATGGGCAGCATCCAGGACAAGAAGGTCATCGAGGATCTGATCAAGCTCCTCGGCATGACCTATCCGAGGGTCGCGTCGGGCGGAACCCGGATCTCCGGTGAGACCCAGGCACTCCTGAAGGCGTCGCGCCCCGGCATCATCGAGGGCCTGCAGGTCCTCACCGGGTGGGACTTCGCGGAAGCGGAAGCCTGGAACAACTTCTGGGAGTACGAGCAAAAGCGCTGGAAGCCCGGCGCGCGGGACGTGGACATCACCAAGCTCAAGAAGTGGGTGGACCCGGGCTACGGTTTCCAGATGATCAAGCCCAATGACAAGTGGGTCTTCAACCGCACCGGCGAGTACAAGGCCTACCGCATCTACATGGCGCGGATCAGGGAGGGCGTCACCGAGGGCTATGCCTACGTGCAGGCGTACAAGAATGCCGCGGGCCTGACCCCCTCCCAGAAGGGCCAGGAGTTCGAGGACAGCTACCGCGACAAGTGGAAGGACATCAAGGACGAGACGTTCAAGCGCGATGACATCAAGCTCGGAAAAGTGAGGGGGTTCAAGCACACCTTCACCGGCCTCGACACCTACGGGAGCGTCGCCAGGGTCACGAACATGTTCTTCGTCCACAAGGGGATGATGTTCGTGGTCGGTTCCTGGCGCCGGTCCGGCATGACCGGCATCGAGGACGAGGTCAAGAAGGCCCTGGACTCGTTCCGTTTCCTGTACAAGTAGCCGGATTTGACCGGGCGCGGCCCGGAGGAGGCCCCCCCCCCCTCGGGGCGGGGTTCCCGGAGCACCCGGTCGCGTCCGCGCCTGCTGAGGGCTCGTCTGGAAATATGTGCGACCGTTGCACCGAGAGGGCCGCTGCGCCCGATCCGGCAAGGCGCGAGGAGGGCGCAACCATACTGGTTTCAACCGACGAGCAACAAAGCGTGGCGGGATGCAGCGGCCTCGAATGCAGCAGTTCTTTCCAGACGGGCCCGGAGTGGGGGTCACATGAGTATCGAAGCACGCGTCCAGGCACTGGGTCTTGAGATCCCGGATCTCCCCCCGTCCCCGGCCGGGAACTACCTCCCGGGCACCATCACCGGCAACCTCCTCTTCACCGCCGGCCAGATTCCGACGAGGAACGGGCAGATCGCTTTCAAGGGTATCGTCGGCGCGGACCTGTCCATCGAGGACGGACAGGAGGCGGCCCGGCTCTGCTGCCTGAACGGCCTCGCCGTGGCGAAGAGCCTGCTCGGTGACCTCTCCCGCGTGAAGCGCGTCATCAAGGTGAACGGCTTCGTGCGCTCCGCCGCGGGCTTCACCGATCAGCCGAAGGTGATCAACGGCGCGAGCGACCTGCTCGTCGCGATCCTCGGTGAACCCGGCCGCCACGCCCGCGCCGCGCTCGGCGTGAACGAACTGCCGCTCGGCGTCGGAGTGGAGATCGACTTCCTCTTCGAGATCGAATAGGCCAGCCACGGCAGGACACCTCACGCGTGCCGCGTCACTCCCGGTTGACCGGCTCGGGTTGCGCCGCATCCTCGACGAGGTGAAGGGTCCGGTTGACCGGGAGGTCGGTGAACACCTGCTGCTTGCCGCCGGGCCAGGTGACCGTCAGGCGATCCACCTTCCGGGCATCCCCGAGCCCCCAGTGCAGCAGGGTGCTGTGGGAGGAGGCGAAGGAGGAGCTCAGCCTCATCTCCCGCATCTGCCGGATGCGGCCGGCGCCAGCCTCCACGAGCACGCGGGCGCCGAGGGCGTCGCGATTGCTCTTCGTGCCCTGCAGGCCGACTTTCAACCAGTTGCCCATCCCCGGAAGGCGGTTTTCCAGGAGAAGCGGAACGCTGTTCAGGCAGGAGATGAATACATCCTGGTCCCCGTCGTTGTCGAAGTCATCGAAGATGGCCCCGCGGCCCAGGCGGCGGATCTTCAATCCCGGCCCCCCCTTTTCCGAACTCTCCCGGAAGCCCCAGTGCGGCGGCCCCTCGCCGAAGTAGAAAAGAGGTGTCTGCTCGTAGTAACCGCCACGGGTCTTCACATCCGGCGCGGTCGTCGGGTAGACGTGCCCGTTGGCGACGAAGACGTCCAGGTAGCCATCCTGGTTGAAGTCGCGAAAACCAACTCCCCACGACACCTTTTCCCAGGATCCGACGCCAAATCCGGTCCGCACCGCGTCGTGTTCGAACAACAAGACCCCCTGAGCGCCGAGATTGCGGTAGAGGTAGTTCACGTCCGTGGCGAAATTGGTGAGCACGATGTCGGTCCAGCCGTCCTGATCGTAATCCGCGGCATCCACGCCCATCCCCGCCGAGGAACAGATCACCTCGTTCACGGCGCAACCGGCTTCCTCGGCCTGGTCGGTGAAGTTCCCCCGGCCATCGTTGATCCAGAGGTGATTCGGCATGCTGTCCACGGCCGTGAAGATGTCCTGGTCCCCGTCGTTGTCCACATCGAGCAGGATGGGCTGAAAGCTGTAGGAGGGCACCTGGTCCTTCAGCGCGGTCTCGGTCTCGTCGGTGAAGGTCCCGTCGCCGTTGTTGCGATAGAAGCGGTCCTTCTGCGCCACGTAGCACCCCGGTCCCATGACCCAGAACATGCCATGGACCATCTTTCCGGCGGGCTTCCCCCCGGTGCGGAGCATGAACTCCTCGTGATCGCCGTAGTTGGCCGCGTAGAGATCGATGTCGCCGTCGTTGTCGGCATCGAAGAAGGTGGCGCAGGGCGTCGCCTCGTTCTCGAGACCGGCCACGCCCGCCACTTCCGTCACGTCGGTGAAGGTCCCGTCGCCATTGTTGCGGTAAAGAGTGTTCTTCCCCCAGTTGGCGACGAAGATGTCGGGGTCTCCATCGTTGTCGTAGTCCCCGACGGCGCCGCCGATGCCGAAGTTGCGATCGCCGAGACCGGACCCCTCGGTCACGTCCGTGAACTTCCAGTTGCCGTCGTTCCGCATGAGGCGGTTCCGGGCATCGGGGTTCTTCTGCCTGGTGAGCACCCGGCCCTCGGAGTCCAACTCGTAGTCGTTCCCGTCCACCAGGTAGATGTCCACGTCCCCGTCACCATCGAAGTCGAGCGAAAGGCAACCGCCTCCCTTCGTGCTCACCAGGTAGGGCTTGCTGTCGAAAACCCCGGTATGATTCGGTTGGATGAATCCGGCATCTTTGGCCCGATCGACGAAACCGGTGGCCGTCACCGCCGGTGGAGTTTGCTTCTCGGCGGTACAGGACACGGCCGGCAGCAGAAGGAGCAGAAGGAGGACGTGTGGCTTCATGTGCGATGAACAACTTAGCCAACCGGACCCGCGAGGGGAAGAGTCAAGCGCACCGGGGAGCGCGTCGGCTACTCCGGCCGCCCGAAGTCCCGGGCGAGATCGAGCAGCAGGTCCCGCGTTTTACGGCCTGAGCGAAGGAGGGGAAACCGCATGGCGATGCCGCGGGCTTCGACTCGCGGGGCATCGATGAACAGGGCCCGCACCCCCCGGACCAGGTGATCGATATCGAGCGGTGAAGCCGCGGCCCGGACCGGCCCCTCCCGCCCCACGTGATCGACGGCGCCGTTCTGGACGGTCGTCACCACCGGCGTGCCGCAGGCCAGCGCCTCGAGCACCACCAGCGGAAACGGGTCGTAGAAGGTCGGATGCAGGAGCACGTCCGCGGCCGCAAGCGCCGCCTCGGGATGATCCAGCATGCCGAGATGCCGCGCGCCGGAGGGCAGCCGTCCCGGGTCTCCGCCGGCAGTGAGGAGGACCGTTCGTTCGTCGCCGGCCCGCAGACGGCGGAAGACCTCCTTCACGGACGTAAGCCCCTTCAGCCGCGGGTTCCCGGCGAGGAACAGCAGAACGCGCCGATCTTCGACGCCCAGATTCCGGCGGGCGGCATCGCGGCCCGAGGGGTGAAACCGATCCAGATCCACTCCGTTCGGGATCACGACGATCCGCTCGGCAACGACCGGGTAACGCTCCAGAAGGTCGCGTCGCACCATGTCCGAAACGGCGAGGATCGCCCTGGGCGGAGCGGCTCCGGTGAGCAACTCCCGTTCGAGCGCGATGAAGTTCCGGAGCTTCTTCGAAGGAATGGACGGGAGAAGCTTCGCCCGGCGGTGGGCTTCGAACCCGGCGGCCACGGAACCGCCGTGCGGCGCGTAGAGGTCGCAGGAGAGGCAGTGCCGAAGCCCCACCACGGCGTCGAATGCGCCTCCCGAGGTGTACTCCCGCGCCCGCCTCGCGAAGTCCCGGTCCTTCGCCACCCGGGTGCGTCCCCGCGGAGACAACGTCTCGTGCGTCACGAATTCGACGACGTCCCCGGCCGTGACGAGGTGCTTTTCGATTCCCGCGAGCCAGACCTCGAGCCCGCCCTTGCCGGGCCGGTGGTGATCGATGACGAAGGCGATCCTCATCAGGGGATGATATCGCGCATCACTTCTCGAAGGGTTCGCGATTTCGGCGGGCGATCGACTCGGCCTTCTTCGCCACCTTCCGGGCGAAGGACTTCTCGCGCGGGCCGAGTTTGCCAACGTTGAAGTAGCGGCGCAGGAACCGAGCGAGGTCCGCACGGGTGACCAGGGGGCGAGGGGCGGAATGGAGAAGCTGCGCCACGTCCTTGACGTACCAGCGCTCCCTGAGCCCTGAACGCTGGCGCACCCGCTGGAGATCGATCACCGTCAGCCGCTCCCCGGCCGGCGCGTGGCGATCCGCGATCAGGTGGCAGCAGTACATGTCGCGATGGTGGATCTCGAAACGGCGCATCCGGCCGAGGATGGCGGCGGCCTCGAGGACCAGCTCACGTCGCAGCGGATCCGGGATCTTCTCGAGACGCAACAGGTCGTCGAGGGGACGGCCGGCGGCGCGCTCCACCCAGATCGTCGAGCCGCGGTCGACATCCTCCCCGAGCGCGAAGCGGCGCATGGCCCGGATCCCGGATCGGCGGAAGAGGTCGATGGCCCCCCACTCGGCCGCGGCCGGTGTCTCCTTCATCCCGCCGACCTTCCGGTGGCGCTTCACGAAAAAAACGCGCCCGGAGAGTTCCATCCGCCAGTTCTCACGGTCTGGAAGAGTGCGCAGGCGTTCGGCTCCGGCGCCCCGGTACTCCATCAGGTCATCGAAACCGGTGATCCCCGCGGTTTCGAGAACCCCGCGCGCCGCGGGCCGGGCCGTCACGCGGCCCCGGCGATGACGGCCTCGCAGTTCCAACCGGCGATGCTCCTCCCGGACGGTCTGAAAAGACGAGCGGTCCCGGCTGGGGCGGCGCCGCAGGTAAGCCGCCAGGAAGCGGATCGCATCGGTCCGCCGGGTGCTGCCGAACGGAGCGGTGATCATGAGTTCCGCGAGGTCGCGCACCCTCGCGCGAACCCCGGTGCGTCGGCCGAGTCGGGCGGCGTCGATCAGGTAGACCCGGTCCGGAGGCCCCACCAGCAGGTGATGCGCGAGGAGATCGGGACAGGTGAAACCCCGGTCGTGCAACTCCCGGATGCGCCGGCCGAGTTGCCACGCCAGTTCCCGACGCGATTCCCCTTCGAGTACGCCGAGGGCTTCCGGCAGCGGCAGGGTGGATGGCGGCGAGGCGGTGACGAGGAACGCGCGCCCCTTCTCCTCGCCCCATGCCCGTAGCGGAACCGGATCGGGACCGGGTCCGGCCGCGAGGGTTCTCAGAGCTTCGCGCTCCCGCCGGGCCTCGCGCACCTTGCCGATGAAGCGCTTCAGGAAGAGCCCGCCCTCGATGCGGACGACCGAGCGCCCCCGGTGGGCGGCGATCAACAGCCCCCCGGTATATGACATCGCGGAATGGAAGTCCGTGATCCCCGCTCGGAGCAGCGCGGGGTCGTTGGCTTCCGCGGCGTTGAAACTCACGGCTCCCTGATCGCCTCGAGAAGCGAGGTCGAGGAATGGTCCTTGGGATCCCCGACGATGGCGATACGCCCACCGTAGGCGAGGACCGTGTCGCGCTCGGGTACGGACTCGAGGGTATAGTCGGTGCCTTTCGCATGCACGTCAGGACGCAACAGGTCGAGGAGGCCGTCGACCGTCGGTTCGTTGAAGAGAGTGATCAGGTCCACCATCTCGAGGGCGGCAAGCACCTCGACGCGCTCCTGTTCCGGTTGAACCGGGCGGGACTCTCCCTTGTTGCGCCGGACGGATGCGTCGTCGTTGAGCGCCACCAGGAGGATATCCCCCTCCGCCCTCGCCCCGCGGAGATAGCGGATGTGCCCGACGTGGATCAGGTCGAAGCAACCGTTGGCGAAAACCACCTCGGCGCCTTCGCTCCGGAGCCGGTCGATCTCCACCTTGAGTTCCCGATGGTCCGCGATAAACCGTGCCGTCACGCCTGGCCCGCCTTTCTCATGAGAACACACGATCTGAGGAGCGGTCGCGGCGCATCGCGGCGTCGGTCTTCCAGGCGCAGCATCCGCGCCTGTCTCCTCAGACAGACCTCCCCATTGTCGCAACCCGCGAGCACGCAACACAACCTCTGGTGGTTTCCGCCGTTCATGAAACGCGGCGCGCGCCCTCATGAGAATGGCGGGCCAGCCTCCACCTTCTCTTTCAATTCATCCCGGGTCAGAGTGGCGGCCCCGGCCCGCGTCACCACGACGCCGGCGGCGTGATTGGCGAGCGCGGTGGCGTCCTCGGGACTCGCTCCCCCAGCCAGCGCCAGGGCCAGTACTCCGGTGACCGTATCGCCCGCGCCGGTGACGTCGGTCACCTCCTCCGTGCCGGAAGCCGCGAGGAAAAGCTCGCCACCTTCGCGCTTGAAGAGAGCCATACCCTGGTTCCCACGGGTGATGATCACGTTCTCGACGCCGCTCTGATCGAGCAACACCTGGCCGGCCTTGCGCACCTGTCCCTCGGTGCGCACCGGATGCCCCACCGCCGCGGCCACCTCCTCGTCATTCGGAGTGATCGCGGTAAAGCCCCGGTAGTCCGTGATGTTCGAGCGGGAGTCCGCCACGCGCACGCAGTCGAGCATGGCGGCCACGCCCGGCGCAGCCACACCGTAGCCGTAGTCGCTGAACACGAAACCCTTCATCGTGGGCGCGATGTTGCGTACCGCTTCCAGGATTCCGGCGTGCGCCTCGGGAGGAATGGCGCCCTCCGGTTCCCGGTCGATTCGCACGAGCTGGTGCTTCAGTCGGGTCGGCGCACCGGCGAGAACGCGGGTCTTGGTGATGGTCCGCCAGCCGGTCACGGGGATCAGTCCGCCGGTGTCGACGCCGCGCTCCTCGAAATACTCGATGACCGCACTTCCCTCCCGGTCGCGGCCCACCAGACCGATCGGGTGGACCTCCGCCCCGAGTGCGGCGAGGTTGTTCGTGGTATTCGCCGCGCCGCCCGGAATCAGCTCCTCGCCTTCGAAGGTGAGCACCAGCACCGGCGCTTCCCGTGAGACCCGCCCCGGGACTCCGTAGATGTAGAGATCGGCGACCATGTCGCCCACCACGGCGATGGGAATGCCGTTGAAGGCGTCGACGATCGCGCAGAGGCGCCCGACATCACGCGCGGTCATTTGCGCACCGAGAGGATGAACTCCGTCGCCTCCCCTAGGTCCGCGGCCCGATGCGCCCCCGGCGGCGTGGGATTCCGGCCGACGTAGATTCCCCGGCACCCGAGCGCCAGGCCGGCCATCACGTCGCGCTCTCCATCCCCCACCATCCAGGAGTGAACGAACTCGACGTGGTGATCCCTCGCCGCGCGAAGCAGCATTCCCGGCGCGGGCTTGCGGCAGGAGCAGCCGCTGCTCGGCGTATGCGGACAGTGGTACACGCCGTCGAGTTCCACCCCGAGTTCGGACTGCACCGCATCGGTCACGAGTTCGTAGTCGCGTTCGGTGTAGAGCCCCCGCCCGATCCCGGACTGGTTCGTGGTGATGATCAGGAGGTACCCCGCGTCCTTCAGGCGCCGGAGCGCATCGGGGACACCGGGCAGAACCCGGACTTTGGCCGGATCCGACAGGTAGCCGGGATCCTCGATCAGCGTTCCGTCCCGGTCGAGGAAGACCGCGTGCTCGGTGTCGATCACCCTTCCCCCTCCTTCATTTTCTCGATCATGTTCGTCGAGGAGAGGCCGGGTGAAAGCGGCATCAGGACCACCTTCCCGCCGTGCTCCTCCACGATGTCCCGGCCCACCACGCCCTTCTCCGCCCAGTCCTCGCCCTTCACCAGCACATCCGGCAACACGCGTCCGACGATCTCATACGGCGTGTCCTCGTCGAAGACGACAACGTAGTCCACGCAGGAGAGCGAGGCCAGCACCTCGGCGCGCTCCTCCTGCGGATTGATCGGACGGTTCTCGCCCTTCATGCGCCGGACGGACGCGTCGGAATTCAGTCCGACGACGAGGAGGCTCCCCTCCCGGCGCGCCGCGCGGAGCAGGCGGATGTGCCCGGCGTGCAGGAGGTCGTAGCACCCGTTGGTGAAAACGACCGTCTCGCCGTGCTGACGCCGCGCGGCCAGAACCTCCAGCAGATCCGAACGGGACAGGACCTTGCCCTCGGTACCGGGCGAAGCGGCCACGAGTTCCAGGAGGATCTCCTCCCGACTGACCGGAACGACCCCCAGGTGCCCCACCTCGATGCCGGCTGCCACGTTGGCGATCCGGACGGCGTCGGGGTAGCGACCGCCCCCCGCCAGGACCATGGCCAGGGTAGAGATCACCATGTCGCCGGCGCCGGTGACATCGTAGACCTCCCGGGGGTTGATCGGAAATGCGCCTCCCGCCCCCGGATCGTCTTCGTTGGTTTCGAGGAAGATGCCGTCCTCGTCCATCTTGATCACGACGGCGTCGAGCTCCAGGTCGTCCCGGATCTGCGCGGCCGCACGCGCGGCAGCCTCGGGGCCGTCCACCGGGAACCCGGCATAGACCGAAGCCTCCCCGCGGTTCGGAGTGAGCGCGGTGGCGCCCCGGTAGCGGCCGTAGGCGGGCGGCTTGGGATCGATCAGCACCGGGACCCCGCGCCCGCGACATTCCGCGATGATGCGACCGGTGAGGGTGGCGGAGAGCACGCCCTTGGCATAGTCGGAGAGCACCACGAGGTCGGCGCCGTCGATGGCCCCGAGAAACATCCCGATGAGCTGGTCGTTTTCGCTCTCGGGATACGGACTCGGGTCCTCGTGGTCCACCCGGAGCACCTGCTGGCCACCGGCGCCCCGGCGGGCGATCAGGCGGGACTTCAGCGTCGTCTCCCGTCCGTAGACGCGGACGATGCCGCTGCCGTCCACACCGGCCTCCTCGGCAAGCCGCGCAAAGGTTTTGCCCCGCCCGCTCGTGCCGAGAAACCCGAGCAGCCCGACTTCGGCGCCGAGCACGGCGAGGTTGCGGGCCACCGCGCCGGCCCCGCCCATCCGCCATTCCTCATCCAGCACCTTGAGCACGCCGATCGGCGCTTCGGGCGAGATCCGTCCCATCGAACCGAATACGTACCGATCCACCATGAGGTCGCCGATCACGAGGACCTTCGGCCGGCCCATTCCGCGCACGTGATCCGACAGCCTCATCGGTCGGCCTCCATCTCGGAGAGGACCAGCATCCGCAGGAGAGGCAGCATGATCTCGTGGTGCCCCGTGAGATCCACGCCGCGTTCCGGGGGACGGCTGACCACGTTCACCCGGGTCCGGTAATGCCGCAGCATGTCGAAGTTCGCGGTGAAGAGCCCGGCGACCGGGTGGCCGGTGTTTCGCGCTACGGTGATCGCCTTCAGAAATACCTCCGGGAGGACCACCGCCGATCCGCAGTTCAGGTAGACGCCGTGGTCGAGGCCGGCGATCACGGTGGTCAGGATACGGAAGTCCAGATGCGTGGCCGCGCCGATCTCAGCGCCGTTCACCTGGGGATGAAGGTGAACCGTGTCGGTGCCCACCGCCACGTGTACCGTGGCCGGGAGGTCGAGCCGGGCCGCGGTGGCGAGGACGCTCAGATTCGCGTGGGGCAGGCCGTCCGCGAGCATCTTCTCGCCAAGCGCGCGCCCCAGTCCCTTCCCGGCGGCCCCGTCGGCCGTCGCCACGGCGAAGAACCGGCCGGTCTCTTCGGTGGTGCCGTACGCGCCCTCGTCGAGTCGCGCGGCCACGTCCTCGGAAGTGCCGCCGGACGCGGCGATTTCGAAGTCGTGGATGGCGGTGGAGCCGGGCATGGCGAGCCCGGTCAGGACTCCCCGCTCCATCAGGTCGATCAGAATCGGGGAGCAGCCGGTCTTGACGACGTGGCCACCGATGCCGGCGATCACCGGGCGGCCGCTTCGCCTGGACCGCACGATGGCGGCCACCACCTCCCGCAGCCAGCCCCCGGCGAGGAACTCCGGCAGCGACGCGAACCACTCCCCCACGGTCGCCCCGGGCGCGGGGAGACCGGCGAACTGATCGACGCTGACCAGCGAGGGGCGCTTGTCGAGCGGCCGGGTTATGACCCGGTCGAGGTCGAAGGGTTCGATCGCCATTGCTGTTCTTCCTTTGGTCTGGACTTCCAGCGCCGGTGGCCCCACAGCCACTGCTCGGGGTACTCGCGCACCCACTTCTCGACACGCCTGGTGAATGCCTGAGTGAGAATGCGAACATCCTCGTCCCGATTGCCGGTGTTCGGCGGAACCAGAGGCTTCTCGGCGTAGATGTCGTACTTGAAGCCGCGGCCCGACCGGATGGTGAAGGCGGTGATGATCGGAACCTTGAACCGCAGAGACAGCATGGCCGGCCCTCCGGTGGTGCTCGCGAGACGGCCGAAGAAGTCCACGAAGATCCCGTGGCTGCCGGCGTTCTGGTCGGCGAGGATACCGAGATACTTCCCGTCCCGAAGCGCACGGGAAAGGTCACGGATCGCCCCCTTCTTGGCCACGATCTTCTGGCCGTGGCGCTCTCGATTGCGAATCACGTACTTCTCGAGGTAGGGGTTGTCGCGCGGCCTGGCGACGGAGACGAGCGGATAGCCGTTGATGCCCGCCACCTGACCGGTCAGTTCCCAGTTTCCGGTGTGGCCCGTCACAAAGATGATCCCGGTCCCTTTTGCCGCCGCCTTCTTCGCCTCGGGGTGGATGTGAAAGGTGACCAGGCGATCCGCGGAGTTCCTGGTCAGGAGCCGCGGCAGGTAGGCCGATTCCACCAGCACCTGCACGAAGGATCGGAACGACTCCCGCGCCACCCGTCGCCATTCCGCCTCCCCGAGTTCAGGAAGGGACCGTGCGATGTTCTCGATCGCCCGCCGACGATGCCGCTTGTCCGCCAGGAACACCAGGTCCGCGAGCTTGCGGCTGAGCGCAAGGGCTCGTTCGTAGCCGAGAGAGAGAACCCCCGCCACAAGCAGACGCACACCGGCATATTCCAGGAAGTACCTGGCCCGGACAACGATACCCATGCCGAAGAGTGTAAGGGGTGCCCCGCGACCCCGCCGCACGGTTTCCCCGCGAATTCAGGGTGGCCCGCAATTCCGGCCATGGAGGGTCGTGTGCCTTCGGCAGGCGTGCAAAATCTGAGAATTCTCACGGGATTTCGACGCATGGCCGGGCGCGCCGCGCTGCACAGCGCGAATCTGCGCTGCAGTTCAGGAAGTTGAAGGCGCGGGGAAGCGGCGAAGCGGGACGAGGGACGGGGTTGGCCGGCGCGTCATGCCCGCAGACCAGCGAGATCTCATCAATCACGTGCTCCACTTCCCGCGGGAAGCCGGCCACCACATCGACGAACTGCCGCCGGGCGTGAGCCAGGCAGTTTCCGAGGACGGTCTTCATCTCGCCCGGGGCGATGCACCTCAATGCGTCACACATCTGCATCGGGGTGCCGTCGCTCAGCAGCACCTCCCCCTGCCCGGCCTGGCGGATGTGCTCGAGGTAGACGGCCTCCATCTTCCTGGCCGCGTCCCTCCCTCGGAGGACTCGAGCCCCATCGAAGTAGTGCGGCTCATCGGTCACGGGCGTTGGAGGACTCCCCGCAAGCGCTCCCTCACCTGCTCCTCGCCGGTGCGGAACGTCATGCGAACCTCGAGGGCCACCGGTTCCGGGCCGGGGCCGGATGGGGCGGGCCACTTCACGGCGTCTTTGGCGGTAGTAACCAGAGTATTCGCTCCGGCGGCATCGGCGGCGCGACGCAGGGCCTCGATCTCCTCCGGCCGGTAGTCGTGGTGATCGACAAACCGGGCGGCGCCGGCCAGGTAGGCGCCGAGGGACTTCAGCGTTGCCTCGAAGGCGCGAGGATTACCGATGCCGCTCGCGGCGTAGACCCGGCGGCCCTCGAGGGAGGACGGCGGGAAGACCTCCCCGCTGACGAGGGAGCGAACGCACTGGGGTCGATGATCCGCCGTGGCCAGCACCGCCTTCGGGGCCGCGCGATGCAACCTTCGGGCGAGGCGCCCCAGCGTGTTCGCCTCCACCTGGTCCGCTCGGGTCAATACCACCACGTCGGATCGACGCAGGGCACGGACCGGCTCACGCAGCATCCCTCGCGGGAGACAGTAGCCCCCCCCGAACGGCAGCGTGGCGTCGACGGCAACGATGTCCAGGTCGCGGGCCAGGCGATGATGCTGAAACCCATCGTCCAGAACCAGGACTTCCGCGCGGTGGCGTTCGATGGCCTCGAGGGCGCCCCGCACCCGATCCGGGTCGCTGACGTAGGCGAGTTGTTGAAGGCTCTCGGAGAGGGCGGCGAGTTCGTCGGGGACGCCCTTCGCGGACGCGCCGTAGCCCCGTGAAAGCACCGCCGCCTGCTTGCCCAGCTTGCGCGTCTCCCGGACCACCCACTCCACGAGCGGAGTCTTGCCGGTACCGCCGACCGTGAGATTACCGACGCTGATCACCGGGCACGGCACGCGGTGCACGGTGAAGACGCCGCTCTGGTAGAGGGAGCGACGGATCTCCGTCGCCGTTCCGAAGAGCCAGGAAAAAGGCGTCAGCGCCCAGCGCAGCGCGGTTGGACCGGGCCCCGTGGCGTCGCCGCGGATGAATCGGACCGGGAAGGGCTCAGTCGGAAGGTGCACGGGATCATTCTAAGCCCGAACAACCCGCTGTCGCCCCCTACTTCTTCTCCGGCGGGGCGACAGACTTCCCCAGTTCCTCCTGGGCCTTCCGCCAGATCTCGTAGCCTTCGAACCACAACTCGTAGTTGTCGATGAAGGCGGTCTCCTCGTCGTTGGGGAGGATGTCGAGGATCAGGCGCCGCTTCTTCAACTCGGCCAGCCGGGCCGGACGCCACTCGGGCGGGGGGAAACGCTCGAGCAGTTTCTTGATGTCCTCGGCTCGCCGGCTCTCTCCGAGAACCTCTTCCTCGGCCGCGGCCTGATCGGCCTCCACCGCCCTCGCGGCCTTCTCGTCCGCAAGCCGCTGCCGCCGGGCCGCCATGTCCGCGATGGCGCGCTCCTTCTCCTCGGCAGCGCGCTTCATCTCCTCATGGATCCGGCGGGCGAGGGCAAGCCCCTCTTCCTGGCTCAGCTTGCCATGGAAGGTGATCTTGTGGATGGAGTCGTAGCGGAGGAAGATGAACCCGTCGAGGCCCATCGCGTGGTAGACGCGAATCCCGGCGAACGGGACTTCATCGCTCTCCACCGGGACGTAGCCGCCGAAAGGGCTGAGGACCTCGTAGCGGTGATCCTTGACCACGCCCTTCATGACCACGCCCGGACGGACCTGGATTTCGACCTTCTCACCGACCACCGGAGCAATCTTCAACTCCGGGACGTCGGCGGCATCGAGGGAGGTGGCGCCTCTCGGCTGCCTGGCCGTGGCCGGCTTCCGAGTGGTCTTGGGATCAGGCTTGGTGGCATCCTGGGCGCCCGCGGGCAACCCGGAGACCAGGACGAGAAACAGAACCAGCGCAGCGATCGAACCGTGACGTTTCATGGGTATCCCTCCCCGGAAACTGCCGGGAACAGCGATTCCATTATCGGCCGGCGGAAAGCCGAAGCTGAGCTGATTTTCCAGGGGATACGTTCCACCGGCGGCCTGCTGGCGGTTCATCTCGTGGGTGTGGCGCTTGACGGGCGGGCGCATCCGCGCTCTCGGTCCTGCGAAGTTATTCTTGCGCGAGCGCTGGATACGATGGATGGACTGGATCCCCCTGGTCAACGCGGGTTACCGTGCGATCAGGAAACCGGCTCGGCAGAGCCGCATGCAACTTCCTTCTGTTGCAGCACAAGAGGAGGATCCAGCCATGCAGAAGTCTATCAGATATGTGGCTTTCGACACCCACCAGGACACGATCACCGGGGCAGCTCTGCCTGGGCTTTCATCGGACCTCGCGGAGACGAAGACGATGCCCACCGATCTCGCTCGGCCGGTGAAGTGGCTTCGTCGTCCGGAGCGGAAGCACGAAGGTGAGTTGATGGTCTGCTGCGAGGCCAGCGGTGCGGGCTACGTTCTCTGCCGTGCGCTGCTGAAGAGGGGGATCACCTGCGAGGTGGTGGCGCCATCGCTGATCCCGAAAAACCGGGGAACCGGAAGAAGACGGACGGGCTCGATGTGAAGGAAACAGCGTACCAGCAGACCGTCGGGCGGACGGGCCTGCTTGCAGGGGACGCGTTACTCCGACGGGCTGCTAGCGGGGAATGACCAGCGTCATGCCGACCTGCAGATCGTCCCCGTTATCACCGAGCAGGTCCCGGTTGGCGTCGAGGATCTTCGGAAAGTCGGTGCCCTGACCGAGGGTCTCTCTTGCGATCCGCCAGAGGCTGTCGCCCTTCCTCACCACATAGGTCCTGCTTCCGGAATTCGACATCGGCCGGGGCGCCGGCAGCACGTCCTCGGCCCTCCGCACACGGTCGGCCTTCAGCACACGGGCCGGGTCCGGGACGGTGATCCTGGTGCCCACCGACAGCGTCTGGGGGTCGACGTCGGGATTTGCCTCCCGGATCACCAGGAACTTCGTGCCATCCCGGTAGTATCGCAGCGCCATGCCGTAGAAGCTGTCGCCCTCCACGACGGTGTGGATGATGTCCTTGCTGCGCACCGGAATCGGGGCCGGAGTATCCTCGTTGTCAGATTTCGGGGAGTCTGCGGAATTGCGATCCTCCGGATCCGGGTCCGCCCAGGGCGAGACACCGGGGCGCGACGCCCTGGGGACCTCGTTGGCCGGCTGCTCGGCTGACGCATTGTGCCTTGGACCGGAACTCTGCCCGTTCTCTCCCGCCGCGGCAAGTTGCTTCGGGGTGAGCGTCGCTCCGAGCTCATCCACCGGCTGACCGACGCCCCAGACCGTCAAGACGAGGATCACGACCACCAGCATGATGATCACCAGAACCCCGAGTTTCTCGAAATTGCCCATGACACGCCTCCCAGTTTCCTGGCCCGGGGTTGCGCGATTTTCCGGCACATCGCTGCCCGGGATGAAGTCTATCCGACCGGGTGAAATCGGGTCAAGACCTAAGCACTAAATAGACCACTATTAGGGAATAGAAGCCCAATATGTGGGCAACTCCCTGCTCCATTTCCCTGAAAGGAAGGCGCACCACGGAATGATCGGAAGCAGCCGAACGTGGAAAAATCCGGTCGCGAACAATCGTCCGACTTGTCCCAACTTTTGTCCGGCACGGGGTGCGTGATATGGTCGAATCGGTGTAACGCGCCATATAGACCACTCTTTGCCGGAGGTTCCCTGAATGATCCCCGACCCCAGCCGTCGCCGAGCCGGTATCTTCTCCCTCATGGCCCCGGGCCTCGCCTTTCTCACGATTGCCTGCCTGCTCATCGGAGCGGAGGAAGGTGCCGCCCAGGAGAAGCCGAAGCAGAAGGGCACCGAATCCGAGTTCGCCGGCATGGTCGAGATACCCGCCGGAGAGTTCGAGATGGGTGTCACCGAGCGGTGGTTGAAGAAGGCGTTCCTCCAGGACCGGAAGAAGATTCCGCCCCTGCTGAGGGGAGGCAAGAAGGAACTCTGGTGGGGCATTCTCCTGCGCGAGACGCCGGAGCACACCGTCGAGACGGAAGCCTATGCCATGGACCGCTTCGAGGTTACGAACGCGCAATACCGCGCCTTCCTCGACGACGCCTGCCAGAAGGTGGTGTTCACCGACCGCAAGATGAACAACATCTACCTCGTGGCGACCTCGATCTTCGGGCAGAACCCCACGGCCTGGGAGATGGAGAGCATCTACTGGATGAACCGGAGCAAGCTTCTGACCCTCACCGCAAAGGTGCTCGCCGCCAACCCGGGACTCGTCAAGGGCGCGCTCGACGCCTTCAACGAGAACCTGCCGGTGCCGGCTCAGAAACAGAAGTTCGCGGACCTTCCGCTCCCGAATCGCATCGAGGCCTGGCTGCGATTCACGCTGCCCGAGGGAACCGCCCTCAACACATACACCCGTCTCGCGCCGAAGCACTGGCCGCAGGCGAAACCGGCCCCGGATGAGCTCGATCACGCAGTGCGATTCGTCAGCGGACTGGACGCCGATGCTTTCGCCAGGTGGGCCGGGAAGCACGTCCCGACCGAAGCCGAGTGGGAGAAGGCCGCCCGCGGACCGAAGAACACGGTCTACCCCTGGGGCGACGAGTTCATCGCCGATGACAAGCGGCAGAGAAACCTACTGATCTGGAACAAGGCGGACTCGCCGCCCAGGTCCGAAGCCGGCGACCGTCCCTCGGCCGTCGATGTCTGCCCGGACGGCCAGTCCGGTTTCGGCTGCTTCAACATGCTCGGCAACGTCATGGAGTGGACCTCCACTCCGCCCCTGAAATACCCTCACTCCGACGCCAAGTTCCCGCACTGGGGCCAGGCCGGCGCCCGGGTCCTGCGCGGGCAGAGCTACGGCGGAGGAAAGGCCTACCTGAGCAAGGAACTGGAGATTCGCGCCACTGCCCGGATCCTCGAAGGCCCGGACGGGGCGGTCGATGAACAGAACCTTTACTCCGTGCTGGGCTTCCGGTGCGCGAAGTACCACACCCCGGCCCGCGACGCGATGATGCACAGCCTGACCGCCATCCGGAAATCGGGTCTGCTCCCTCCCGAAAGCGAACTCGACGACGCGGACGGTTATGGCGTCGAGAAGACCGGTTACGCGGCGCCCGGCAAGGAAGGCAAGGGCAAGGTCTTCGTCAAGGACGAGAACCGGTTCGTGGGCGTCATCCCCGTCAACGTCCTCCCCTACTCCACCGCCAAGGCCGTCATCGAGGCATCGGGAAAAGGGAAGCCGGTGATCGTGGCCCTCGTCCAGTGGGATTCCCGGGTCTCGGTGGAGGTCGAGGTCCCGGTGACCGCCAGGCCGCCCGCGGACGAACCGGCCGACGAACCCGCAGAGGAGTCGAAAGGTGAGGGTGAGGGCGAAGAGGGAACCGCGGATGAAGAGAAGCCCGAAGAGAAGCCGTCGGACCAGCCGGCCGCCGAGGGCGAAGAGGTCCCGGCCGAGCCCGCCGGGCCGACCTCCACCATGGAACTTCTCCCCGGTGGCGACCTGCCCAAGTTCATCGGGATCCACAAGGGCCGTCTGGCCATCTTCCGTCCCATGCTCGATGGCGTCGAGTTTTACGGCTACCTGCCGTCGGACGGAACGCCGCCTCCTCCCGCGGTCGTCAAGGCCAAGATGAAGGAATTCAAGCGGATGGCCGAGTTCAAGGACGGCACCGCCCGCTTCAGGATCCCGGTCTCCACGAAGTCCCGCTCCT
The DNA here is from genome assembly GCA_024274785.1 of Planctomycetota bacterium. Classification (GTDB taxonomy): domain Bacteria; phylum Planctomycetota; class JAJSAM01; order JAJSAM01; family JAJSAM01; genus JAJSAM01. Next base: position 50,719 of record JAJSAM010000039.1, on the reverse strand, counting down.
CGAAGGATGTCTTTGCCGTCGAGGCGACACTCCGCCTGAAAGGAGCCCCCGCGGACGGCTGGAAGGGCACGAAGGAGTAGGGGCCAGTGCAGGAATAGCTTCGGGATTCGAGCGCCGCTGCGCCCGATCCGGCAAGGCGCGGGGAGGGCGCAACCTCACTGGTTTCCAGATGGGCCCCGGGCACGCCGGCAGCCCCGGCCCTCCCGAGGAGTGCGCATTGTCCTTCGGAGGGTCGGGCTTCTTTTTGCGATCGCCCACGTGGACAAGACCGCACCATCCGGAAAACGGATACGAATCGAAAGGGCCCTCCGAAGAGGGCCCCTTGATCGGGCACCTGGAAAGTCGGGTAAAAATTGGGGCTTTTAACTTTGGAAACAAGGGTGTCACGCAACGGCGTCACACCAATTCCAGGCTCCCTTTCTTCTCCTCCCGGCCGAAACCGGAAGGCTGCTATCATAGAACGACCTCCGAAATCGCAACTGCGATGCCAAGGGAGGCAACCAAGTCGGGGAGATCCTGTAAGTCCTATGCTGAAATGACTTTCCGCATGTCGGATTCCCGATTGCATCGATCCGGAGGGCACGGAAGGGGAGCGGATGTGCAACAGGATGACCGTGCGCAATCGCACACCTTGATTCCGGGGACCGAGTTCGTCGGGCTTCCCGGCGCGACCGCGTAAGATCGAGGCGAACCACCCGAGGCACCATGAACACCGGGAAACAGCTGCGCGACATCCTCCTGAACGTCGACACCCCCGCCCAGTACCTGGGTGGCGAGGTCGGCATCCAGGTGAAACCGGACGACGAAGTGGATCTGCGCTGGGCGCTGCTGTTCCCGGACACCTACGCTCTCGGAATGAGCCACCTCGGGATGAAGATCCTCTACGGCATCCTGAACGGAAGCCCGGGAGTCGCCGCGGAACGCGCCTTCGCCCCATGGATGGACATGGAAGCGGAGATGCGACGGGTGGGCCTTCCGCTCCTGACCCTGGAGACGCACCGGCCGGTCGGCGACGCCGATATCGTCGGCTTCTCCCTGCAATACGAGCTCTCCTGGACAAATGTGCTGGCCATGCTCGATCTGGCCCGCATCCCGCTGCTCGCCGCCGATCGCGACGCCGGCCACCCGCTCGTGATGGGCGGCGGTGTCAATGCCTTCCACCCCGAGCCTCTGGCCGACTTCTTCGACCTCTTTCTTCTCGGTGACGCAGAGGAGGCGGTCGTCGAAATCTCGCGGATCGTCATCGAGGCGAAGTCAGGCGGGCTGTCGCGGCGGGAGACGACCATCGAACTGGCACGCCGGGTGCCCGGGGTCTATGCCCCCCACCTCTACCAGGTCCGCTATCACCCGGACGGCCGCATCGCCGAGATCGTGCCGACGGTCGACGGCATCCCGGAACGCGTCGCCCCGGCCCACGTCTCCGATTTCGAGACGGCCTGTTTCCCCGCCCAAACGCCGATCCCCTTCGTCCAGGTGACGCAGGACCGCATCGCCATCGAAATCATGCGCGGCTGCACCCAGGGTTGCCGATTCTGTCAGGCGGGAATGCTGAAACGCCCCACCCGGCTCCGATCCGTCGAGAAGATCGTCGAGTTGGCGAGAGCGAGCTACCGGGCCACCGGGTTCTCCGAGATCGCCCTGCTCTCCCTCTCCACCGCTGATTACCCACGACTGCCGGAGTTGATGGCCGCGCTGGACGAGGAGTTCCGAGATCTCCGGGTCGGCCTCTCCGTGCCGTCGCTGCGAATCACCGGGTCTCTCTCGAGCATCCCCTCCATGGTCGGCAATGTTCGCAAGACGAGCCTGACCCTCGCCCCCGAGGTCGCCACGGACCGGTTGCGCGCGGTCATCGACAAGAACATCCGGAACGAAGATCTCTTCCGCGCCGTCGCGGAGATCTACGGTCTCGGATGGAGGGCGGTGAAGCTCTACTTCATGATCGGGTTGCCGACCGAAACCGACGTGGATGTGGACGGGATCATCGAACTCGCCGGGAGGGTGTCCAACCTGGGCGGGCAGTCACTCGGCTATGCGGGGAAGGTGACCGCCGCCGTGTCGAATTTCGTCCCGAAGCCCCACACCCCCTTCCAGTGGGAGCCGATGGGCCGGGAATCGGAATTCCAGCGAAAACGGGAGCGCCTGCTCGAACTGGTTCCGCCATACCGGGCAGTCAAGCTCAAGATCCACCAGACCGGACCGTCGCTGATGGAGGCGCTCCTGGCGCGAGGCGACCGTCACGTGGGCCGCGTGCTGCTGCACCTGTTCCGGAACGGATCGCGATTCGACGCCTGGGACGAACACTTCAAGCGCGAACGCTGGGATGCCGCGCTGGCGGCGGAGGGGATTGATCCGGAGTTCCTGCTGCACCGGCCGCGCGACGAGCAGGAGGTCCTGCCCTGGGACCACCTCGGCGCGCCGGTCTCGCGGGCGTACCTCGGCGAGGAGTGGGAACGAGCCGGTCGGGAGGAGCGCACCCGGAACTGCATGGACGGACGCTGCAACCACTGCGGCGTCGACGTGAGGGAATGCGCGCCGGCCCTGAAGACCTATCGATCGGTCCGTAGCGAACGCGAGGCCGACCGACAGGAATGAAGCGCTTCCGCACCATTCTGGCGTTCGTGCCGCGCTACAAGCGGACGATCATCTTCGGCTTCCTGTGCCTGATGGGCAGCCGCGGAATCGCGCTGTATCTCCCCCAGATCCTGCGCCGGGCGGTGAATGAGATCGACCGGGGAGAGAACCTCGACCTCTCGGTCATGGGCGAGGCGGCGCTGGCCATCATCGTCCTCTCCGTGTTCCTGGCCATGTTTCACTTCGGGATGCGGTGGTTCTTGATCACCACCTCCCGGAAGCTGGAACGGGACCTCCGGAACAGGATCTACAGTCACCTCCTGACGTTGACGTCGTCGTTCTTCCACCACCGCGCCACCGGCGACCTGATGAGCCGGGCCTCCTCGGACGTGGAGCAGGTGCGACAGGCCCTCGGCCCGGGGGTCATGTATATCAGCAACACGATCTTCATGGTCCCGATCGCGCTCGTGCTGATGCTCGGCATGAGCGCCCCCCTCACGCTCTTCAGCCTGATTCCGCTCCTCGGCATCGCGGTGCTCACGAAGCTGCTCGCCCCCCGGATGCACGTGCACAGCAAGCGGGTCCAGGAGGCCGCGGCCGATCTCTCGACCCGGGCGCAGGAGTCCTTCGCGGGGGCGCGGGTGGTCAAGGTCTTCGCCCGGGAGGAAAACGAAATCGAGGAGTTCGGTAAGGTCGCCGGGGGCTACCTCGATGCCTCGATGGGCATGGCGCGCCTGCGGGCGGTGCTGCGACCGAGCCTCCAGGCGCTCGAGGGCATCGGCTCCCTGGTCCTGCTCCTGGTGGGCGGGCGGTATGTGGGCGAAGCTGAGCTGACGATCGGAGATCTCCTGGCATTCTTCGCCTACCAGCGGATGCTGATCTGGCCCATGATCGCCGTGGGCTGGGTCATCGCCCTCTTCCAGCGCGGTGCGGCGGCCATGGCCCTGATCGACGAAATCCTCGCCGTCGGGCCGGACGTGCGCGACCCCGATGATCCCATCGAAGAGGGCCCGATCCGGGGAGAAATCGAGTTCCGCGACCTGACCTTCGCCTACAACGGATCCCCGGTGCTCGAGAACATCAGCGTCAAGGTGCCCGCCGGCACTTCCCTGGCCATCGTGGGCCACACCGGTTCCGGCAAGTCGACGCTCGTGGAATTGCTCCTCCACATGTACCCGGTACCTTCCGGGGCGGTCTTCATCGACGGTGTGGACTTGAACCGCTACGCCCTTCGCCATCTGCGCGGCGCCATCGGGTACGTGCCGCAGGAGACCGTTCTCTTCTCGAACACACTCCGCGCCAACATCACGTTCGGTCTCGACCACGCCACGGAAGAGGAGGTGGTCGCCGCCGCGGCGCGAAGCCGCCTCTCGGCCGACCTCGAAGATCTTCCGAAGGGCTTCGACACCATGCTCGGCGAGCGCGGCGTCAATCTCTCGGGAGGCCAGAAGCAGCGGGCGGCGCTGGCGCGGGCGATCATCCGCAATCCGCCGATTCTCATCCTCGACGACTCGTTCTCCTCGGTGGACACCGGCACGGAAGAGGAGATCCTGCGGGAGCTGCGGGAGGTGATGAGAGAGCGGACCACCATCCTCATCAGCCACCGGGTCTCCACCGTGCAGAACGCGGATCGCATCATCGTGCTCGAGGAAGGGAGGATCGTGGAGGCGGGCTCCCACGCGGAATTGCTGGGCCTCGGTGGAAACTACGCGGAAATGGAACGGCTACAGCGACTGGAAGACGAGTTGGAGTCACTGAAGTGACGGACTGGCCGGAAGACGAAACCCTCGGCAAGGCATACGACGCGACGCTGATCAGGCGCCTCTTGCGCTACGTGCGTCCCTACCGGGGCCTGGTCGGGCTCGCCTCGATCTTCCTGCTGGTCATCTCGTTCCTCGACCTGGTGCCGTTCGAGCTCATCAAGCTCGCGGTGGACGGTCCCATCGCCGCGTACCTGAAATCGGAGATCGGACGAGACGGTTTCCTGTCGGAACTGACGAACCTCACGCTCATCTTCGGCGGAGTGGTGCTGATCGGTTTCGTCACCCGCGGCGCCCACATGTGGACCGTGGAGTACCTCGGCCAGCGGGTGATGGTCGATATCCGCCGGGAGGTGTTCACGAAGGTCCAGAGGCTCTCGCTCCGCTTCTTCGACCGAAACCCCGTCGGCCGCCTGGTGACCCGCGTGGTCTCCGACGTGGAGGCGCTCTACCAGGCGCTCTCCATGGGGATCGTCTCGATCTTCGGCGACCTGGTGAAGATCGTCGCCATCGTCGCCGTGCTGCTCTTCATCAACTGGGGCCTGGCGCTCTGGATGTCCGCCCTGCTGCCCTTGATGTTCGCGGTCTCGCTCAGGTTCCGCAACAAGGCGCGGCAGGGCTACCGCAACGTCCGGCGGGAAGTGGCCCGGGTGAACGCCACCGTGCAGGAATCGATCACCGGGATGCGCGTCATCCAGATCTTCTCCAGGGAGAAGCGGGCCGCGGCGGAGCTCGAGGGGCTCTCCGACGACCTCTATCGAGCCCACGCCGGGACCATCCTGCACTTCGCCTGGTTCTTCCCCGCGGTGGAGCTGTTCTTCGCCCTGGCGCAGGCCCTGCTGATCTATGTGGGCGCCCGGTACGTGGTGAACGCGGAGCTGACCGTCGGCGAGTTCATGCAGTTCTGGTTCATGATCTCGCTCATCTTCGAACCGATCCGCAACCTCTCCGAACAGTACAACGTGATGCAGTCGGCGATGGCCTCTTCGGAGCGGCTCTTCAAGATCCTCGACCGCGATGAACTGGTGGCGAACCCCGCCCGGCCGCTGCCGCTCACCACCGAGGGCTTTCGGGGAGAGATCGAGTTCGAGCACGTCTGGTTCGCCTACCGTGGTGAGAACTGGGTGCTCGAGGATGTCTCGTTCAAGGCCGAGGCGGGTTCATCCATCGCCCTGGTCGGAGCCACCGGCGCCGGCAAGACCTCGATCATCTCGCTGATCTCCCGTCTCTACGACGTGCAGCGCGGACGTATCCTGCTCGACGGAAAGGACATACTGGAGTACGACAAGTACGAACTGCGCCGCACGATCTCGGTGGTCCTGCAGGACGTCTTCCTCTTCGCCGGCGACGTTCTCGAGAACATCCGGCTCGGCAAGAGCGAGATCCCGGAGGAGCGGGCGATCGAGGCGGCGCGGGCGGTCAACGCGAGCCGCTTCATCGAGAAACTCGATGGCGGCTACCGTGCGCCGGTCCTGGAGCGCGGCGCCACGCTCTCAGTCGGCCAGAAGCAGCTCCTCGCCTTCGCCCGGGCCCTGGCGTTCGACCCGCGCGTCCTGATCCTCGACGAGGCGACATCGAGCATCGACACCGAGACCGAGGTTCTGATCCAGGGGGCGCTCACCCGGCTGATGAAGGGGCGCACCTCCCTGATCATCGCCCACCGCCTCTCCACCATCCGAAGCTGCGACCGAATCCTGGTGATGCACCACGGCCGGATCCGCGAGAGCGGCACCCACCGGGAGCTGATCCGGAAGGACGGAATCTACCACCGCCTCTACGAGTTGCAGGCGCTCTAAGGGCCCGTCTGGAAATGTGTGCGCCTGTTGCACCGAGAGCGGTATGCCTGCGCCGCCGGGTGGAGGTGAGGGCGATCGCCACCGGGGATGCGGGGATGCGGGGCCGTGCCGACGCCCGACCCTCCGCACCCTGATTCGAGGATAATTCCGGCTTCGACCGGAACATCGCCGGCCCCGGCATCGTCCTTAAGATATGGGTTGGGTGAACTCCATTGCGGTGCTGATGATGGCCGCGTTCCTTCCCGGGGCGTGCGGCTCTGATGAGCCGGCTCCGCGGCCGAACGTAATTCTGCTCGTCATGGATACCACCCGCGCCGATCGGTGCTCCGTGAACGGGTATGGCCGCCCCACCACGCCTGCACTCGAAGCCCTGGCCCGGGAAGGCATCAACTTCCGGAATACCTGGAGCCCGTCCGGTTGGGCAGGTCCCGCCCACGCCTCGATTTTCACCGGATTCCTGCCGGAGAACCATGGGTTCCGGCGCAGCAACCGTTCGTACCTGGACCCGGGGGCGACGACGCTGGCGGAGCGCCTGAAGGACGAGGGGTATCGCACCGCCTGCCTGACGACCAACCCCATCGTCGCCCCGGAGTTCGGCCTGGTCCAGGGGTTCGAGAGCTACTTCCCGATGCACCTGGACGGGGACCCGAGCTATCTCACCGCGCAGGCCACACATCGGAAAGCGCTCGACTGGGCCGTTCGTGCTCGCGACCGGGGAGAGCAGTTCTTCCTGTTCATCAACGACATGGAGGCGCACAGCCCCTACGCCCCGCCGGACAGCTTCAGGGAGCAATTCCGGGACCCCCTGGCCGACCCCGCGATCGCCCGCCGGGTCATGGCCCTTTCCAGCGACGACCTCGGCGAGCACAATCTGGGGATCTCCAGACTCACGGAGGAGGAGATCGAGGCGCTGTCGGACCTCTACGACGCGGAGATTGCCGGTCTGGACCGCGCCATCGGCCACTTCATCGCCGAACTGCGGCGGAACGAACTGCTCGAGGACACGCTCCTCATCATCACCTCGGACCATGGTGAGAATCTCGGTGAGCGAGGCCTCGTCGAGCACATGTTCTGCCTCCACCGCAGCATCCGTCACGTCCCACTGGTGATCAGGCTTCCCGGCGGAACGCGGGGCGGGGAAGTCACGGACGAAGTGGCCCGCCTGGAAGACATCTACCCCACGGTGCTCGAGGTCTGTGGAATCTCCGGGTCGGCGGATCTCGACGGTCAGAGCCTCCTCGGAGATCTCACCGATCGGCGCGCCTGGGCAACGATGGACGCCTCACCACGGGTCATCTCGCGGATCCTCGGTGAGCGGGCCGAAACCTCCGACCCGAAGCCCTGCGAGTTCGACTACCGGGCGGTCTTCGATGGCCGCCTGCACTGGATCTACCGTTCGAACGGGCAGGTCGAGGTCTTCGACATCCTTACGGATCCGGAGGAGAGAAAGCCCCTCAAGGCAATAGCTTCAGGCAGTCCTCGAGCTGTTTTTTCCCCGCGCAAGCCTCCAGAAACCGGGCTTCTCCACCACTGAGGACGTCGTCCAGGAAGCGCACGAACGCCTCGTCGCCGATCAGCGAGACCATCCTCCCCCAGGCTTCGAGCCCCCCGCAGAGCCGCTCCCCGCTCTCGATCGCGGCGAGCCTCCGCCTTGCCGCCTCGGCCGCGTCGGCGTAGGGTCCGCTCCGCTCTCCGTTTGCCAGGTCGGCCAGCCGGGGTAGCCCGGAACTCTTCAGGGACAGGAGGACCTGCTCCGTGATGAGCAGCCGCGGGCGGTCGCCCAGTTGGCGATCGATGACCAGCGGCACCTCCAGCAGAACGCGGCAGGACTCGAGATCATCGTACTCGTAGGAGCGCAGCAGCGCCTTGTTGCCGGCGAGCTTGAGATCGAGGACGGCGGCGTTTCCGGTCAGGCGGCCGGCGACGACCCGCGCCCGGATCGGTGAGTAGCCGAGGGCGATCAGGTACGAAGAGGTCCGCTTCGCCCGCTCCACACCGTAAAGCGAGAGGTGCGGGCGCCGGGCGGCGGATGAGAGGGCGGCGAGTGCCAGAGCGTCCCGGCCCGCTCGAAAGTGCCTCGCGGCCGTCAGGTAGAGCCACGCGGCATTCTCCGGATCCCGCTCCGATGCCTCGGCGAGGTACCGCATCACGCGATCGGGCGCGCGCTCCTCGCTCTCGAGCAGCAGGGAGATCATCCCACTCACGAAGACCGGGTCCGCGGGCCACCTGGCGAGTGCTTCGCGGTAGACCTCGAGGGCGAGGTCCGGGCGAGCGCCACCTTCCACACATCCCGGGCTTCGCAGTGCCGCCGCCGCACCGGTGTAGATCTCCGGCGGAGCACCTTCGGCGGGACGGAGCCAATCCACCGGCATGGGCCGGGGAGCCATCGCGTCGAGAAAGGAGACCTGCGCGGTAGCGGCGAGGAGGGTGCCCGAATAGGCCCCCTGCGCTTCCCTCAGGATGTACTCGATCCGGAGCACGGCAAGTTCGGGAATGTCGGCGGGCACCCGGAGGCTGTTCGCGAGAGTGTCCAGAGCGTCATTGGTGAAGGGAGCGAAGAACTCGGAGTAGAGGTTTTCGCGCGTCTCGAGCACGAAATCCGCGACGGTCTCCGGATCGGCGGTGGCCAGCGCCCGACCGAGGGCTCCACAGGCCTGGCGAACCTCGTGGGAGGCGAGCGTCGGCGTGGCCGTGCGGCGAAACGTCTCGATCAGGGCGGAATCCTCATCCGACCGGGCATTCAGCTGGTTCACGACCCCGTCCGCCGCTTTCGCGATCGGGTGCCTGAGAACCGGGAGCGCCCCCGAACCATCATCCCCGTTTCCGCAGGCGAGTTGAGCCAGCAGGATCGTCAGCAGGATGGCCCACTTCCCGATTGTCAGGCCCGGTCTGTATCTGTTCATGAACGGTGACCCCGCTCCCATATCGGCCGCCTTCGGAGAGGAATGAACTGAATCCCTTGCCCGGCTCACCCCGCCCGGATAGGATCCCGCGTCTTCATCCCGCCTGGAGGATCCCCATGAAGAAGTTCCAAGGTGCCGATTTCTGTGGTTTTGACACCCTGCTCTCCGAAGAGGAGGTCATGGTCCGCGACTCGATCCGGGAGTGGGTCGACGCCGAGGTCATCCCCGTCGTGGACAAACACTTCCAGGAGGACACCTTCCACATGCCGTGGAAGGACCAGCTCGCGGAGATCGGCGTGCTCGGCGCGGGGCTCACGGGCCACGGTGGCGGCGGCATGTCGAGCGTCTGCACCGGCCTGATCTACCAGGAACTGGAGCGCGGTGACAGCGGCATCCGCTCCTTCGCCTCGGTGATCAACGGGCTCGTGATCTACCCGATCAACGAGTACGGGTCCGAGGAGCAGAAGGAGAAGTGGCTGCCCAGACTCGTCAACGGCGAAGCCATCGGCTGCTACGGGCTCACCGAGCCGGACTTCGGCAGCAACCCCGGGGGGATGCTCACCAGGGCCGAGAAGACGGCGGACGGATGGGTTCTGAACGGCACCAAGCGCTGGATCACCAACGGATCCATCTCCGACATCGCAGTGGTCTTCGCGAAGACGAAAGAGGGCATCCGGGCGTTCTTGGTCGAGACGGACCGGGAGGGGTTCACCGCGCCGCTGATCAAGGAGAAGTGGAGCCTGCGGGCCTCGGTCACCTCCGAGATCATCATGGAGGACTGCGTGGTCCCCGAGGGGAGCCTCATGCCCGGCAGCGACCTCGGACTGAAGACGGCGCTCTCCTGCCTGAACCAGGCGAGGTACGGCATCGCCTGGGGCGCGATCGGTTCGATGATGGCCTGCTACGATGAGGGGCTGAACTACGTGATGGCCCGGACCCAGTTCAAGGGGAAGCCGCTCGCCGGACATCAACTCGTGCAAAAGAAGCTCAGCAACATCCTGACGGAGATCACGAAGGCGCAGTTCATGACGCTGCAGGTGGGCCGTCTGAAAGACCAGGGGCTCGCCAACTACGCCCACATTTCGATGATCAAGCGGAACAACTGTTACTGGGCGCTGAGGATCGCCCGGATGGTGCGGGACATGCTCGGCGCCTCGGGCATCACCCACGAGTACCAGGCCGGCCGCCACATGCTGAACTTCGAGTCGGTGAAGACCTACGAGGGCGCCCACGACATCCACCACCTGATCCTCGGCGACTACATCACCGGGATTCCGGCCTACGAATAGCGACGCCCCGACGGGTTGTGTGGACGAGCGGCGCGGTGAACCGGGGGGAGGCCCTCGCCCCGGCCCTCCGGACTTCCCGGAACTGCCGGCTCTCCGCATACCGCATCCTTGCTGAGCTTCAGCCCCGGGCGGGGCGGGGGATTGCGAGGAGAAGTGATCCGGCGGGGCCGCGACCCGGCTATGGGAACAACTGGCAGCGCGGTATGTTCACCCCCGAACGCCGGCCACGCCGAGACTCGTCCCGCCGGTTGAATTGCCGGCGATGACACTTGGTCGCAGCCGCCCCGGAGTTCTTACACCGGGTCTCGAAAAAGCCCCCGGTACCTTGCCTGAGCGAAGTTGACCCTTCTCATCGGGGGCTGCGTCAGGATCTCCTCGAAGTAGTGGGCGGTCAGGCCGGCCACGCGACCGAGGATGAAGAGTGCCTTCGCGGCCACCGGGTCCAGCCCCAGGTCGGCCACCACCGCCCCGATCACGCCGTCGACGTTGATCGGCAGGGAGAACCCCCGGACCTCGGGGAAGATCCGCTCCATCAATTTGCTGATCGCCACGCAGTCACCCGAGATGCCGGCACTCTCCGCAAGCGCCCAGAGGATGTCGCGGCGCGGGTCCTTCGTGTGGACGCGATGGCCGAGACCAGCGGTGCGACCGCCCCTTTTCGAGGCTTGCTCGAGCAGGATGGAGGCCGCCTGCTCCGCCTTGATGCCCCTCTCCTTCGCCAGGTCGCGGCAGGCCAGGAAGTACTTCGCGGCCTCCATGCCGGCGCCGCCGTGCACATCGGTGATCGCCCCGACGCCGCTCGCGAGCGCCATCGGCAACGGCGCGCGTACCGTCGCCGCCAGCACCGTCGCCTGCGCCGAGGGCGGGGTGACGCCGTGGTCCACGGATGCCACCGCCATCGCTTCGATCAGGCGGACACGCTCGGGCGTGGTGCCTTCCCGGTCCCCCACCGCCCGGGCGATGAGTTCTCCGAAGGAGTAGTCCTCGCCGTCATCGTCCAGGCGATGGCCGTTGCCGAGCGCCTCGGCGACGAACCGGGCCGCGCGACCGAGAGAATGCACCGCGGTCAGGATGCGGGCCTCCTCCGGCTCGTCCGTCGCCGGCGTCCACTCCTCGTCCATGAGGAAGAAGCGGGCGAGCGTTGCGGAGAGCTGCTCACCCGCACGCACCGGGGCGGCCGGAGCGGGTTCCTGCGCAGCGGTGATCGCCAGCGCTTCGAGGTGTGCCGTGGTGGCGTCGTCGGGAAGCGAGAGGCCGACCAGCAGGTGCGCCGCCTGCACCAACGACCTCTCGGGGATGATCTCCTTCAGCGGAATACCGGCGATGACCAGATTGTTCGGCTCGACCAGCGTGATCTGGGTGCCCCAGGACGGGGGTTCCGGGAGCGTCTCCCAGTTGGCCTTCATCCGCTCGTAGTACTTCCCGCAATCGAAGTAGGTCTTCGTGCCGAGGATCTCCTTCGCCGCGGTAATCAGGTCGTACTGGCTGTTCACAACGGTAACGCCGGCATCGGTCAGGGCATCGCGCTTGCTCCTGAAGGTGCCGTACTCCTGCCCCGGGGCGACGATGGCGCCGGCGTGACCCATCGTTTTTCCGGCGGGTGCGTGCTTGCCGGAAATCAGCGCCAGGAGCGGCTTGGGATACAGCTCCGGACGCGCCTTGATGTCCGCCGCGAAGAGTTCCTCCTGGGAGCCCCCGATCTCCCCGGCGACGACCACGAGATCCGTCTCGTCGTGCCGCATGACGAGCGGCACGAGATCGCGGAAGGTGGAGCCGATGGCCCCGTCGCCGCCGACGCCGATGACCCCGTTCTGAGCGATGCCCGCCGAGGCCAGCGCATCGGACATGTGGTAGAGAATCGCGCCGCTGCGAGAGAGGATGGTCACCCCCCGGGGGCCGGCCTGGTTCGGCTCAGGCTCGGCGGGGTGGAACACGTCCGGCAACATGCCCACCTTGATCCGCTCCGGCGGGAAGATCGCGCCCGGCGTGTTCCCGCCGAGCAGCAGAGAGCTGCCTTCGCGTGCCGCGGCGATGATGTCGCGGACGTCGCGGAGCGGGATGCCCTCGGAGATCAGCACCACGAGCGGGACTCGGGCGGCGATGGCCTCGAGGGCGGCTTCCCGCGCGCTCGAGAAGTGACGCCAGATCGAGACCGCGGCGAGATTCGGATGAGCGGCGACGCAATCGGCCACGCTGTCGAAGACCGGAATCGTCTCCTTTATGCGCTCGCCGGCGCGCCCCGGGGCGATGCCCGCGGTGACCTTCGTCCCGAACTTCTGCATCAGCCCCGCGTGGCGCGTGCCCTGGCCGCCAAGGCCGATAACGGCGGTTTCGATCTCGTTCGTACCGGCGATGATCTCGGCGAGATCCGGCCGGACGGAGCGGATCAGGTGCACGAGAAGCCCACTGCCGGCGGGGATCGGGGAAAGCGTGCCGGCGCTCATGACTGCCTCCCGGCGAACGCCGCGGCGACGCCCTCGCGGATCACCTCGGCCATGATCTTCTGATTGCCCACCGTGATCACCATGTCCTTCAGAACCTCAGGTGTCTCCGCCTTCGCCGCCTCGAGGAACGCCTTCGCCCCCGGGAGATCGGTCCCGACCATGCGGCCGTGCACCGGCAGCACCCGCTTCCCTTCGGCATGCCGATCCCGCAGGCACTTGATCAGACCGCGGATGAACACGTCACAGCTCGAGATGCCGCCGAAGCGCGAGGTGACGATCAGATCGACCACCTCCTTGTCCATCAGCAGGTGGAACATCTCCGCCACGGTGTTCAGCCTGGGGCCGCCGCCGGAGTCCATGAAGTTCACCGGCACGACTTTCCCGTCGAAGAAGCGCTCACCGATATTGGCGACCTCGTCGATCGAGAAGATCCCGTAGCCGGCGCCGCCCGGCACCAGTCCGACATACAACCTGTCGGGGTCGCTCGGCGCGTCCGGTGGAAGCAGATCGACGAACGGGAAGCCGGCATCGCGTGCCCGCTTTTCGTCCGGCGTCAACTCGGAGGAGTCGTGGCGCGCCTCGGTCAGGCCCAGCAGGCGGAAGAGCTTCCGCTGGCGATACAGCGCGTTGTCGTCGATGACCACCTTGGCGTCAGCGGCGACGACCTGGTCATCGGTGGTGATGATCAGCGGGTTGACTTCCGCCACCTTCGCGTCGATGCCCTGGAAAGCCGCGTAGAGCTTGCCCACCGCGTCGGCGAGCTTATCTTCGGGAGCACCACCCTCGATGCCGGCCGCGAGGAATCCGGCAACCTCCGCGGCGATCTCGCCCGGCAACTCGAGGTCGTTCCCCGGGATCTCGCGCCGGTAGATCATCTCCGGCTTCTCCCGGGCCACCCCCTCGATGTCCACGCCGCCCATGGGACTCGCGAGGAGGATCAGGTTGTAGGTGGCGGGGTTGATGGTGACGCCGAGGTAGCAGGCCGCACGTTCTTCGACGGCATGTTCGATCAGCAACGTCCTGACCGGGTATCCCGCGATCACGCTCCCCAGAATGCTCTCGGCGGCGGCGGTTGCCTCCGCGACATCGGCGGCCTTCTTCACTCCACCCGCCTTGCCCCGCCCGCCGGAAAGCACCATGGCCTTCACCATGACCGGAAACTCCGCGCCCAGGCCCCCGATTTCATCGGCGTTGCGCACGACGCCGTAGTTCTCCGGCACCTTCAGTCCCTGCTCCGAAAAGACCAACTTGGCTTCGTGCTCGTAGAGCCTCAACGCCCTTCCTCCTCGAGTTGGCGGGTCGTCCAGGCCAGGAGTCCGCCCGCTTCGCGAATCGCCAGCACCTCATTGGGGAGTCGCGGAAACGCGAATTGCTTCCCGCCCACCCGGATCGTGCCGGCCTCGATATCGATGATGTACTCGTCGCCGGGTTCGAAGGCGGCAACCGCCTCCGGGCACTCGACGAGCAACAGTCCCTGGTTGATCGCGGCCCGGAAGAAGATTCGGGCGAAGCTCTTCGCCACCACCGCCTCGATGCCCACCGCCTTCAGCCCGAGAACGGGCTGCTCACGGGAACTCCCGCAGCCGAAGTTGCTGCCGCCCAGCAGCAGATCCCCCTCCTTGACCGAACCGGCGAACTCCGGGTCGAGGTCCTCCAGGAGGTGCGGCAGGATCTCCTCGGCGGTACTGCAGGTGTAGGTGTACTTGCCCGGGAAGAGCATATCGGTGTTGATGTCGTCGCCATACTGGAAGACGGTCATCATTTCACCTCCCGAGGATCGGTCAGCTTTCCCGTGAGTGCCGAAGCGGCGACCGTCGCCGGGCTGGCGAGGTAGATCTCCGCATCTTTGCAGCCCATGCGTCCCTTGAAGTTCCGGTTGGCGGTGGAGAGGCACTTCTCTCCCGGCGCGAGGACGCCCTGGTGGGCGCCGAGACATGGGCCGCAGCCCGGCGGAAGGACGATCCCTCCGGCCCTCGAAAGCGTCGTGATCGTGCCGTTTTCAATCGCGGCCTCGAAGACTCCCCGGGACGCGGGCAGCACGAGCAACCGTGCCGACGCGGCGACCTTCTTCCCATCGAGAATCGCCGCCGCTTCCATCAGGTCGCTCAGTCGCCCGTTGGTGCAGGTCCCGAGCAGGAACTGCTGGAACTCGATCTCTCCGGAGTCCACGAGCGGCCTCACATTGTCCACCTCGTGGGGATGGGCCACGACCGGCTCGAGGGTCGAGAGGTCGTAGGTCCGTTCGCGCTCGTAGGTGGCATCCGGCTCGGCCCAGAGCGCCTCGTAGCTGCCGTCAGACACGCCGACGGAGATCAGGAATTCCCGCGTCACGTCGTCCGCGGGGAACGCCGCAACCTTGGCCCCCATCTCCACGCCCATGTTGGCGATGGTGAAGCGCTCCTCCATGGACAGCCCGCCGATGTCGCCGTGGAACTCCACCGCCTTGTAGGCCGCGCCGCCGGCGCCGATGTCGCCGATGATCGTGAGGATCAGGTCCTTCGCCGAAACCGGGGGTTGGAGCTTGCCGGTGAGGTTGATCTTGATTGTCTCGGGGACCTTCAGCCAGGTGATGCCGCGGAGCATGAGCGCCGCCGCCTCGGTACGATCCACGCCGGTGGCGAAGCAGCCCACCGCCCCGTAGGAGCAGGTGTGGCTGTCGCTGCCGACGATGACGCCGCCCGGCTTCGCCAACCCCTTCTCGAGGACGACCTGGTGGCAGATGCCCGCTCCCACGTCGTGGAAGTGCTCGATGCCGAAGGTGTTGACGAATTCCCGGATCTGCTGGTGATTCGTCGCCGTCTTCTCGCTGGCGGCGGGAATCACGTGGTCGAGCACGATCACCGAGAGGTCGGTTCTCGCGACGCCGAAGCGCTCGAGCTCCGGGCCGATCTTGCCGATGATCGCCGCGGTGTTGTCGTGCGTGAGCAGGTGGTCGGGTTTGAGGAAGAGGATCTCCCCGGCGACCGCGTCGTCCTTGCCCGCCTTGCGACCCAGTACCTTTTCCGCGAAGGTCTTGCCCATGTTTGCCTCGGTTACCTGAGAAGTCCGCCGCGACCGTAGATCTCGAGTTGCACTCGGGAAAACGGCTCCACGTCGAGCGTCTCCCCGGAAGGCAGGGTCACCTTCCCGGTGGTGAGATCCACCTCGATCTCGTCGCCGTCGGCAAGCCCCGCCGAGAGCAGGTCCGCGCCGAGGATCGGGAACCCGGAGTTGATGGCGTTTCGCTCGTAGATCGCTCCGAAGGACCTCGCCACGACCAGCGACACGCCGAGAGCGCGGAAGCAGTCCACGGCCTGCTGCCGGGAAGAACCACAGCCGAAATTGCCCCCGGTGATGACGATGTCGCCGGACTGGACGCTCTGCGGGAAGTCCTCGAAACCAGGCAAATTCCCGAACGTGTGCTCCCCCATCTTGTCGATCTCGGTGATCGCCAGGTGGCGGTTGTGGAAGATCATGTCCGTGTCGATGTTGTCTTGATCGATCAGGAGGACACGTCCCCGCACGACAGAAGGAGCGGTCTCTGCGTCCGGGTCCGGTGCCGGCGCGGTGGCGGTCGCACCTCCACCCGTGGCAAACACCGCGGGACTCGAAGGCAGCGTGTCCGGCGTGGCGATCTCTCCCGCGACCGCGGAGGCCGCGGCCACGGCGGGCGACGCGAGGTAGACCTCACCCTTGCCCTGCTTGCCCGCGAAGTTGCGGTTTCCGGTGCTGACGGTCACCTCGCCCGGACCGTTCTGGCCGATCTGCCCCGCGGCGCAGCCCGCACATCCGGCGTTGCCGATCAATGCGCCGGCCTCCTTCAACACATCGAGCAGGCCTTCCTTCATCGCCTGGCGCCAGACGGCGTCGGTACTCGGCACGATCTTCAGCACGACGCCCGGCGCGATCCTCTTGCCCTTGAGCACCGTGGCCGCGGTCCGCAGGTCATCCATCCGACCATTCGTGCAGGACCCGATGAAGACCGAGTCGATCTTCCGGCCGCGGACCGCGTCGAGATCCACGACGTCTTCGGGATGGCCGGGCCGGGCGATGAGGGAGCCGAGCCCTTCGACGTCCACGGTGACCTCCGATGCATATTCCGCGTCCGGGTCGGCGTAGATCCCCTCGACCTCCGCTTTGCACCGGGCGGAACATTCGGCAAGCACCGATCCGTTCGGTGGAAAGAGGCAGATGATCGCCCCCATCTCCGTGCCCATCGAAGCCATGGTGACGCGCCCCGAGAGATCCAGGTCGTCCACCACGTCGCCGTAGAACTCTGCCGCGGATCCAAGCAGTCCCGCCGCGCCCATCTGCCGGAGCACCGCCAGCGTCAGGTCCTTCGGCGCAGCGGTCTTTCCCGGCGTCCCGGTGATCGTCACCTTCACGGTCGGCGGCACCTTGAACCACACCCGCCCGTGGGCGAAAGCGTGGGCGATATCCACGTCCCCCATGCCCTGCCCGAAGGCGCCGATGGCCCCGAGGATGTTGGCGTGGGAGTCGGTGGAGACAAGGGTGCTGCCCGGCCGCACCAGGCCCTGATCGATCGCCACGTGGGTCCCGATCCCGCGGTCGATGTCGTAGACGGTGATCCCCTGCTCCCGAGCGTAGACGCGGCAGAACTGCTGGTTCACCGCGTACTTCTGATCCGAACCGCCGGGGTTGCAGTCGAAGGTGAAGAACGTCTTCGCCGGGTCATTGATCGAGAGCCCGGCCTCGGTGAGATTCTTCACGACGTTGGCGCCGCCGAAGTCCCGAGCCACCCGGGCGTCGATTTCGAGATCGACGATCTTCCCGGGAGCGACGGGATCCACGGTGTGTGAGGAGAGGATCTTTTCGATGATCGTCCGGCCCATCGGCTCACCCTTGCTCTGCGTCAGCATCCGAAAAATGTCCGGCTCCGGACAAATGTCAGACCTGACCCCTTACTATCAGCTTCCCCGCCGCCTTCATGACGAGCGGGTTGAACGTCGCGAAGTCGGCCTGGTGGATGAACACCGTCTCCACCACCTGCGACCGACCGTCACCTTCCTTCGCGTGGCAGGCGATCGTGTTCACGATTTCGTCGCTGGCCCCGCACTCGGCCGCGAGAATGGCACCGGAAATCGGGTGGCGGGCGCAGTGGCCGGCCCGGCTCTTCCGGTAACCACCATTGCCGTCGCGCTCGATCTCCATCAGCTTGCCGACATCGTGCAGGATACCGCCGGCCAGCACCCGGTCGAGGTCGATCGGGTACGGGACCGTGGCGTAGGTGTCGAGTTGCGCCTTCGCGAGCGCGTAGGCCCCATCGGTCACGGCAATCACGTGCTCGATGAAGGTGACTCCGTGGCAATCGGTGAGCAGCGTGAAGGGGATCTTCTTCAGCTCTTCGACCGTTTCCCAGCCACCGCGCTCGCAACCTTTGGTGAAGATCTCCACAGTCAGATCGGCCAGTGCCGAGTTCTCCATTTTTGCGATCTGCGCCGCGAAAACCCCGCGGATTTCATCTGTGATGATCATCTAGAGCCTCTCGAGAATCGCGTCGGTCATCCGGGAGGTACTCGCCGCGCCGCGGGTGACGACATCGGCCCGCCCCGTCATCTTCATCATGTCGTAGGTTTTCGTCCTGCCGTCCTTGAGCACCGCGGAGATCGCCGTGCGGATAGCCCCGGCCATCGAAGTCTCGCCCAGGTGATCGAGCATCATGGCCGCGGAGAGGATCATGGCGATCGGGTTCACGATCGACGTCTCGTAGTCGGCGTACTTCGGGGCGGAACCGTGGGTCGGCTCGAAGACCGCGCAGGTTTCGCCGACGTTGGCGCTGCACGCGAAGCCGAGTCCGCCGGTCAGGCCGGCGAAGCCATCGGAGATGATGTCGCCGAACATGTTGCCGGCCACGATCACACCGTAGTCCTCGGGGTTCTTGGTGAGCCACATCATCTGGGCGTCGATGTTCGTGAGCCACAGATCGATACCCGGGTGCCGCTCCTTCGCCTCGCGCGCGGCCGCGTTCATCATCCCGGAGGTCTCGCGGATGACGTTCGGCTTCTCGCAGATCGTCACCGACTGGTAGCCGTGCTTCTCGGCGTAGGCGAAAGCCGCTTCGGTGATGTAACGGCAGGCCGCCCGGGTGAAGATGCGGCAGGAGATCGCGAGATCCTCGGAGGGAGTATTCCGGTAGGCACCCATCTTCACGTGGGTTTCCAGGGCGGTGCGGACCTCGTCCGGCGGATTGGTCCACTCGACGCCGGCGTAGAGCCCTTCGGTGTTCTGGCGGAAGATCACCACGTCCACCGGGGGCTCCTCGATCCCATCGACGCCGCGGCGGATGAAGTTCAGCGGGTTCCCGGCGAAGGTGCGGCAGGGCCGGACGCAGAGCTGCAGATTGAAGTGCTGGCGCAGCCCCACGATCGGGCTGTAGTAGACGTACCCCTGATCGGCGAGCGACGGGTCGAGTTCCGCGGCGGCCTCCTCTTTCGGTTTGCTGGTGATCGCGCCGAAGAGGCCGACCTCATGCTCCGTCAGGAGATCGATGGTGCGCTGCGGAAGGGCGTTTCCTTCCTTGCACCAGAACTCCCAGCCGATGTCGCCGTGCACGTAGTTCGCGGAAAAGCCCACCTTGTCGAGGACGCGCTGCGCCTCCGGGAGGACGGTCTGTCCGATGCCGTCACCAGGCATCATTACGATGGTCGGGGTCGCCATGAGATCTCCTTGATTCCGAGTGCCCACTCAGACGGGGCATCGTCGTCAACGGATGAAGCGCTGTCAACGGCAGATCCAAAACGATCCCTTACGGCGCGGGGGCATTGACGGCGCCTCTCAATGTCAATACAACTGCGACTCACTTGCACCAAAAAACGGACACCCAACACCGAAACAACCATCGAACGAACGTCCGACAGGCTCAACTTGCAGTCAACCGCCACTGAGTTGTATGATCGACTCACCTGTCCACATGAGTAGCCTCGGGGTGCGACGCGATGATTATTGTCGACGAGGCGTTCTGCAAGGGATGCCGCATCTGTACCGAGTTCTGTCCGACCGATGTCCTGGTCGATTCCGAGACCATCAACAAGAAGGGCTACTACCCGCCGGTGGTCGCGAAACAGGGCGAATGCCACGGATGCCGGCTCTGCGAACTGCTCTGCCCGGAATTCGCGATCTTCATCGTGAACGAGTAGCTCATGCTCGAGACCACACTCGCACCGGCCGAAATCGCGGACCTGTACCTGCGTTCCCTCGGGGGAACCGAGCACTTCATCCAGGGCGACGAAGCCGCGGCCATGGGTGCTCTCTTCGCGGGCTGCACCTTCTTCGGGGGCTACCCCATCACCCCTGCCTCTGAAATCGCCGAGGTGATGAGCCGGGAACTGCCGCTCATCGACGGCCACTACGTCCAGTTCGAGGATGAGTTGGCCAGCATCTCCGCGGTGATCGGCGCCGCCTGGGCCGGGGCGCGCTCCATGACCGCCACCAGCGGCCCCGGGTTCTCGCTGATGCAGGAGAACATCGGCTACGCGGTGATGACCGAGACGCCCTGCGTCATCGTGAACGTGCAGCGCTCCGGACCGAGCACCGGCCAGGCCACGCTCCCCGCCCAGGGCGACGTGATGCAGGCGCGCTGGGGCACCCACGGCGACCACGAGATCATCGCGCTCTCGCCGTCCACGGTGCAGGAGTGCTTCGACCTCGCCATCCGCTGCTTCAACCTCGCGGAGGAGTTCCGGACGCCGGTGATCTTCCTGATGGACGGCGAAATCGGCCACGTCCGGGACAAGACGGTGTTCCCCTCGATCGGGGAGGTTACGCGCTTTCCCCGCCGCAAGGGCACCGAGGGGCAGGACGCCTTTGGCGGCGAAACCATCCCCCCCATGCTCGAATTCGGCGACGGTTGCTTCGTCCACGTCACCGGCTCCACGCACCAGGACAACGGGATGCGGGACGTGCAGACCTCCACGGTGCATGACCGGCTGGTGAGACGGCTCGTCCGGAAGATCGACGAGGCGCGCGATCGCATCGCCATGGTCGAGGTGGACGTCATGGACGGCGCGAAGACCGGAGTCCTCGCCTATGGAGCAACCGCCCGGCCGGCGCTGGGAGCGGTGCTGCAGGCGAGGGCGGCCGGGGCGAAAGTGAGCTTCATCCGCCCGATCACGATCTGGCCCTTCCCGGGCTCACAGATCGCCGCGGCCTGCGACGGCCTCGACCGGCTGATCGTCCCGGAAATGAACCTCGGGCAGGTCAACCGGGAGGTGGAGCGCTACGTCGACTGCGAGGTGATTCACTTCGGAAAGATCGGGGGGGAGATCCACTCCTCGGCGGAGATCAGGGCCGAAATCGAGAGGGCGAACCGATGAGCATCCGCGACCTCTCCGATCCCGAGTACTTCGACGAAGTGGCGGAAGCGAACGCCGAAGAGCGGTCGATGGATGGCCTGCGACCCACCTACGGCACCGTCGACCCGCTTTCCGGCCTGATGGACCCGGCCGAGTCGGTTTCCTCGCGCCCGGAACACCACCGGTTGCTGAAGTACCTGCGCCGGGAGATCCTGCCGACGACCTTCTGCACGGGGTGCGGCGGCGGGACGGTGCTGAACACCTTCACCAACGCGATCGACGAAATGAGGATCGATCCGAAGGAGATGGTGTGCGTCACCGGGATCGGCTGTTCCTCCTGGATCCCGAGCCCGTACTTCCTCTGCGACACGCTGCACACCACGCACGGCCGCGCCATCGCCTTCGCCTGCGGCGTCAAGGTGATGAAGCCGGACATGAAGGTGATCATCATCGCCGGCGACGGCGACCTCGCGGGAATCGGCGGCAACCACCTGATCCACGCCGCGAGGCGTAACATCGACATCACCGTGTTCCTGGTGAACAACTTCATCTACGGCATGACCGGCGGGCAGGTCTCCCCCACCACCCCGTTCGGGATCAGGACCACCACGACGCCGTACGCCAACGTGGAACACCCCATGCGAATCGCCGACCTGGTGGCCGCGGCCGGCGGGAGCTACGTGGCGCGCTGGACGACCTTCCACGCCTTCCAGTTGATGGAGTCGATGCAGTACGCCATCAGGAAGAAGGGGTTCTCGTTCATCGAGGTCATGAGTCAATGTCCGGTGAGCTTCGGCAAGTCGGCGGGCATGAAGGACCCGGTCAGCAACCTGAAGTACCTCCGGGACAACTCGATCCACGTGGACGGGACGAAGGGCATGTCCGAGGAGGAACTCGAGGGCAAGTTCGTGGTGGGCCGGCTGGTGGAACGAAACCAATAGGAGTTCACGGCGGGGCTCAACCGGATGAACCGCGAGGCGCAGGCGCAGGTGCTCGCGGAACTTACCGCTTCGGAGGCCGCGAGATGAAGGTTCGCTTCGCGGGTTTCGGGGGGCAGGGCATTGTCCTCTGCGGGGTCGTCTTCGGGCAGGCGGCCATGCTCGACGGAAAACGCTCCATCCAGACACAGAGCTACGGCAGCGCTTCGCGCGGCGGGCTGACGCGCAGCGACGTCTGCATCCAGGCTGACGAGATCTACGACCTCCTCTATGAAGAGATCGACGTGCTGGTGGCCATGTCCCAGCAGAGCTGTGATGCCTTCCTGCCGGGCTTGCTTCCGGCTGGGCACCTGTTCTACGAGTCGGACATGGTGACGCCGAATGCCGAGTGGAGCGGGCACTCCCTCGGCATCAACGCCACCGACCTCGCGTTCAAACAGCTTGGGCGCAAGGTCGTGGCCAACATGATCATGATGGGTTTCGTGAACGGCGCGCTCGGGCTCGTCAGCCACGATGCCCTCGTCGCGACGGTGAAACAGAAGGTGCCACCCGGCACCGGGGCCTTGAACATCGAAGCGCTCGGGCTCGGCATCGACCACGCCCGGGCGGCGAGGGCGACATGAGGAGGGAGATCCGGATCTGCGGCTTCGGCGGGCAGGGCATCATCCTGGCCGGAGTGATCCTCGGCGAAGCCGCCACGAAGGCCGGTTTCCAGGCGGTGCAGACCCAGTCCTACGGGCCGGAGTCACGCGGTGGAGCGGCGCGATCGGAGGTGGTGATCTCCGACGGTCCCATCGACTACCCCCGGGTGACGAAAGCGGACGTGGTGGTGGCGCTCTCGCAACCGGCCTACGACCGCTTCGCCGGGGACATCGTTTCGGGTGGCGCGGTGATCGTGGATGAGAGCGGGGTCACGGCGGAAGGGGCGGAAGTGCAGCCCTTCACCGCCACCGCACAGGAGGTGGGCCACAAGATCGTGACGAACATCGTCATGGTCGGCTACCTCGGCGCGCGGCTCGACCTGATCGATCCGGCGATCCTCGAGGAGACGGTGCTGAGAAACGTTCCTCCCGGCACGGAAGAGCTGAACCGGAAGGCTTTGAAGGCTGGCCAGGAACTCTTTGCGGCGCAAGTGAGCTGATCCATGAACATCATCGAGGCGATCGGCGGTCGGGAACTCTTCACGCAGGGCGACGTGGCCTGCGCGTACGGTGCGCTCCTCGGAGGCTGCACCTTCTTCGCGGGGTATCCGATCACGCCGGCCACGGAAGTGGCGGAGGCGATGAGTCGGCTTCTGCCGAAGATCAGGGGAGTCACGGTACAGATGGAGGACGAGATTGCCTCCATCTCGGCGGTGATCGGCGCGTCCTGGGCGGGACGGCGCGCGATGACCGCGACGAGTGGCCCCGGGTTTTCGCTGATGATGGAAGGTATCGGCTACGCTTGCATGACCGAGACGCCCTGCGTCATCGTCAACGTGCAGCGCTCCGGCCCGAGCACCGGCCAACCCACCGAGCCGGCCCAGGGCGACATGATGCAGGCGCGCTGGGGCAGCCACGGGGACAACGAGCTGATCGTGCTCGCCCCGAACTCGGTGCAGGAGTGCGTGGACCTGACCAGGCTCGCCTTCGAACTCGCGGATCGATTCCGCAACCCGGTCTTCGTCATGACCGACGGCGAGGTCGGCCACATGCGGGAGAAGATCGTGCTCCCGGCAGCGGAGGAGATCGACATCCGGCCGCGCCCGGCGCCGTCCACGCCTCCGGGTGAATTCGTTCCCTTCAAGGCAGTGAAGGGCAAGGTCCCGGAGATGGCCTCATTCGGCACCGGCTATCACACCTACGTGACCGGACTGACGCATAAGGAGAGCGGCCTGCCGACCACCGACAACGCCGAGGAGCACACCGGGCTCATCCGGCGGATCTGCGAGAAGATCACCGATGCCACCGATGAGTTGACGCGCGTGGAAATGGACCAGGATGACGGGGCCACGGTGGGCATCGTCTCCTACGGCATCTCGTCGCGGTCGGCCGCGGGAGCGGTCCGGTTGCTGCGGGCCGAAGGGATGAAGGTGAGCCATCTCCGGCTCGTCACCGTCTACCCCTTCCCGGAACGGGTGATCCGCGACTTCGCCGCGCCTCTTTCGCGCGTCCTCGTGCCCGAACTGAACCTCGGACAGATCTGCCACACCGTCCGGGAGGCGCTCGACGGTGCGGCGGCGGTCGAGAAGGTCAGCAAGATCGGTGGCGAGATCATCACACCCGATGAGATCGTCGAAGCGGTGCTTTCCAGCGGCGAACCGGTGAAGGTCTGAGGGAGGACCAGGTATGTTCAACCAGGCCAGAGAGATCCGGAACAAGTACATCCGCGAGGAGATGTGGCCGTCGATCTTCTGCACCGGGTGCGGCATCGGCAACGTGCTGAACTACGCGCTGCGGGCCATCGACGAGATCGGCCTCGACATCGACAAGGTCACGTTCTGCTCGGGCATCGGCTGCTCGTCGCGGTTGCCGGGTTACATCGAGGCGGACGGGCTGCACACCACGCACGGACGGGCGCTGGCGTTCGCGACCGGTGTGAAGCTGGCCGCCCCGGACCTCTCCGTCGTCGTCTTCACCGGCGACGGCGACATGGCGGGTATCGGCGGCAACCACTTCATCCATGCCGCGAGACGCAACGCCGACATCACGGTCATCTGCATCAACAACTACACCTACGGGATGACCGGCGGCCAGTGCTCCCCCACCACTCCGGGCGAGAGCAAGACCACCACCACCCCCTACGGCAACCTCGAGGAGCCGTTCGATCTCTGCCGCCTGGCCATCGGCGCCGGCGCCCCGTTCGTCGCGCGCTGGACCGTCGGCTACCCTTACGAAACCGTAAACGCCATCAAGGCGGCGATGGAGACGAAGGGCTTCGCGTTCGTGGAACTCCTGGTCCCCTGCCCCACCGGCTACGGCAAGGAGAACCGCCTGAAGGACGCCAGGGCGAGTTGGGAGTGGTACAAGCAGAACACGATTACCGCCGCCGACCTCCGCGCCCTGTCGCCGGAGGAACGCGCGAAGAACGAGAAGATCGTGGTCGGCACGATCTGGCACCAGGACCGCCCGGAGTTGACGGCGCGCTACGCGGAGGCGGTGAAAACGATCAGCTGAAAGCCGTCGTTGTCATTCCCACGTGCGACACCCGGACGCCACCATGCCCTGGAGTACCCCCCGCCGTACTTCTTCTCGATCAGTGCTTCGACGAGCGCTGACCGTACGCGTCGAGGCCGTTCTCTTTCCTGTACTTCATCCAGCTCTTGTCGATCTTCTTGAATTGCTCATTCGTGATGACGCCATTGTTCCTCAAGGCGAACAGGGCCGACCGAATCGAGCCCCCGGAGCTGTCGGACCGTGAGATCCTGCCGCACCTGGTGCACAGCGTCTCTGGAGGTTGGATGCCCCGCTCCCGGCGGATCTGCCTTCGCTTCTCTGTCATCCGCGCACAGAGGTCGGCGAAGTTTTCCCACAACATGGTCATCGACCACGAGGTCTTCAACTCATCGAGCATCTCCGCGAACCAGGTGCGCTGTGCATCACCCGACGGCATCAGGAGCAGACCGCGTCGACCTCGATTTCGATGAGCCTGTAGAAGAACTACCGGTATCGACTTCCCGACTCCGCCTCCCCGGAAGCGGGCTGGTCACCTTGAGGATTGACGTCGACGACCCGGTCCTGGATCCGCAGCATGGTGGTCGGGGGGATGAGCAGGTCCCCTACTCTCTTCAGGAAGAAGTCCTTTACGGTCTTCCAGTCATCCGGCCCCTCGCCGGGCAGCGGCGCCTCGCGTTCCGCATCCTCGAACCAGGTCAGGGCACGGAGCAGGAGAGGTTCGGCGACGTCCTGGCGATACACCTCCCGGATGGAGGCCAGGCACTCCGCGATGCCGAGGGCATGATGCTGCAACGTGACGTAGAGGTCGAAGAAGTCACGCCGGACTCCACGATCGAGTATGGCGTGCAGTTTCGTCGCCAGGAGCCCCTTCGTCGTCAGACACCGGTCCGCGACAAAGGGCACGAGACGATCGAGGACGAACACCGAGACGTTGACTCCGTCGAAACGAAGATGGGCGGTGTTGTCGCTTCGTTCGGAGATCTCGACCTCACCCCGGCCCTCGAGATGGCGCACCAGATCGTCCAGTTTCCGGCCGGACGG
Source organism: Planctomycetota bacterium (assembly GCA_024274785.1). Lineage (GTDB taxonomy): Bacteria > Planctomycetota > JAJSAM01 > JAJSAM01 > JAJSAM01 > JAJSAM01. Next base: position 24,531 of record JAJSAM010000039.1, on the reverse strand, counting down.
CACTCCGAAGTCCACATCCCGGCTCGGGCGATACGGGCAGAAGCACCGGACCGCCTGCCCTCCGATTACGAACCAGTAGGGCACGTCGCCGATGGCCCGGCCGAGGGGGTCCGGGATGACGTCGACCGGGCGATACTCGTTCATTCAGATCCTCCGGGCCGCGCAGACGGCCTCGATCAACCCTCGGCTCTTCTTCCGGTAGCCGGGCATCCGAAGCGCCTGGTAGAGAGCGATCCAGGGCAGGCCCGCGGCGAAACTCAGGGCCGGAAGGTCCCCGTAGTTGAAGCAGTAGAAGGCCACCTGCCGACCCGGCACGATGCTCTCCGGGGCCAGGTTGTAAAGCGCGCGCTGAACACTCTCCGGCAGATTCCCGGCCCGGTACTCCGGGCCCGGCAGAGTGAGCAGCAGCTTGTAGATGGTCGCTCGCGAGGGAGCCGTCAACCCGCCGCGATGGCACCGCTCCCCGACCTCCCGGAGGACCTCCCGCATCGGCGGACGATCCTGGCCGGAGACGGCGGCCGCGACGCACTCGAGAACCGCGGGATCAAGCCGTGAACGGCCGCGATCCGAACGCATCTTCCGGCCGGTCGGCATCCGGGCTCCACCGAATCGCCGAGCCGCGCGCTCCAGGGACTCATGGAGGTCAAAAGAAGACATATCAACCTTAATTATAGACAAAATCGATATTTACTCAAGATGATCCACCCGGAAACGAGCGGCGAACTCACCGCGGGGCAGAGCCGCAGGCAGAGTCGCCCTCGGAGGCTTGAGAGGTGGGTGGTACAGGGACGTCCCGCCCCGAACATCCCATCCGGGTTATCATCGAGAGTCCGATTCGCCCCGGGCTGGTGCGCCCGCCCCTGGCCGCTGCGGCCCGGGGCGGGTGGAGAACGAGCGGGGCCACTTCCTTGCCCACGATCATCACGCATGGACTGATTGCCGGGGTAGCGGCGAAGACCATCGGCCCGAAAAGGGGGAAGGCCGGACCGCTCACCTCCACCTCGCCACGCGGCGAAGGAACGGCCCCGCGAAACCGGGACTGAGCGACACCGCGGACAGACGCGTGACGCGGCGCATCGTCGTCTCCCGATCTGGTATGCTCCACCCGGCTGCACACTCCCCTGGAGTACGCCGGGGCAAGGAGGCGGACATCTCACGCACGAGTCGATCCCCGGAGGGGCCGCTCCGCGACGCCTTCGAAGAGGCGCGCCGCTTCCACGATGACGTCCGGAGCATCCCGGTCGTGCAGACGGTGGATGCGGCCACGCTTCGCGAGAAACTCACCGGAATCTTCGGGGCCTTTTCGGATCCCCGGCCCAGCCTCAACATCTTCGGGGACGTGGCCGGGCTGATGCGGAACTGGACCGTGCACGCCACCCACCCGCGCTGTTTCGGCCTGTTCAATCCAAGCGTCCTCCCGGTGGCCGCCGCCGCCGATGCCCTCGCCGCGACTTTCAATCCCCAGCTCGCAGTCTGGTCGATGGCGCCCGCGGCGAATGAGATCGAACGCCACGTCCTGCGGTTCCTCACCGCCCGGCTGGGTCTGGATCCGGACACCACGATGGCGAACTTCTGCACCGGCGGCGCCGAAGCGAACCTCTCGGCGGTGCTCGGCGCACTCTCGCGGGCCTTTCCGCGCTGGGCCGAAGAGGGGCTGTCCGCACTGCCTTCGCCGGTCGGCATCTACCTCTCCGCGGAAAGCCACGACTCCCTCACCAAGGTCGCCCGCATGGTCGGTCTCGGTCGAGGCGTACTGCGATACGTGCCGGTCGACGAGTCCTTCCGGATGGATCCGGACACGCTCCTTAAGCGGATCCGCCGGGACCGGGCGCGAGGGCGGCATCCGCTGATGGTGGTCGGCACCGCGGGCACCACCGGAGCCGGCGCCATCGATCCCCTCGCCACACTTGCGGACCTCGCCGCCGGCGCCGGCGCCTGGTTCCACGTGGACGCGGCCTATGGCGGCATCGCCGCGCTCTCCGACCGGCTTTCCCCCACGCTGGCCGGGATCGAGGGTGCGGATTCCGTCACCTGGGACGCCCACAAGACCCTCCCGATACCGATGGGTGCGGGGATGTTCTTCTGCCGCCACCCGGAAGCGATCCACCGCGCCTTCAGCGTCCGCTCGTCCTATGCACCGGGCTCGGTCCGGGACACGGTGGATCCCTACACCACCACGGCCCAATGGTCCCGCCGGTTCATCGGTCTGAAAGTCTTCGCCGTGTTCGCGGAACTCGGCGCCGCCGGCGTCGCCGACCAGGTGGATCGCCAGGCGCACCTGGCCGACCTGTTGCGGAACCTGCTCGAAGAGCACGGTTTCCGGGTCGTCAACGACACGCCGCTCCCGGTGGTCTGCTTCACTCACCCGCGGATCGCAGCCGGAGAGATCACCGCCCACGCCGTTGCAAAGGCGGTTCGCGCCACCGGAGAAGCCTGGATCTCCCCGGTGCGTCTCGGAGCGGAGCCGATCGAGGCACTCCGGGCCTGCATCACGAGCCACCGAACGGAGGAGCGGGATCTCAGGGCGCTGCTCGATCTGCTCGGGCGAAGCCTGGGGCCTTGAGATCGAGCCGATGGAGAATCATCGGCTTGCTGTCCGCCCGCATACCCGGGAACAACACGTCGCGAATGGCGGGTGCGAACCCGAATTCCTCGTGCATCCCGATCGAGGCCTCGTTGTCGAAATCGGCGAAGTAGAAGGCGACCTCCGCTCCCTGCTCCCTCAGCCATCCGAGACGCCGCGCGGTCAGGGACCGGCCGATTCCACGGCGCTTCCGGTCCGCTCGAACACTGATCCCGAGGAGATACCATCCCGAGGGCGCGGTGCGGTCCGGCGCGTCTGCCGGGCGGGTGAAATACGCCGCCCGGGCGTAGGCGACGAGCACACCGTCCTCCTCCGCGACCGTAACGAACTCCTGCTTGCCGCGAGCTCTTGCGATGAACTCCGCCGCCCGCACCTTCGCCCGCTCCGGGTCCTGCGGCCGGCGCGCGCACCATAAATCGGCGATGGCGTCGGCATCACCCGGTTTCACCTTCCGGTAGCGAACCTCCGTCACCGAGCCTCCGTTCGCGCTCCAGGATAGCCGAGCGCGGCAATGGCGTGCACACGGATCTTGAATTCCGTCGAACCAGGGAGAGCGATCCCGGCCGGTTTCTCGGCGATCGCCGCATCCCGCAGGTAGCCGAGTCCAGGCGCCGCAGCGGAACGAACGTCGACCGCGGGAACGAGAACCAGAACGATTCCGGCGATCAGGGCTACGATGATCGAGCAGCTCGAAGTACGTCCTCCATGACCCCGACCGCGCCATGATAACATCGTCCGCGCGCGGCGCTATTGCTGCGCATTCTCGATAAAGGCGAAAGCATGAGCAACAGCATCTGGGTGACGGGACTCGGAGCGGTCTCGGCCTTCGGTATCGGGCGCGAGGCGCTCTGGTCCGGACTGACCGCCGGAAGGTCCGGGATCGGCCCCATTTCGCTCTACGACGCTTCACCCTATGCGGCGCGGATCGCCGGGGAGGTGTCGAGCTACATTCCGGGCGATCACTTCGGGCGCAAGACCCTCCGCCGCCTGGGCCGATTTGCCCAGTTCGGCATCCTGGCGACCGCAGAGGCGCTGGCGCACTCCGGCATCGACTCTGCCACCGTCCCGCCGGGAAGGGTCGCCACCATCGTGGGCTCCGGCATCGGGGACTTCGAGATGGTCGAGAACCAGATTCTCCTCATGAAGAAACGCGGTCCGGGCAAGGTGAACCCCTTCACCGTTCCCCGCGTCATCACGAATATGGCGAGCGCCAACATCGCCATCGAGCATGGCTTCACCGGACCGAGTTTCGGCACCTCATCGGCCTGCGCCACGGGCGCCCACGCCATCGCCATGTCGATGCTGATGCTGCGCGCCGGGATCGTGGATGTGGCCATTGCCGGCGGGGCGGAAGCGTGCATTTCGCCGGCCGTGGTGGAAGCCTACTGTGCGCTCCGCGCCCTCTCCACGCGGGAAGTCGCGCCCGAGCAGGCGAGTCGTCCGTTTGATCGGGACCGCGACGGTTTCGTCATCGCCGAGGGTGCGGGCATCCTCATCCTCGAACGCGAGGAGCATGCCCGGAGGCGCAACGCCTCCCCCCTGGCGGAACTCGCCGGTTTCGGCATGTCCTGCGACGCCCACCACATCACCGCCAGCCCGCAGGACGGAAAGATTGCGGCCCAGGCGATGACCCTGGCGCTCGAGGACGCGCGCCTCGGCCCGGAGGACATCCACTACGTGAACGCCCACGGCACTTCCACTCAGCTGAACGACTCGGCGGAGACGGCGGCCCTGAAAGTGGCATTCGGATCGCGGGCCGGGTCGATCCCGGTCAGTTCCACGAAGTCGATGACCGGTCACACCCTCGGAGCGGCCGGCGCCCTCGAAGCGGTGGTTTCCATCATGGCGATCCGGAACGGGATCCTCCCCCCCACCATCAACCTCGAGCACCCCGATCCGGCCTGCGACCTCGACTACGTACCCGGAACCGCCCGGGAGGCGAAGGTTGGCGCGGGAATGTCGAACTCCTTCGGTTTCGGCGGTCAGAACTGCGTGCTGGTGATGAAGGGCCTCTGATCCGGCGACGGGGCCGGATCACCCCGAAAACCCCGCGGCGCGGAAGGGAGAACCGGTGAACCTCGGTCGGATCCTCGACAGGGCCGGGCAGAAATGGCCGGAGCAGACCGCGGTCGTCTGCGGCGAAACCACCTTCACCTGGCGCGAGTTCGCGGCGCGGTCGTTCGCGCTCGCCGCGGGGCTCTCGAGGGCGGGGCTCGAACCCGGAGATCGCGTAGCCATTCGTTCGACGAACTGCCACCGGTTTCTCGAGGCCTACTTCGCCGCGGCAACCGGCGGGTTCATCCTCGTCCCCCTGAACATCCGCCTCGCCCCTCTCGAGGTGGCGACCATCCTCGAGGACGCGACACCGCGCGCCATGATCGAGAACGGCGTCGCCATCGACGGGCAGGCCGCGGAAGCCTACGAGAACTTTCTCGCGGCACACCCCGGGGATTCTCCCGCGTTCGTCGGATGCGGTCGCGACCCGGCCCAGCTCTACTACACCAGCGGCACGACCGGCAGGCCGAAGGGCGTCGTGCTGACGCACGAAAACGTGCACACCCACGCGGAGGGGACCGTCACCGAGTTGGATCTCTCCGAACAAGACGTCTGGGCGCACATCGCCCCGCTCTATCACCTCGCCGACGCCTGGGCAACCTTCGCCATCACCCTGGCCGGAGGCCGCCATGTGCTGTTCCCGGCCTTCGATCCGGCCACGGTGCTCGCGGGGTTCCGTCGCCATCGCGTCACGATCACGAACCTGGTCCCCACCATGCTGAACGCCATGGTGCGGGTTCCCGGTGCGGGCGAGGAGAGCTACCCCGACCTCCGCGTCCTCCTCTCCGGAGGCGCCCCCATCGCCCCGACGCTCGTCCGCGAGATCATGGACACGTTCGGTTGCGAGTACATCCAGACCTACGGGATGACCGAGACGAGTCCGTACCTGACGATGAGCATCCTCCGGGAGCATCTGCTTTCGTTGCCGGAGGAGGAGCGATTCCGCTACCGGACGAGCACCGGGCGAGCGTTCATCACCGCATCGCTCCGGGTCGTGCGGGAGGACGGAACGGAGGTCTGTGCCGATGGCAGTGAGGTCGGCGAGATCCTCGCCCGGGGGCCATCGGTCACACCGGGCTACTGGAACAATCCGGAGGCGAACCGGGAGGCGTTCGCGGATGGCTGGTTGCGAACCGGCGACCTCGCCACCATCGACCATGAGGGCTACCTGAACATCGTCGACCGGAAGAAGGACATCATCATCACCGGTGGCGAGAACGTCTACTCCACGGAGGTCGAGCACGTGCTCCTGGAGCACCCCGCGGTGTTGGAGGTCGCGGTGATCGGCGTCCCCGACGAGACCTGGGGTGAAACGGTGCGCGCGGTCGTTTCCCGCCGGGATGATGCACGGACCACCGCCGCGGAGCTGATCCGTTTCGTCGGTGAGCGCCTGGCGAACTTCAAGACCCCGAAGTCGATTGTTTTCATCGATGAACTGCCGAAAACCGGGTCGGGCAAGATCGCGAAACGCCTGCTGCGCGTAGAGCACGGCGGGCAAACGGCCGCGAAGGACGGGGTGGAAAGCCCGCACCAGTGATTCCCCGACCGTCTCCCTGGCTCGGATTCGCCTACAGTTCGCACCCTCTCGAACCGATCTCCTGGTATGGATAAGGGTGGTCCCAGTCGCAGGGGTGAAACAATTTCCGATTCGCACTCTGGCCGGATCTGTCTGTCGCTCCCGGCCCTCGCCCTGCTGATCGTCGCCCTGCCCCTCCTGATCGCCGCCGGCTTTCTCTCCTACTGCGCCTACACCGGCAAGGCCCCCTCCACCGAATGGAGCGGAGCGGTGGCGATCTATCTGCTCCTGGTGGCAGCCGGCGCCGTCCTCGGATCCATCCTGCTGGCCGGCCCCATCCGGCGGCTGGCCCGCTCATTCGGGAGCGGCGGTGGCGGCAAGCTCCCCACCGCGGGTTGGCGGGAACTCCGCGCCCTGGCCCTGACTCTGAACGAGACCTGCGAGGACTGCCGGGTCGAGGCCGAGCGGCTGCGCGACTCGGAAGGCCGGTATCGGGGATACGTGGAGACCATGGCCGAGGGTCTCGTGGTCGTCGATGCCGAAGACCGGATCGTCTTTGCAAATCCCCGCTTCGCCCGCATGCTCAACCTGGATCCGGATGAAACGCTCGGACTGGAAGTGTCCTGCTTCGTCTCACCGGAAAGCCGCCCGGCCCTCCAGCGAGAAACAGAACGGCGCAAGCGGGGCCTCACCGGGAAGTATGAGATGGAATGGCAATGCGGAAACGGGATCCGCGTTCCGAGCACGGTCTCCGCCGCGCCTCTACGCAACGAACATGGCGAAATCGCCGGCTCGTTCGCAGTCGTCACAGATCTGACGGAGCGTCGTCGGATGGAGACCCAACTCGTCGCCGCGGAGCGATTGAAGGCCCTCGGCGAACTGGCCGGAGGAGTGGCGCACGACTTCAATAATCGTCTGACCACCATTCTCGGCAACGCTCAGTTGCTGCTCCTCGACCAACACACCCCGGAAGCGAAACGGGGCCTGGAAGTCATCGAACGGTCGGCGATGGCCGGCGGGGCGATGGTCAAGGGCCTGATCGCCTTCACACGCCGGGACGCGGCCGGCGCTTGCGAAGACCTCGATGTGAACACGCTGGTGCGGGACGTGCTGCGCCTCACCAACCTGAAGGTGAGCGAGGGGAAAAAGTCGAAGAGGCTCCGGGCCGAACTATCCCTTGCCGCGACGAAAGCGGTCTCCGCCTACGCCGGCGAATTGCGGGAAGCACTCCTCTCCATCATCGCCAACGCCATCGAGGCCACCGCCTCCGGAGGCGAAATCCGCATCTCCACCTACGATCACTCGGAAGGAGTCGGCATCCTGGTCGAGGACACTGGAGAGGGCATGGACGGCGAGGTCCGTTCCCGGGCCTTCGACCCCTTCTTCACCACGCGTGGGCCACAGCGGACGGGGCTCGGGCTGTCGATTGCGCACGGGATCGTCAGGCGCATCGGGGGGCGGCTCAACCTGAAGAGCACTCCCGGGGAAGGCACGTCGATGGAGTTGGTGCTGAAGGCCTCTGAAGTGCCCCGCCCGGCGGTCAGGATAACGCCATGGAGCCTGGGGAAGGCCCCGCCCCGGCGGATCGCCCTCCTCACCGGGGCACCGGACCTGGCGCGAAGCATGGAGAATGCATTCGCCCTGAACCAGATCGAGGTCACCACGTTCGATTCCGCCGAGACCCTGCTGGACGCCATGACGACGAAACGCTTTTGCGCCCTGATCGCGGATCCGGAGCGGGGCGGGATCAACACCGCGAAGACGGGGAAGAGGATCTCCCCGGAGACGCGAATGGTGATGATCACCGACTGGCCCGGGGAGGAGGCCCGGATGCTCGAGAGCGAACCCTTCGTCGATCGGGTCGTACGGCGTCCCTTCTCGATCCCCGCCCTGGTGAAACTGCTGACTCTTGAGCTCGCGGAAGCCTGAGCTACAATCCCCGGGCTGGAGCGGGCCGGGCGGCCGCGGCGAAAGCCGAGGAAAGTCCGGGCACCGCAGGGCAGGGTGGTGGGTAACGCCCACCGGTCGCGAGACCAGGGAAAGTGCCACAGAGAACAGACCGCCGATGGCCGGGCGACGCGAGTCGGCCGGCACAGGCAAGGGTGAAACGGCGAGGTAAGAGCTCACCGCCGGGGTGGTGACATCCCGGGCACGGTAAACCCCACCCGGTGAAAGGCCAAATAGGGAGGGAGGCGGGGCGACCCGCCGCGGTGCGGCCCGTACCGTTTGGACCTCCGGGTAGGTCGTTCGAGTCGGCCGGCGACGGTCGACCTAGAGGAATGGTCGCCGGGCGGGAGGAAGGGGAAACCCGTAAACCGCCGCACAGGACCCGGCTTATGTGCCCGCTCCGGCACCTCCCTTCGGGTCGGGCGCAGCGGCGCTCTCGGTGCCACGGTCGCACCTGTTTCCAGGCGAGCCCCTACCACCCCCGGCGCATGAGGATATCGGAGATCTCATCCGCGGCGCGCTTCTCCACCAGGATCATCTTCCGCTTCGCCGCTTCCTGGATCTTCTCGAGGAGTTGATTGAGCTCCGCCGGCTTTTCGAGGAAATCGGATGCACCGAGCTTCACGGCATCCACCCCGGCTTGCACGGTCCCGTACCCGCTCAACAGGATAACCTGCAGGTCGGAGTCAATGGCCAGGATCCTCTTCAGTGTATCGAGCCCACTCATTCCCGGCATCACCAGGTCGAGGATCACCGCATCGAAGGTGTGCTCCGTAACCCGGGCAATCGCCTCCTGGCCGTTGTCGACCACCTCCGTCCGGTAGCCTCGGCTCTCGAGTCGGGCCGCGAGCAGTTCCGCGAAATCCCGTTCATCATCGACCAGTAGGACCAGCTTCCCGCTCATCGTGACCTCCGTTCGCTCTCGCTCGACCCGAGCAGTTGCAGTCAGTCCCAGTCTACGACAGGTCCGCCGCAACGGGGACCCGAAGAAGTTCCGGGGAACCGAAAGGCCGCCCGGCAGACCCGCCCGGGGCTGAGGGCTCGTCTGGAAAGAAGTGCGACCGTTGTACCGAGAGCGCCGCTGCGCCCAAGAAAGCAAGGCGCGAGGAGGGCGCAACCTTACTGGTTTCAACCAATGAGCAACAAAGCGTGGCGGGATGGCGCGGCCTTCGAATGCGGCAGTTCTCTCCAGATGGGCCCTGACTACCTGAGGGAGGTCCGCGATCGAGATGTTCACCTCGAAGCCCCTGGGGGTTCCTGGAGCTTCCCTGGCGCCGTGATGTCGGCAGAGTCTTCCCCGGCATCGACCGTGGAGGTGCGCGGGTTTCCCCCGCCATCGCCGGCCCAAATCCTTGGGAATGCTTTTGCTGCTATACTGTTGTTGCGGTAGAGTCCCCCTTGGAGTCACACCCCGGAGACTGCATTCCGGGGCCTGGAATATGCGGGTCAGCCGACCCCTCTCTTTTGGACTCCGTATCCTCAACCCGGGAACGGGCCACTCCTGCACTTGAGCGGTGCATGGCATTTGGATTCCCGGGCACCCTCTCGGGGAAGGAACCGACAGTGCAGAACAAGTCCAACGCCCAGGGGCGTCCATCCCACAAAGGTGGTGGTGGCGGCAAGAGTGGTGGCGGTAAAGGCGGTGGCCGGGGAGGTCGTGGGCAGCGTCGGGGCGGGCGAGGGAAGCGCCGCGGTGGCGGCGGCGGCGGCCGAAATCGCCCCGTCGACCCGAGCACCCTGAAGGACACCGAGGGCGTTCTGGAGTTGATCCCGGACGGCTACGGATTCCTGCGCAGCAGCGCTCGCAACTACCTCTCCAGCCCGGATGACATCTACGTCCCGGCGGGGATTCTCCGCCGTACCGGACTCCGGCCGGGAAGCCTGGTGAAGGGGAAGGTCGCACCGCCCCGGAAGCCGGGGCAACGTCCGTCTCTGGCCGTGGTGGATGAGATCGACGGTGCCGATGTCGAGACCTACCGCCAACGCCCCGGGTTCAAGCAGCTGACCACCGTGGACCCCACCGAGTGGCTCCGACTGGAGGGTCCGCGGGAGGAATGCACCCTGCGCGTGATCGACCTGCTCACTCCCATCGGCAAGGGCCAGCGCTGCCTGATCGTCGCCCCGCCACGCACCGGGAAGACGATCATGCTGCAGAAGATCGGCAACGCGGTCAACGTGAACTACCCGGACGTGAAGGTCTTCGTCCTCCTCATCAACGAACGGCCCGAGGAGGTCACCGAGATGCGCCGCAGTATCCGGGGCGAAGTGATTTCATCGTCTCTCGACGAACTCGCGCCCCAGCACATCAAGATCGCGGAAATGACCCTGGCCCGCGCGCAGCGACTGGTGGAAGCCGGTGAGGACGTCCTCATCCTCGTGGACTCCCTGACCCGCATGGCACGCGCCTACAACATGGAAGTCGAAGGTAGCGGCCGCACCCTGTCCGGTGGAATGGACTCCCGCGCGCTCGAGAAGCCGAAGGCCCACTTCGGCGCGGCCCGGAAGATCGAGGGCGGCGGCTCCCTGACCATCGTCGCCACCGCGCTCGTGGATACCGGCAGCCGCATGGACCAGGTGATCTTCGAGGAGTTCAAGGGCACCGGCAACGCCGAGATCGTCCTGACTCGCGACCTCGCGGATCGGCGGATCTGGCCGGCCATCGATGTCGCCAAGTCCGGTACGCGCAAGGAGGAGAAGATCCTCCCGCCGATGTTCCTGGAGACGAGTTGGGTCCTGCGGCGCGTGCTCTCCTCGATGAAACCGGTGGAAGGCATGGAGCTCCTGGTCAAGAAGCTCGAGATGACGCCGAACAACGAGACCTTCCTGGCGGCCTTCCAGAAACAGGATTGACTCCCCCCTCCATCCCGATTGTGGTACCGAATCCCTCGTAGGAATCACCCGATCATCGATTGGACAGCGAAGCAGGAGGGGGAAACCTGCTCACGCGTGGAGTGCTCTGCGGGTGGTTGCCCGCAATACTGTTGGGAACGGTGCTCGCGGAAGTGGAATCGGTGGAGGAATCCACCCCGGAGCAGGCACGCACCTCCGCCCGCCGGCCCGGAGGAGAATCAAGCATGCCGCCCTGGTCTACCTGCGCAGTCTTCCCGTGATGGTGATCGTGCTGATGTACTCTCCGAAGTTCGAGTTGTCGAAGACCACGCGGAACTCGCCGGGACTCTCCGGGTCATCCGGCACCGGGGCGACGGTACCCTCGACGAGAGTGCTGTCGAAGAAGACATAGGCATCGAGCCGATAGGCGGCCTCGGCCACGACCGCGGTCGGCCCGTCGGGAGATACCGGCGCAAAGGCGAACATGAGGGTCTCGCCCATGTAGTGACGGTTCAGCTCCCAGGGCAGGAAGCTCTCCTCGTGCTTCAGGAAGACCTCGGTGCGCCCCTCGCCCTCCTTGAGCTTGTACTCCTCGAACTCGACGAACCTGACCTTCGGCGGCTTGCCCGGCTCGTCCCACCTGACCCGGGCCTTCAGGGGAGTCGAACACCCCAAAGCAACGCACGAAACGGCCAGCAGCGCGGTGATCCCGATGGTTTTCATGCCGGCAGATTACCATTCCCGCGGCATCGACCCGACACTCGGACTCGGCAACGCCGGGGCAACTCCCGTTTCGGGCGCAACCGGGTGCTGGAATAGAGCATCGTGCTTTCACGAGCGGAGAGAGCTCCCATCCCCCGGGAAGGGCCGGCTTCCTCTCTTCAGGCGTACGCGCCCTCATCACCCGACGACCAGCGGCTGAACAGGAAGATCCTCGGGGAGAGGCCCTCCAGCGAAATCCTGGCCACGCCGAGGGGAACAAAGCCCTCCGCCTCGGCGGCCCGCTCGCCCTCCACCAGTTCCTCCGGCGGCATCTTCGGCCCCTTGTAGATCGCCACGTAGCCACCGGGGGTGACGAGATCCCTCACCTCGTGAAGGGTCCTGGCCAGGGTGGTGACCGCGCGGGCGGTGACAAGGTCGAAATGGCCGGCCAGGACCGGTTCTTCGCGGCTGAGCGAAGCCCCCCGGCCCTTCCGCGCGGTGAGCCGGTCAAGACCGAGCTTTTCGAGGACGCCGGCGACGAAATCGGCCTTCTTGCCGCGGGAGTCGAGCAGCACTCCGCGGAGGTGAGGCGCCGCCACGGCCACGGGAATACCCGGGAAGCCCGCCCCGGTGCCGAGATCGAGGTACCGGAAGAGCCCCTCCATCACGACGCCGCACTCGACCAGCGCCGGAAAGAGCGCCAGCGACGAGAGGTAGAGCTTCCTCACCGCCTCTTCGGGATCCGTGACGCGGGTGAGGTTCATCACCCGGTTGACGTCGCAGACCGCCTCGAAGTGGCGGCGCAGAATCGCGGCCTGTCCCTCGTCGAGGTCGACCCCGAGAAGAGCGGCGCGCGCCGGAAGAGTATCGAACGGGTGGCTCAGCGCTCTCGTCCCCGATCACCGCCGGGTCCACGCCGACCGCCGCCGGGGCCCGGACGGAAGCCGCGGCGCATCTCCTCGAGCTTCCCCCGCTGCTCCTCGGTCAGAATCCCCGCCAGACCGGCCTCTGCATCCGTCATGAGCTGGCGGAAGCCCTCCCGCAAGCCCTCCCGATTCCCCTCCTCAGCCATCTGCCGCAGTTCGCGCTCCCTGGCCTTCAGGCTATTGAAGAGTTCGTCGAACCGGCTCTTCTGCTCCGCGGTGAGGTCGATCGCCCCTTGAATCCGTTCCCGCTGGCGGTCGAGAAATGAGCCGCCGAAGCGTCCGCCCGGTTGGCCCCGTCCCGCACCCGGCCGGCCCCGTCCCGCACCCGGTTGGCCCCGTCCCGCACCCGGTCGACGGCGCGAGGACAATCCCTCGATCAGCCGGGACAGGTTTCGGCGAGCAGGTCCCTCTTCGGCCTCCTCGAGGGCAGCTTGAAGCTGCGGTATCGCCGGCGGCCCGTAGGACATGATGGCGGCGGACGCGGAGCGGACCACGAGCGGATCTTCGGACGCGAGTCCCTTGATCATCTTCTTCAGCCACTTCCGGGCATCCCTGCTGAGTTCCGGCTGCTCGGGATCCGGCGGACCCTGGCGAGGAGTCTCCCGTGGCGGGCGGGCACCGGGGGGGCCGGTGAACGTGCCGCCCCCGGGCGTTTTCACCTCAGGCCATTTCACGGTGCAGCCGGTGGCGGGCGTCCTCGGGTTCGCGACGGCCGAGCCGGCGAGCACCGCGTCCATGGCGGCGGCCAGGCTCCCGAGATTCCCGCGGTAGCGCAGGATGCCGGCCTTGTCGAAGAGGAAGAACGTCGGGGTGACTTCCGCTCCACAGGCCCTGGCGACCGCGCCGCCTGGATCCCGGAGCATGGGGTGCGTAAACTCCTGCTCTGCGGCGTGCGCTGCCACCCCCTCCGCCGTCTCCTGCATGTTCGGGAAGATCCCCACGAACCGGACTCCCTTGCTCGAATAGGGCGTGAGCATGGTTTTCAGATCGCGATCGGCGCGCAGAGAGTAGGGGCAGGTGTAGCTGGTGATGTAGACCACGGCGGCCCTGACATCGTCCGGCTCGAGGATGCCCGCGAGGGACACCGTGCCGTCGCCGCTCTTCAGCGTGAAACCGCCGCCCGCCTCCCCGACCTCGAGGCCACCGGCGGCGGCCGGCGCCGAGAACAGGACGAGGGCGAAGAGGAAGATCACAACGTTTCTCATCAGGTCACCTCCGGATTGATCATGGGGGTTGAACCCATCCGGGCGGTTCGGGTTTCGGGGTTTCGGCTACCGTCCCCAGCGCCCCCGGCCACCCAGCTGCTTGTTGACGTTGTTGATGATCTGGCGGGCCTTCCTGCTGCCGACTTCCCTCTTCAGGCGTTTCTCCAGGTCCTTCTTCAGTTCATTGATCATCCCCATGTCGCCGCCCTGATACGCCGAAGCGGCCTCGTCGGCGAAGCCCTTCAGCAGAGGTTCGACTTTCGCGCGCTGCTTCTCGGTGAGGTCGACGCCTTGAAGCGCCCGCTCGGTCTGACGGGACTTCGCGCGTTCCCGCCAGTCCTCGCCACGCTGCTCGCTTTCGGCCTCGCGTTCGGCGACGAGTTCCTCCCTGGCCTCCGCCTTCAGGCGCTCGCGCTCCTTTTCCGGCAGATCCTCGAGCTTGATCGGCTTCTTCGCATCCTTCTCGAAGGCCTTGACCAGGCGCTCGAGGTCCTTCACCAGCTTCTCGTCGAATTAGGGTTTGGCCTTCTCGCGCGCCACCAGCCCCTTCAACTCCTTCAGGATTTTCTGAATGGGGGTGGCCGCCTTCGCCTTCTCGGGCCCGCGCTCGCCCTCGTCCCCGTCGCCCTTGGCGATCGCGAAGGAACCGGCGCACACGGTCACTACGAGTGCTGCGATGATGAAGTGCTTCATGGTTTCTCTCCTCAGCGGTAACGATCCCGGTTCTTCATCAAGTACCGGAACCAGTTCCGCACAGCCTTCTTCCTCGTCTCCACAGGAGCCCTCGGATTGTAGCCCAGGGTCTTTCCCGTGGCCTTCTTCAAGGCGGTGATCGCCAGCTTCCTGGTCGTCAGATCCTCACTGTAGAGGCAGTCGATCAGCGCCTTCAACTCGGCTTCTTTCACGTTCTTCCGGTGAAGCCCCTTCGCCGCCTCTTTCCGGTCCTCCTCGGAGAGACGCCGGTTTCGGAGCTGGCGGATGAGCCCGAGCGCGTCGCTCCCGTTCTTCCGGCCGCGCCGGGGCTCCTCCCCGGACTCCTCCGCCGGGGCCGGAATCTCATCTTCTTCGAGTGCCCCCGGATCGACTTCCTCCGGGTCGTACTCGATGTGGTTCTCCTTCAGGAACGTCTCGGTCAGGCGCCCCGAGATGCTGAGCTTCGTCACGGTCATCTTCGATCCGAGCACGAACAGGCCGGGCCGAACCGCCGGGAAACTTCCATAGCGGTCCGTGGCCTCGAGCGTCTTCCCGGCAAAGGTCATCCGGTTGCGCGTCGAGCGTTTCCTGACGCGAAGATCGATCTTCTCGCCGGACTCGAGGGCCGGAATCCGGGAGCGTTTCAGGTAGCGGAAGAGGGACTCTTCACCGCCACCGCCGTCCCGCGCTCCCACCACGGTGATCATGTGCTGCCCCGGCTTCTGACGGTCCTTCTTCGAAAAGAACGTGTCCGCCAGGGAGAAGAGCAGGAACCGGTCCGTCAGGCCCGGAGTCAGGAGCACCAGGCCGATATCCCGCGGTGTGGCGGACTCGAGGGTCGCCAGAACGCTGACATCCGCCTCGAAAACGCCCTTGAACACGAGCGCATTCGCCCCTTCGGCATGCAGAGAACCCCCGCTGACGGAGAATCCACCGGAAGCCAATACCAGAAATGGATTGACGACGTCGAAGTCGGCCAGAGCGCGTTCTTCGGCGAAATCGTAGGTGACCATGATCCGCCGCGCCTTGAACGACTCCACGGCGCCGCCAGCGAAGAACTCCGCCGCAGTCACCGGTTCGGCTCCCTCGTCGGCCCCGGCGAGCGTGAAGGGAATCAGGAACAGGACGAGCAGTATAGCGACCGCGACTTTGTGCATGGGTGGCCCCGGTGATCTCTACGACGGCCAGATCTCGATTGTTGGACGCAGGGACCCGGCATCCGGTTCCGGTTTCAACCCGCCAGGTCCGGCCCGGGGTTCGGCATTCCCATGAAAGAAAATGCTGACGGCGTCCCGACGCTCTCATACCATACGCGGCGATGTCCCGCGACCCGCGAGACCGTGTCAATCCGCCCCGGTACCTCGTTCCCGAGGAGGGAACCGCCATAGACCCTTTCGGCGCTCCGCCCGCTGAACCGGAAGCCCCCGTTCCCGATCCATGCCCGCGTTGCGAGCCGGTCGAAGGGCTCTCGGCTCCACAGGGATCCCGGGGAGTCGCCTGCCCCACCTGCGGCCGTTACCTCAACCTGCCCACGGGGCTGCCGGACGGCACAGTGCTGACGATGCTCCTCTCGTTGCGGCTTCTGGGCGAACCCATCATGAAGGCCTGGGAGACGACGCGCGACATCATCGACGATGAAGGACTGCGCACTCATCTCCTCGCACCGCTCGAGGATGAGCCCCCGGATGTCCGGATCTCGCTCAACACCGCGGAGGTGCCGGACCCCATCAGCCCTGCCGTACGGACGGTGATCGAGAAAGAGCAGGCCTTCGGCAAGATGGGCCTGCGGCGGCTGCTCTATGCGCTGAAGAAGCGCCAGGTGATGCTGCGAGTGATCTTCAAGGAAACGTACGGGGCGGGTTTCCAGAGAGATGAAGCTCGAGTGGCGGCGCGACTGGGATTCCGGCTGGGCGTGGTGCAGCTGGCACTCCGCGACAAGGTTCTGATTCGGGTCTAGTCTGGTTCGACAGCGAGGGGCAGAGGGATGAAGCCGTGAGTCAAGACACGACTTTCCATGAGAGTTCGGACCCCGGGGCAGGCAGACTGGCCGGCCTCCCGGTCCCCTTCCGGCTGCTCATCCTCCTGGCGACCCTGTTCGTGTTCTTCGTCGCCATCAACCTGATGGGCGATGCCTTGAAGTCGCTGACGAAGTCCTACGTCACCGACCTGCTTCAACAAGCCACGTCGAATCCACTGGTGGGCCTTCTGCTCGGGGTCCTGACCACCAGCATCATCCAGTCGTCCTCCACGACCACCTCCATCGTGGTGGCGTTCGCCGCGGCGGGGACGATCGATCTGCGGGGCGCCATTCCGATCGTCATGGGTGCGAACATCGGAACCACCGTGACGAACACTATGGTCTCGTTCGCCCACGTGCGTCGGCAGGGAGAGTTCAGGAAGGCGTTGGCGGCGGGAACTGTCCACGACTGGTTCAACATTCTCGCGGTCATCCTGCTGCTGCCGGTCGAGGTCACGACTCATATCCTCGAGAAGTCGGCACTCTGGGTGAAGGAGGTGGTGATCGGGACCTCCTTCGGGAAGGTCGAGGGACTCAAGACGATGGTGAAACCCATCGTCAAAGCCCTTTCCGAGTTGTTTCACTACCCGGGACTGACACTGGCGGTGGCGCTGATCATCCTCTTCATCACACTGGTGATGATGGTGAAGGTGATGCGCTCCATCTTCATTCAGAAGATGGCCCGGATCATGGACCGCTTCCTCTTCCGGAATGCCGCGACGGCCATGGCGGTCGGCATCGTCTTCACGATCCTGGTCCAGTCTTCGAGTGTCACCACTTCTCTCGTCGTTCCGTTGGTGGGGGCGGGGATTCTCACCCTCAAACAGATCTTCCCCTATACGCTCGGCGCGAACATCGGCACGACGGTGACCGCCTTCCTGGCGGCCCTGGCCCTGGCCGCCGGAGTGGAAGGCAACCCGGAGGTGGCCGCCGCAGCCCGAAACGCGGCGGGGGTCGGAGTGACGGTGGCGATCGTGCACCTGGTGTTCAATATCTTCGGGATCGTCCTGATCTACCCGATCAAGCGAATCCCGATCTTCATGGCGGAGTGGGTCGCCTCGATCGTGACCGTTTCGAAGAAGCGTGCGGTGATCTTCCTGTTGATCTACTTCGCCGCGTACCTGGCGCCCCTGGCGATCATCCTGATTTTCTGACGGATGTGAGAGGAGGACCGAGATGTGGAAAGACCTTTGGAACATCCTGAGCCAGAGCGACACGCTCCTCGACGAGGCGCGGCAGGAGTCCATCGAGATGCTCGACCAGGCCCGCTCGATGTTCGAGACCGTCCTCGAGGCCACCGTGGGTGAAGCGGACGCGAGCCTGCGAAAGGACATTCGGGAGCAGGACAAGATCCTGAACGACAAGCAGCAGATCGTTCGAATCAAGGTCTTCGAACACCTCGCGGTGTCCAAAGGCGCGGGCCTGCTCTCCGGTCTGGTGCTGACCAGCGTGGTCATCGACCTCGAGCGGATCGGCGATTACACGAAGAACGTCGGCGAAGTGGTGACCTGGATGCCGGGCGCCCTCGACTTCGGCGAGCACAAGGAGATCTTCGACAGCGTCGTCGAGCGGACCCGAAAGCTCTTCGCCAAGACCCGCGCGGCGTTCGTGGACGAAGACAAGGAAGCCGCCCGGGACCACGTCGAGTTCTACCAGGGCATCTCCTTCGACTCCGACGGCGTCCTGAAGCAGATCATGGAGACCGGAGCCCCGGACGAGACGATCGAGAAGCGCACCGTCGCCCTGGTCATGCTGCTCCGCTACATGAAGCGCGTCGCCGCACACCTGAAGAACATCTGCACCGCGGTGTCGAACCCGTTCCCGAGGTACGGCTTCCGGCCGGAAGGCGTCTCGCGGCACGGGGAATAGCTACCGCACGCTCAGGTTGACCCCCATCCTGCCCGGCAGAAGTTCGAGTTCGAGCCGGGCGGTCCCCCGGAACACCACCACCGCGATCCTCGAGGTCTTCGCGACCATCGCCCGTCCGATCGCGGCCCGGAGGTCGTCGATCGAGTCGATGCGCAATCCATCGTAGCTGGCGAGGTAGTCACCCCGCTTCATGCCCGCTTTCGCCGCGTTGCTGCCGGCCGCGACGTTGGTGACCATCACCGTGGGGGCGGACACCATCCCGTCCGGCTCGCGGTAGAGGATCAGGTAGCTGCGAACGACGTGAGAGGCCTGGTTGATCTGGCTCTCGGTCGGCTGGCGGGATACGTCGCTGAAGTCATAGGGCTCGGGCTCGTAGCGGAACTCCGCGGTCTTGCCCGGCAGGAGCATCGAGGACAAGTCGATCCACCAGGGGCGGACGACGTCGCCCGGCGCCCAACCGGCGCGGGAGTACTTCCAGGTTCCGTACTGCGGACGGTTCGGGTTCAGGTAGCAGTCGGCCTTCCAGAGCACGTTCGAGAAGCGGTGCTTCAGGAGTTGTCCGGCCGCCAGATCGGGAACGAACGACAGGGTCCGGGCCGATGGTGTGAATTCACCGATCTGCGAGTGGCCGGTGGTGGTGGTGAACACGCGGGCGCCGCGGGCCGACTCGTCGATGTTCACGGACTGCGGGGTGAAGAAATCCTGAAAGTGATTCTCCGCGGACCGGTATTTCGCGATGCCGACCCAGAGCGGCACGACCCGGTAGGGCAGGAGCGCCGGCGTACCGTGGTAGAAGTCCAGCGAGACGCTCATCGAATAGCCGCGGCCCTTGTAGAAGTTCGTCCCCGCCCGGATCTCGAACTTCGTCTTCCCGGCGAGCAGCGGCCGGAAGTGCGTCACGTCCACCTCCCAGTGGCAGGGGGTGCGGTAGGAAGTGATGAAGGGAACGATCCCGAGCTTTCCCCCGTCTCCGGTGAAGATCGAGACCTCTCCGTTGCGGTCCCACTCGTCCCACATCTTCCCGCCGTCGTGGATGTCGAGCGTGAGGATCACCCGCCCGAACGCCCAGTTGGCCGGGGGCAGTTCGACCTCGGCCTCATAGGCGGTCTTCCGGTTGTTCGTCATCACTTGGTGGAAGACCTCCACGTTGAGCGGCGGGCGGCGGCGGGCCGCCGGAGCGCCCGTCGAGAACCGGATGTCCTTGACGTCGAATTCGGTGGCGAGATCCGGCCGGGTGCCGGCGCCGATCGCCAGGCGGGCTTCGTAGGGCAGCAGCCCCGCGATGAAGAACCGGTCATAGACCGCGGCGCCGGCGATGCGCACCGTGACTTCCGCCCCGCCCACCACGTGCTGGACGATGATCTCGAGGTCGGTGAAGTCGCCGCGGAATTCGACGGGTGACACGCGCTTCACGATTTCGCGACCGTCGAAGTGCAACGACACTTCCCGCTGCGGCAGCCCCTGGTAGTTGCCCCACGGTCCGAACGGCTCCTCGTTCGGCGGATTGTGGACGTCGATCCCCACGGCGAAGGTCGCCTTCAGGTTCGGCGCCACCCAGCTCCGAACGAAGGGCGCGGGGCCGCGCGCACCATGTTCCGAGGTGTTCAGGAAAACGAAGGCCCCGCCGTCGCCGCCTTCGAGCACCCGCATCCGGCACTGCAGCATGACCATCTCCGCCGCGCCATCCATCGACCGATCGAGCGCCATCGCGTTCGATTGGTTCCCGGTTCCCCCGGTGTCGAGCAGGTGGAACACGCCGTCCCGGAAAGCAGGCCCGTCGCCCTCGCGATCCCCGGAGAGGTGAACTCCCCCCGAGGCCGGAGTCGCGGGAGCCTCTTCTCCGGCGCTCGCGGGCAGGGAAGCGATCAGGAGCCCGGGGAGCAGGACTAAAAGGCGCAGTCTCATGGCGACCTCGATTCTGTTCAGATTGCAGGCTGCGTGTTGACCATCCCCATCGGAGGGCCGGGCGCTGTTCCGACCACACCCGACACCTTGCCCCCCGGGAGTCCCGCGGTGCCGGAAAACCGTCCGCAGTCCCGCACCCCGGAAGGCGACGGCAGCGTGGCGCCCTCCGTCGTTCGAAGGCAGGGCGCTGAACCTGGCCGGCCGTCGGGCGAACGGGATTACCTGGAGGAAACGCGTGATCCCGACGTTCTGCTAATGCTCGTGCAGATGCTTGAGATCTTCCGCGGAGAAGTACGTCGTCGCAAAGTCATCCACGAGGCGGCGCGCGTCGGCCACGTGGGCGACGTCCGTCGTCTGCTTCATCTTCATGGCCTTGACGATGACCTGGTGGAGCAGCGCGAGCTGGCGGAGGTACTTCGCGGTCGCTTTCTCGTCGCCGGCCGCGGGGACCTTGATCCGCTGGGTCAGCCAGTATTGCGCGACGATCTCCTGGATCCGTCCGGCGTGCTCCTCCTTGTTCATGACCCACCGAATGAGCTGATTCTGATCGGGCTTCTCCATCGCGGAGATCTCGACGATCTGCTTCATGGATTTCTCGACGGTGGTCATGGCCTCGAGCATCGAGGCGATGCGCGCCTGGTCGTCGTAGATCCCACAGGGGATCTCACAGTGCGAGAGGGCGATCCGCCCGCCGCCAAACAGCGCCACGAGGGCAATGGCGAAAATGATGGCCTTCTTCATGGGAATCCTCACTCAAGATTGTCCGATTGAGGTGATGAGGATACGGTACCGAATTGGATGTCCCGAGAACCTCTCAGACCGGATGCAGGGTCGTCACGGCAGTGAAAGTCGGTGTCCAGAGTGAGGACGACCGCCCGCAAGCTTCGAGCCTCATTGATGATCGCAGCGTCTGTTACCCGGGCAGGACCGAGGTCGCCCACGTGATCCGCCTCGAAGCCCTCGGCGCGAAGACACCGAACGGTAGAGCGAGGGAGTCCCTGGTCGAGCAGGAATCTCACGAGACGTGGCGCAGATCGATGTCACAGTCCGCCCTGTAAGTTCGCAGTTGGTTCACCCGATCGGACCGTCTCCGGTTCGGCCAAGCGGATGGTCTCCGCATCTCGGTCCTCCTTCCCGGAGGACTTCCGAATGGGCGAGGTGGTGCTCAAGTACGTCCGGGAGATCTTCGACGCCGACGACGTCCTCAGCCAGTTGCGCACCGTGCAGTACGTAGTCACTCACCTCGAGACCTTCCCCGCGACCCGGGCCCGGGCCACCTGCGAGCGGGCGCTCTTCTTCGCCAACTTCACCTACCGCGGGGTGAAGAAGATCCTCTGCGAAGGCCTGGATCTCCTGCCCCTGCCGGAGCCGCAGCCACCGAGAAACGGCGCGCCCCATTCGCGCTATGCCCGCACCGCCGAAGAGCTGCTCCCCTTGGTGGGAGGTGGGCGATGAGTGACGCGGTGGAGATCGTCCCGCTGCTGAAGAAGCTTCGCCTCTCCGGGGTCCTGGAGACTCTCGAGCTTCGCGTCCGCCAGGCCACGGAGGACAGCCTGGCCTACGGAGAGTTCCTTCTCCGACTTCTGTCCGACGAGGTGGAGCGCCGCGAGGCCAGGCAGCTCTGCCTGAGGCTCCATCGTGCCAGCTTCGAGCAGGAGAAGACCATCGGAGACTTCCGCTTCGAATTCAACCCGGTGATCCCCACGGCCCGCATCATCGAGCTGGCCACCTGCGCCTTCGTGGGACGCCTGGCCAACGTCTGTCCGCCGGGACCAACCGGGACCGGAAAGACGCACACCGCACTCCGAAATGCGGTCCACTTGCCCGAACCGGACGCCCGCCCTGAATCAGCGGCGAGCCGCCGAGGGAACGACCGGATTCCAGGGTCCGCTTGGCTGGGCCAGAGTGCGAACAGTATGGGCGGACCTTGACACCGGCGACGCTCTCTGCGGTCCTCTCCCCCGTCAAGGCCTTCCCTTGGCTCTCCCACCCGCTCTTCACCGGCCGCTTTGGCGCGTTTTGGCCCATCTCGGGGTGGACCCTCCCGGTGTGCGCCCTTTTCGTCGCGTTTCTTCCCATCACTCACCCTCGACCCTCTATGCCGCCGGTGGAGCACGGTACCTTCGCCTGGCCCTCGGCGCCACGCCCGGTAGAGATGCGCAGCGAGGAGTGGCCACTGCTGCCGGGCGGTATCGATCCCTCAGCCAACCGCCATCGGCGCTGGTTCGACCGCCGCTCACCAAGGCCGCAAGCTCCACATCATGTTGGCCGACACCGTTCCTGGCTGCCCCAATCCGCAATAGCTGTCATGACCCCACAGGTCCTGCCGCTTTTTGTCCCAGTAAAAGCGCAAGCCGTGTGAGGGGTCCGGACGCCCTGATCTGGCCGGTAGCAACCGGCCAAGGAGGCGTCCATGGCGCAGTCCAGTCAGTCTTCTCCCGTCCGTTCGTCGTCGTCTGACGGACTTCCCCCGGCGTGCCCGGATTTCACCCGTACCCCGGGGTCCCCCTTTCCGCTGGAAGTCCGCGAATACGCGCTGCTGCTGGTGGCATCCGGCATGAGGCGCGCTGAGATCGCCCGCCTGATCGGAGCCAGCACCGAGAGCCTGCGGAACTGGGTGAAGGCCGCCCAGGAGGACGGCAGCATGCCGCAGCCTCCCTTGCCGGACCCGGTGCCGGAGGTAGCGGCACCTCCCCAGCCCTCCCTGCCGCAGCGCGCGCCGCTGGATCCGGGACAGGGGCTCGGGGCTCACGAGGAAGCAGCAATCCTGACCTACAAGAAACGCCATCCCTCCATGGGCCCGGCCCAGATCCGCACCCAGTTGAAACGCTTCAAGGGCTGGAGGGTCTCGGTGCGGGCCATCGCCCGGGTGCTGACTCAAAACGGCTACGAGCTGGTCCACACCGCGTCGCGCCCCAAGGACGAGGAGGAGGTGCAGCGCTTCGAGGCTCCGCATCGCAACGCGCTCTGGCAGATGGACTTCGTGGAGCTACGGATCGGATCCCTCCGCCGGGCGCTTTTGCTGGTGGAGGACGACTTCAGTCGGTTCTGTGTGGGCCATGCTCTGTTTGAGAATCCGTCCAGCGAAGACGTGGTCCGGGTGCTCACCGAGGCCATCCGTCGCCACGGCAAGCCGGAGGCAATCTACACCGACCGCGGCGGTCCCTTCCTGGCCTGGAACAAGCCCTCCTCCCTGGGCCAGTTTATGGAGACGGAACTCATCGACCATCACGTCTCTCCCGCTTACCGGCCCCGGGGCCGAGGGAAGATCGAGTCGCTGGCCGATGCCGTGCAGCGGGAGCTGTGGCACGTGCGGCACTTCGGCGGCGTGGAGGAAGCAGAGGATGCGCTGCGGGAGTACTTTGAGCACTACAACTTCGGCCGGGCGCACATGGGCATCGACGGGCTGACCCCGGCGGACCGATTCTTCGGCCGCTGGGAGGAGGTCATGGAGCGGGTGCAGGCCGCCAGTCGCGGGAGGCAGGGCGCGGTGGCGCTCGGTGATCAGCGGGTCGAAGATCCCTTCGTCACCGAGGAGATCCTGCCTCACGGCCCCTTCGAGATGATGCGGTTGCTGGTGGAGAGAGGGCGCCTGGTGCTCTGCTTCTGCGGCCACCGGGTGGATCTCGGGGAGGTGAAGGCGTAGGGCGATCAGGATGGAGAAGCGGCATCGGCGGGGGTACCGTGAGGTTGCGAAACCAAGACCACGGAGGCCCGTCACCGATGCCGCATCCATCCTCACATGCTGCACCCCATACTCCAACTCTCCTCCTCGCTCTGATCTGTGCGGCGGTGGTGAAGTGCTTCGATCCCTCCTGGCTGGCTCGTCCGGTGTCCCAGCTCTGCGCCGAAGCCGGCATCCGCCCGGAGCGGGTTTCGAAACTATGGCACCGCCTGCTCGCCCCGATGGAGAAGCTCCTCTCGGTAGCCTCCACCCGGGGGAGGAAGAGCCGGCGGCGGAGGTCGAAGATGGAGCGGCGCCTGATCCGGGCCGAGGCGCTGCTTTCAGTGTCCCGGGAGGTGATCGCTCCGGGTGGGGTCAAGCAGCGTCGCGCCCGGGACTTCCTGATCGCCGCGCGGGACCGGCTGAAGGTTGAGCAGGGCCTTACCCACCGCGAATTCTGCCGGGCGCTGGGGCTTAACCCGGATTATTCGTGAGTGATCCAGTTGTTGAACTGTCCGCCTTCCCGGTAGTTGCACTCACTCGTCGAGCGCCGGGATCTACCCATTTTGCGTCACCCCGCGGTACGTCTTCCGTGATTCTGTGATCAGGATGGGCTGTT
>JAJSAM010000038.1 GCA_024274785.1 Planctomycetota bacterium | reverse complement strand
GGTTGTGCAGCCGCTCCGCGGCTGGTGGTGATCCGGGCGTTGCGGGGTGAAGGTCAGGGCGCCGGGAGCCTTGTAGAGGCCCTGGAGGCCGTGAGCGCCTCTGAATCGAGCGAGAAGCTCCTCTTTCCGCCGATCGGCGCCATGAAGTCCACTCGCTCCCCGCAGGCTTGCTCGATCCGCCGGGAGGAGTCGATGCCACGGCTGCAGGCATAGAGCAGCAGGCTGGTCATCAGAGCGGGGTGGCAGGGCTGCTGGCCACGACGCTCGCAGTGCCGAGCGAAGATGGCCGACAGATCCAGATCGTCCCGCACCGGATCGCGCACGAAGTGAGCCAGGTGTCCTTCGGGAACGAAGTCCCTGGTCGACGGCGGAAAGAGGGGCTGCCGGTCAGGCTCCCACCGGCGGAAAGTCTGGTCGCTCATGGTCTGTTGACGGGCCCGCGGGATACCGGCCTCCAACATCGCCGGCAGAGGGTGGCACGCGATTGAGCAGCCTGTCGGGGAGGACGGTGTGGGAGACAAGGACGGCTGATCCTCCGACAAGCTGCTAGTTGTGGCTGGGGGCAGTCGGGATCTCGACCGGCGCGGGTTTCATGCTGCTGAGGAGGTGCTTCGCGTACTGATCCATCAGGATCGTCGTTTTCATCCGGTTGGCGCCGCGAGGGAACGAGACCTCGAGGTAGTAGGTCCTTCCCGGTTCGGGGACCAGGCGGTGGTTACCCTCGGATTCACCGGTGGGCCGGGTTCCCGCATCGAGATAGTACTTGAGCTGCGTGATCGTGGTGGGGCGGTCCCAGCACAGGTAGCTGTCCCGGCCGAGGGCGCCGATGATGGTGTCGCCGTCGGCAACGAAGAGCTTGCGGTTTTCAGAGAAGATGGCACCGCCCCGGATGACGTAGACGCGGGTCATCTCGGGGTTCGTGTTCGGAACCGTCGTGTCCGGCATCGGCACGATCTGGAACGAGGATGTCGAGCAGCCGGCAATCAGCACCAGCGCGAGGATGACCGGAACACAGGCTTTTGGGGACATCTTTGATCTCCGAGTGTCTCAACGGTGGCCGGGATGTTCGACACATCCTACGTGGCCGGGTCCGGACCGCAAAGCTGTCTTCCCATTCGAGTGAACCCGGCGCCTGCGGTCTTCGACGACACCGACGCTCCAACCTTCCCCCCGATCCTGGTGCGGCTCCCCCGCCGCGGCGATGAGAGGGAGCGCAAGTACTGGAAGAAGCTGCGGGGGGGCGGGTAGGCTACGCGGACCACTCTCGAGGAGGCCCCCTTGAACCCCCGGAAGGTTGTGCTGGCCATCGCCTTGATCGCTCTCGCGATCTATGTGTTCCCGCTTGGATTCCGTGCCCTCAGCAGCCCGGACGAGTATCGCTACGCCGAGATTCCCCGGGAGATGATCGATTCCGGGAACTGGGTCGCGCCCTACCTGGCCGGCCTGCGATACTTCGAGAAGCCCGTTCTCGGGTTCTGGGTGACCGGACTCTCGATGGTCGTGCTCGGGGACCATCCCTTCGCTCACCGCCTGCCGGTGGCGCTCTCCACTCTCCTCACCGCTCTGCTGCTCGTGTGGCTGCTCCGCACGAGGCGGGAGGGATTCCGGGCGGAGCTTCTCGCCGCGGTCGTCTATCTCACCACGGTGATGGTCTTCGGAGTGGGAACCCATAATGTCCTCGATTCCCAGTTCGGTCTCTTCCTCGCCGCCGCGATGGTGACGTTCTTCAAGGCGTACGTGGCGGTCGGGGTGCGTCGGCGGGTGTTCTATCTGGCTCTGATGGGGGCCTTCTGCGGCCTGGCTTTTCTGACCAAGGGATTCGTGGCGTTCGCCGTCGTCGCCGTGGCCATCGGGCCTTTCATGATCCTCGAGCGCCGGGCGAAGGAGCTGCTGTACCTGCCTTTCATTCCCATCCTCACCGCGGGGCTGATGGCGTTGCCGTGGGCGCTGGCCATTCATGCGAGCGAGCCCGACTACTGGCGTCACTTCTTCCTGATCGAGAACTGGGAGCGGTTCACTTCCGGCAGGACCGACCACATCCGTCCGTTCTGGTACCTGGTGCCGTTCTTCATCGGCGGGATGATGCCGTGGACCGCGATCTTCCCCGCCGCCGCGGCCGGACTTCGCCGCCGTGGCTTTCATGATTCCCTGGTCCGCTACCTCTGCTGCTGGTGCGTCGTGCCGTTCCTGATGTTCTCCAAGTCGTCCGGGAAGCTCGGCACCTACATCCTGCCGTGTCTGGCGCCGGCCGCGATCCTCGTCGCCCTCGGGCTGCTGCGGTATCTCCGCACGCAACCGCCCGGGAAGGCTTTCCGGTGGGGCGCCGGGGTGCTCGGGAGCATCCTGATCCTCGGGGGCGTGGCTTTCGCCGCAAACGAATGGCTCGACCCGTTCGGACACACCGCCTATTCCGCGGCGGAGCGGGGGAAGGTCGTCGTGATCATGGCCGGCATCTTCACCTGGGGCGCCGCGACGATCCTCGCCGCGCGGACGGCGGTTGCATCGAGGGCGCTCGCCGCCTTTGCGGCGGGGCCGCTGTTCCTGATGGCGGCCTCCGCGTTCGTCCTGCCCCGGTCGTACGAGGAGCGTGCCGCGCCTTATCGGGAACTGGAGCAACTCGAGCAGGTGGTGACCGATGACGCGCTGGTCGTGGCGGGCCGCAATTATGTCCAGGCCGTCGCCTACAAACTCCACCGCACCGACTTGTTCATCCTCCGCCCCGGCGAGTTCTTCTACGGCCTTTCCTATCCCGAGGAGAGCTTTCGCCTGATTCCGGAAGGCCACTTCAAGAACCTGCTCGAGTGGGTTCCGACCGGCAAGCCCATCGTGGTGTTCATGGAGCGCCGGCACTATCACAAAATCCTGGAAAGCGCGGGGCCCCCCGAACTCGAAATCATGGGGAAGGTGATCGTGATCGCGGTCTATCGCGGCCGGTGAGAACTACTCCTCTTCGAAGTAGATCACCTTCTCGCCGGGCTCGCGATGACGGAAGGTGTTGCGGTAGGCGCGTTCCTGGGCGGCGGGATCGTTTCGGAGCGATTCCGATTGCGCGTCCTGGCGCTCGATGGTCTTCGCCAGATCGGCGTTCTCCTCGATGAGTCTGCGCTGTTGCTCGCGCATGCGCGCCAGGCGTTTTCTGGTGGGGATGACGTTCGTCACCAGCAGCACGACGGAGAAGGCGAGGAGGAGAACGGCGACGCCCTCCATGAGCCAGCGCGACCGCTTCGCCTCCTCGCCTGTCGTCACGTCTAACCTCCGCGGGCCTCGGCCCTCATGCGGAGCGCCGGCGAACCGTACCTCGCGGCCGCACCGAGCTCCTCCTCTATGTAAAGGAGTCGGTTGTATTTGGCGATTCGTTCACTGCGGCAAAGACTGCCGGTCTTGATCTGCCCGGCGCAGGTCGCCACGGCGAGGTCAGCGATGGTCACATCCTCGGTTTCCCCGGAGCGGTGCGAGATCACGTTCGACCAGCCGGCGCGGTGCGCCATGGCGATGGTTTGCAGAGTCTCGGTGAGCGATCCGATCTGGTTCAGCTTGATCAGGATGGAGTTCCCCACCTCCTCCCCGATCCCCCGGAGGAGCCGCTTCGGATTGGTTACGAGGAGGTCGTCGCCGACAATCTGTACGCGATCGCCCATCGCCTTGTTCATGGTGGTCCAGCCGGCCCAGTCGTCCTCGGCCAGGCCGTCTTCGATCGAGATGATGGGGTAGCGGGTGACCAGGTCGTCGTAGAAGCCGATCATCTCTTCGGAGGAGAGCGCCTTTCCGTCCGCACCGAGCTGGTAGGCGCCGTCGCGGTAGAACTCGCTGGCGGCGGGGTCGAGCGCGAGGAAGATGTCCTCGCCCGGCTGGTAACCCGCCTGCTCGATCGCGCCGCAGATCACCTCGAGCGCCTCGGCGTTGCTGCCGAGGTTCGGGGCGAAGCCGCCCTCGTCGCCGACCGCGGTGCTGAGCTTTCTCGCCTGCAGCACACTCTTCAGCGCGTGGAAGGTCTCCGCGCCGGCGCGCAGGGCCTCGGCGAAGCTGTCGAAGTTGAGCGGGACGATCATGAACTCCTGGATGTCCAGGTTGTTGTCCGCGTGCTCGCCTCCGTTCACCACGTTCATCATCGGAGTGGGCAGAAGGTTCGCCGTGATCCCGCCGAGGTAGCGGTAGAGAGGCATGCCGAACCCGTCCGCGGCCGCGTGCGCCGCGGCCAGGGAAACGCCGAGGATGGCGTTGGCACCCAGCTCCGACTTGTTCTCGGTGCCGTCGGTCTCGAGCAGAAAGTGGTCGAGCGCGGCCTGGTCGGCGACGTCGATCCCGATGATCTGCGGCCCGATGACGCTCCGCACGTTCTCCACGGCGCGCATGACACCCTTGCCGCCATACCGGTCATCCTGGTCCCGGAGTTCAAGGGCTTCGTGCGTCCCGGTGGACGCACCGGAGGGCACCAGGGCCCGGCCGTACCCGCCCCCGGAAAGGGCGATCTCGACCTCGACGGTGGGGTTGCCGCGCGAATCCAGAACCTCTCTCGCGTGGACCTGCTCGATATCGAACATCAGCGTCTCCTTCTCGAATGGTCGTCCCCGGTCCGGAGGATAGCACGGAGCCCGGGTGCGACCAGACCTTCCTCGGAGTTCGGGCTGCCCCGTCCCCGTCGGCCGTACCAACGTTCGAATTCTTCGCAGCGTTCGCATAATCTGGGTGACGTTCCCGGATGGCCAGCACGGTCGATACGGAGATCGACCCTTCATTGCGGCTGGGCCGCGCGGTGGATCGGCGGAAAACGCTATCGCCTTTTGCGCCCCCCGTTTAGCCTCGGCGGGATGCGAATCCCTCTCACCATGTACGGCCTGAAGGAGATCCTCCTCTTCGGTGGGTGCTTTGCGTCGCTCGCCGCGCTCGCCGTCCTGACCGGCTGGCCGTGGCTGGCCGCGATTCCGGTCCTGGGCGTCGTCTTTGTGCTTTCCTTCTTCCGGGACCCGACCCGTAGGATCCCCATGGAGGAAGGTCTCGTGGTGGCGCCCGCCGACGGCAAGGTCGTGGCCATCACCGACCTCGACGACGAGGAGTTCATCGAAGGCCCCGCGAAGCGGATCGACATCTTCCTCGCGGTCTACAACGTGCACGTGAATCGCGCGCCGATTGCCGGGAAAGTGGGCTACATCAAGCACCGGGACGGACCCTACCTGAACGCTCTGAACATCTCCGCCGGCGCGAAGAACCAGGCGAAGTCCGTGGGGATCACCGCGGACGCCGGGTTCCGGTATCTCGTCCGGCAGATCGTCGGGGCCGTGGCGCGGCGGATCGTCACCGCCGTCAGGGAGGGCGACCGGCTTGATCGGGGCCAGCGCTTCGGCATGCTGAAGTTCGGCTCTCGCACTCAGCTCTCGATCCCGGCCGATGTGCCCTTCACCATCGACGTGAAGGTCGGGGATATCGTGAAGGGCGGCGAGACGGTGCTCGGGCGGATCGCGCCGGGGGTGAAGGGATGATCAGCCAGGATCGGGTCGAAACGGACATGAGCGAGGAGATCGACGTACCGGTGGTGCGTCCGCGACGCCGGGTGCGGCTCATCCCCATGCTGCCGAGCCTGGTCACCCTGGCGAATCTCTTCTGCGGCTTCCTCGCGATCTCCTACACCGCCGACGCCATGCTCGCCGCCGGTTCCGACCCTGGCGGCGCCGCGCAACTGGTCGCCCGCGCCGGCTTCCTGGTCATGCTCGCCATGATCTTCGACGCTCTGGACGGCCGCGTGGCCCGGATCACCGGACAGGTCTCGGAGTTCGGAGGCAACCTCGACTCCCTGGCCGACATCGTAACCTTCGGCGTGGCCCCGGCCTTCATGACCAAGGCGCTCGCCGAGCAGATGCTCGACATCAACAACCACCGCCTGACGCTGGCCTTTTGCGTGTTCTACGTGATCTGCGCGGCCCTGCGGCTGGCGCGGTACGGCGTCGAGGAGGACCAGCAGGAGAGCGGGCACCAGACGTTCCTCGGCCTGCCCACCCCGGGTGCCGCCGGAGTGGTCGCGGGGATGGCGGTGCTCTACTCACGGTTTCTCGATTGGGAACCGGCGCGGCTCATCATCGCCACTCTGCCCTACGTGGTGCCGCTCCTCGGCATCCTGATGATCAGCCGCGTGCCCTATCCGCACGTGATGAACCGGTACTTGCGGGGGAGCAAGCCGATGAAGTACCTCGTGCTCACCGTGGGGATCGTGGTGGTGGCGATCGTGATGCGAAGCATCGAGGTCGTCCTTGCCGGCCTGGCGATCTTCTACGCCCTGACCGGTCCCCTGAGCTTCATCGCCCGCGTCGTTTCGGGGCGCGCGAAAAGCGCGGACCTCGAACTCTTCGACTGACCTCTGGAGCACAGGATGGTCACCGCGTACATCGGACTCGGATCCAATCTCGGGGATCGGGAGCGCAATCTGAAGTGCGCTCTGGATCATCTCGCTCAGGCGGGGGGAATCGAGATCGTCACCGTCAGCAGCTTCCGGGAAACCGTGCCGGTTGGCGGGCCGTCCCAGCCGCCCTACCTGAACGCCGCGGCGGAGCTTCGGACGGAGCTTTCGGCGGAGGAACTCCTCACGGTCATGCAGGACGCGGAGCGCATCGCCGGCCGGCGGCCCACCGGTGTCCGCTGGGGCCCGCGGGAGGCGGACCTCGACCTCATCCTCTATGGTGATGCGACCATCGACACGGAACGTCTGGTGGTGCCGCACCCGCGTTTTCGTGACCGCGCGTTCGTCCTCGAACCGCTCGCGGACCTCGCCCCGGAACTGGAAGACCCGGTTTCCGGCCGGACCATCCACGAGCTCCTCCTCGAATTGATGCGCCGCCGCAGCGGGAAGCGCAACGCCCGGCTGATCGAGACCGTCCCTGAACTTCGCGAGTACGTGGACATGACCGTCCGCAACCGTTTCACGGTCGGCCTGATCCCCACGATGGGCTGCCTCCACGAGGGGCACCTGTCCCTGATACGGGCGGCTCGGAAGACCTGCGACAAGGTGCTGGTCTCGCTCTTCGTGAACCCCACGCAGTTCGGTCCCGGGGAGGATCTGGAGCGTTATCCGATGCAGCAGGAGAAGGACCTGCGGATGGCCACCGAGGTGGGAGTGGATGTCGTCTTCGCGCCCCCCGCCGGGGAGATGTACGCGGAGGACCACTGTACCTTCGTCACCGTCATGGGGCTTGACTCCCTCCACTGCGGTGCCGCCCGGCCGACCCACTTTCGCGGGGTCACCACCATCCTCACGAAGCTGTTCAACCTGACTCGGCCGCGGGTGGCGTTCTTCGGGCAGAAGGACTACCAGCAGACGGTGCTCATCCGGAAAATGGTCGATGACCTCGACCAGGGGGTCCGGATCGCCGTCCTGCCCACCGTCCGGGAGGCCGATGGGCTGGCTCTCTCTTCCCGCAACCTCTACCTCGACGCCGGGGAGCGGGACCAGGCTCCGGTTCTGTACCGCGCGCTGACCATCGCCGAGGAACGCTTCGAGGCCGGGGAACGCTCCTGTGCCATGTTGATCGACGCGATGGGAGAGGTCCTCTCCAAGGCCCCCGACTTCGAGCCGGAATACCTGGTGATCGTTCACCCCGACACCCTCGCGCCGATGACGACCGTCGCGGAAGAGGGGGCTGCGGTGCTCCTCGCCGGGCGACTCGGCAAGACCCGCCTGATCGACAACACCCTCCTGGGAGTGACGCAGTGCGAAGACTGATGCGATCCGCAACCCTGATTCTCTTCGTCATCCTTCTCGTCGCCTGCGAGGCGAAGGAGCCGGCCGGTGGTGGCAAAGGAAAGAGCGGCAAGGCGAATCCCGAGGTGGCGCCGAAGGATGGGGCGCGGCCGGAGTCCACTCGTGACGTGGCGGCGGAGATCGAGGCTCTGCCGGCCGGCGATGTGGATGCCCTGATCGCGCTGCTTGCGGAGACCGGGGGGCAACCGTCCAAGGTCTGGAGCGAGAAGCTGCCCGATCTTGCCGAGGGGCTTCCCGATGCGTCCATTCCGGGGCTGTTGCTGGCGGCGCCGGCGGTTGCCGCGGCCCCCTCGGAGGTGCTGAAGAGGGCCTGGGTGCTCCTCGACGCGCGGAAGCCGGAGCGGGCGCAAGAGGCGGCCGCCTCCCTCGACCCGGCCCCGAGCGGCGAGCCGGCGCTGATCCGGGCTTTCATCTCTCTGGACGCCGGGCGGCCGGAGCAGGCGAGGCGCTCCATCGGGGAAGCGGTGGCTGCCGGCCTCCCGGAGGGCATCCGGGACCTGGCCGCGGGCCGGCTTCTCGCGAAAGCCGGGAACCTGAAGCGCGCTGAAGAGGTCCTGCGCGGCGCTGCCGACCTTCGAGCCTACGGTCCCTACGCCATGGTCCTCCTGGCGAGCGGAAGCAAGCCGGCCGACGCGCTCGCCGAGGCGGACCAGGCCTTCTCCGGCTGCCCGAACGACCCCCCCTCGCAGAAGACCAGGCTCATGCTGCTCACCCTGGCCGGGGAGGTCGAGATCGCTTTGGATGCGTTCACCGAACTTGCCGAGGCCAGCCCGGATGACCCCTCCGTTTTCGAACTCGGCGGCGACCTGAACGCCCTGCGGAAGGATCTCGTGGCGGCCCGGAAAGCCTACCTGCGCGCACTCGAACTGGACCCCGGTTCGGCCAACGCCCACCGCAACCTGTCCTCGATCCTCTTCGCCGAGGGAGACCGTGAAGGGGGGTACGAGCATCTCGAAGCCGCGATTGCCACCGCCCCGAAGGACGGCCTCCTGGGGCTCTTCCGGATGGGGCGGGGCTTCACACCGGTGAAGTGGGAGGATGCGCTGTCCCGCCAGCTCTGTGGCCTGGCCATTCGCCGGCTTGCGGATGAGCAGGGTCGCGAACAGGCCGAGAAGTGCCTGCGCACCGCAATGCAGGCGAAGCCGACCGACGCCCGCCCGTTTGTGATCCTCTCCGAGATCCTGCTGCGCGCCGGGGACCTCGCGGGAGCGATCAGGGTTCTCGAGGAAGGCGCGCGTCCGGTGAGCAGCGGATCCGGCCGGTCCGAGCTGCTGCTTCGGCTCGCGGTGCGGAAGCTGATGGCCGGCGATGTGGAGGGGTACCGGGCGACGGTCGGCGGTATCTCCGGCAAGAGCGCCATCGGCCGCCTGGTCTCGCGGCTTGGCGAACCCTCCGAGGGGGGACTGGTCCTGCTGGAGGGTCGTCCGAACTGCCGCATCGCGCCCCAACAGGAACGCTACGGCGCTCTTGCCGCGGCGATTCTCGGTCCGGGGATCGCGGCGAAGGATCGCTCCGAGCTCCTGGCCCTGTTGGCGGATCGCGGGATCCTTCCTTCGGTCCACGGTGGCTTCGACATCGAGGAGACGCTGAAGGCCGGGATGCCGGTGCTGGTCGACCGCGCGGTTCTCTCGGAGGAGGGGGCCAAACTGGAACTTGGTCTGATCGTGGGATACGACGCCGGACTGGGCGCCTACCTGATGGACGGTCCGGACCCCACCGCGGCGGTGTTGATCGATGAGGCGCGCGTCAGGGGCAGTCTCTTCTACTGCATCAACCCGGACGGCTTCACTCCCACCGACGAGGGCCTGGGCGTTGCGCTGGCCAGGGCGATCGGGCACCTGCGCAAGGCGGAGTTGTCCGACGCATTCGAGGCGCTGCCGAAGGGCGTGAAGCACCCCATCAGCAGCTTCGTCCGCTCCCGGGCGGCCTTGTTGACCGGACGCGGCACGATCGCGGGGGAGATTCTCAGGGTCGAGTTGACGGAGAGCCCGAACAATCCGATCTGGCACCTTCTGTACGCCCAGACCCTCCTCGTGAACGGTGAGCAGGAAGGTGCCCGGCGCGCGGTCAAACGAGCCGCGGAACTCGTGCACGGTTTCCTCGGCTCCATCCTCTATCGCCGTCTGATGGCGCTCAGTCTGATCACGCCGGATTCGGCGGAGGCCGCCATTGCCGGCTTGAAGGATATCCTGGTCGATCGCCCCGACTACCTGTCGGTCTATCAGGATCTGGCGGGGGTCTACATCTCCCGGGGGCGTTTCATGGATGCCTGCCTTGTGCTCGAGGAACTGGGGAAGAAGCACCCTCCGGCACTCGAGGAGAGGGGCTACCGGCAGGCCGTCAAGAGCGTGATGAGAGGCTTGGCGAGCACCGCCTCCACGGCGGAGGAACTCGAGCCCCTGATCCGCTCGGATGACCAGGAGATCCGCCAGATGGTGGTCCGGGTCGCGCCCCGGCTTTCCTACGTGGATGCGGTCAAGGTGCTGATCCGAATGACCCGCGACCCCGAAGCGGACATCCGCACCTTGAGCCTGCGTTACATCGCTCAGAAGCGGCTCACGGACGCTGCCGAGGCGGTCCGGCTCGCCATCACCGACGAGTCGCCGCTGGTGCGCGGTGCGGCGGCCCAGGCCCTGAGGGGCATCCTGGATCGGGAATCCGCCGCGGATCTGGCTCGGCTCCTCTCGGACGACGACGCGTACGTCCGGGGGGTGGCGGTGAATGAACTGAAGACCCTGTCGGGCAAGGAGTTCGGTTTCGATCCCCGCTCCCCGGCCGCCGAGCGCGGGGAGGCTGCCCGCCGCTGGGAAGCCTGGGCGAAGGGGCAGTAATCTCGGAGGGCGAGGATCCGTCCCCGCCGCGGTTTTCCCGGCGTTCATCCTCCCGTCGCGGATGCGCGTTGAAATCTGGTTGCAGACACTCGTTCAGGGTTAGACTGAAATTGACATGTTGCGGACTCTGCTCAGGGCCAAGTTGCATCGCGCCACGGTCACCGAAGCGGTTCTCGAATACGAGGGCAGCCTGACGGTGGACCGCGACCTGCTCGATTCCGTCGGCCTTGTGCCGAGTGAGCAGATTCACGTCGCGAACATCACGAACGGCGAGCGCTTTGTGACCTACCTCTTCGAGGGCGAGCGGGGCAGCGGGATCATTTGCGTCAACGGCGCGGCGGCCCGCCTGGCCCGGCCCGGCGACCAGCTGATCATCATGGCCTACGGGCTGATGGACGATGCGGAGGCCGAAGCGCATCGGCCGAAGGTGGCGATCCTCGACGCGAGCAATCGCATCGCCCTGATGCCTTGAGCCTCGCGACCTCCGTTCGCGCGGAATGCCCGGCGAAGGTCAATCTCTTCCTCGAAATCAAGGGGCGTCGCGACGACGGTTTCCACGAGATCGAGACCGTCTTCCAGGAAATTCGCCTCTGTGATTCCCTGACGATTGCTCCGGCCGCGGCGGGCATCGGCATCACCGTCAGCGGTGCGGATCTCCCGGAAGGCAGGGGCAACCTCGTCATCCGGGCGGCGCAACTCTACCTCGATCGCTTCGGGGGCGCCCGGGGCTTGCGGATCCGGCTGGTGAAGCGCATTCCCCTGATGGCCGGGCTCGGTGGGGGTAGTAGCGACGCCGCCGCGACCCTGATGGCCCTGCGCGACCTTCTGCATCCGGAGATGCCGGCCGCGAAGCTCTCGCGTATCGCCGAAGACCTCGGCAGCGACGTGCCGTTCTTTCTCGAGGGCGGGACGGCGCACGCCACCGGCCGCGGCGAGCAGATCCGGGCGATGGAGCCCCGGGATCCGTTCTGGATGACGCTGGCCTTTCCCCCGTTCGGCCTTTCCACCGCGGAGGTCTACGGTGCGGTTGAGATCCCCCTGGAGGAGGATCGGAAGACGCCGGAGATGCTCTTTCATGCGCTGCTGACCGGCGGCGACCCCGGCACCGCGCTCTTCAACCGGCTTCAGGCAGCGGCGGTCCGGACCGAGCCGAAGGTCGGGGAGTTCCGCGCGGACCTCGGCCGGTTGCTCGAGCAGGGCGAGCACGCTCTGCTCTCCGGGAGCGGCAGCACGTTCTTCATTCCGGCGAAAGACGTGACCCGTGCCACCGAACTCGCAAAAGCGGTGACGGCCGGCGGCATCGGTCGGGCACTGGCCGTCCGTACCGTGTAGCGGATACAATTCGTTTCGTGATGGACTCCAGAACGAAGCGACAAGTGCTGCGCATGATCCCCCACGGGCTGCAGGTGGTGACCCTGAGACACGGTGACGAAGTCCACGGCTACACGTCCGCCTGGCTGACGCAGGTCTCCTTCAAGCCGCCTCTGCTTGCCCTCGGCGTGCGGGCGGGATCCCGATCGCATCGGATGATGGAGGGGAGCGGCGTCCTCTGTCTGCACTTTCTCGGCAAGGACCAGGAAGAGGCGGCGCTCCGGTTCTTCAAACCGAGTCAGGAATCCGGAGACAAGTTCGAGGGGCTCGAGAGTGCCCCCGGTCCGGCAACCGGATGTCCGGTACTGACCGACGTCCTGGCGCACGCGGAGTGCGAGGTGCTTCGGGTGGTTCAGGCGGGGGATCACTCGATTGTCGTGGCCCTCGTGGTGGACTGCGCCGTGCACCGCGAGGGCGAGCCGCTCCTGCTCTCGGACACACCGTGGCAGTATGGGGGATAGCGCCTTGCTCGCGGCCACCGTCTTCGAAAAATCCACCGATCAGGCCATCGAAGTCGCCCGACTCGCGGCGCTGCGGGCCGATCTCGTGGAAGTCCGGCTCGACTCGCTCGCCGACGCCGACCCGGAGCGCATCGTCGCCGCGGTGGGGCGACAACTCATTCTCACCTGCCGCCCCGCAGGCGAAGGCGGGCACTTTTCGGGCGGCGAGGGATCCCGGCTCGACCTGCTCCGTCGCGGCATCGCCGCCGGCGCCGCCTGGATCGACATCGAGCTGTCCGCGGTGGAACGTCTCGGATCTCCCGGGACCTCCCGGCTCATCGTGTCGCACCACGACTTTCACTCGACGCCCGACGACCTCGACGGCCTGGTCGAGCGCCTGCTCGCCCACCGTCCGGACGTGGCGAAGCTGGCGACCACCGCAAACGGTCCGGAGGATGTGCTCGCCGTGCTGGCGCTGCTCCGGCGGCACGACGCCACCATCCCGCTGGCCGCGCATCCCATGGGGGCCGCCGGCGCGGCAGGACGGATTCTCGCGGCGCGGTTCGGCTCCGAAATCGTCTACGGCGCCGCCCGTCCCGGGGCCGCCGCCGCGTCCGGGCAGCCGAGTCTGAGAACCCTGATCCGTGACTTCGGCCTCGACCGGGACCTCAGTTCCGCCGCCGTCCTGCTCCTCCTCGGAGGGAACCTCGACCACAGCATCAGTCCCCGGATGATGAACCGGACGTTTCGGGCGGAGGGGATCGACGCGCTCTACGTGCCCTTCGCGCTCGAAGATCCGCGTCCGGTGCTCGAGGCGCTCGCCGACCTTGATTGCCGGGGAGTCGCGGTCACCCTGCCGCACAAGCAGGTGGTCGCCGGCCTGGTTGATGCCCGCGACGAACTTGCGGAGCGGGTGGGGGCGGTGAACACCGTCAGCATTTTCGATGACACGCGGGTCGGCCACAACACCGACGTGGAGGGGGCGCTTCGGGCCATCCGCGAGGAACTGCCGCAATTGAACGGCAAGCGCGCCATCCTGATCGGGGCGGGCGGCGCGGCGCGGGCGGCGGCGTTCGGTCTCGTTGACGCCGGAGTCCGGCTGTCGATCATCAACCGGGACGCTGAACGTGGCGCAACGCTGGCCCGGGAGGCCGGTTGCGGAACGAGCACGTTCGGTCAGGTGGATCCCGACGAGATCGATCTGGTCGTCAACGCGACTCCGGTGGGCCAATGGCCGGCGGCGGAGGCCGTCCCGGTTCCACCCGGTTTTCTGCGCCCCTCCATGACCGTCTTCGACATGGTCTACAACCCCGGCGAGACGAAGTTGCTCGCCGGGGCGTTCGAGGTCGGCGCGCGGACCGTGCCCGGCATCGAGATGCTGGCCCGGCAGGCCGACCGGCAACTCGCGCTCTGGCTCGGCACCGGGCGGTTATCGGACCGGCTGCGCGATGAGGGCAACCGGGCGCTCTCCGAGGATCGGCGGAGCATTCTGCTGATCGGGATGCGCGGGGCGGGGAAGAGCACGGTGGGGCGGATGTTGGCGGCGGGCCTCTCTCTCGCATTCGTCGATCTCGACCAGGTGATCGAGGGCGAAGCTGGAATGTCGGTGGAGGAGATCTTTGCCACGGCCGGCGAGGCGCGTTTCCGGGAACTGGAGCGTGCCGCTTTCGCCCGGGAGATCTCGGCGGGGCCCGGCGTGCTCGCGGCGGGAGGCGGGACTTTCGAGGATCCCGATTCCGTGGCCGCGGTGCTTCGGCGCCGTCCGACGGTCATCTACCTCTTCGCTCCGCCGGCGACTCTCGCTCGGCGGGTGCGCAGTTCGGGACGCCCTTCTCTGACCGGGCGCCCCCCCGAAGAGGAACTGGTGGAGATCCTCTCCCGCCGCGAACCGGTGTTTCAGAGGCTCGCGGAGATCACGATCGACACGGGGGCGGTCGACCTGCCGCACGTCGTTGATCGCATCCTCTACCGGGCATGAAAACTCTATTTGCGTGCCATGCTACAATCCTGGCGGTCGGGGTTTTTCCCTGCCCTCCCGGTGTGTTCGAGACTGTGATGATTCGACGAAATGCTCTCCCTCTGCTGCTAGGATTCCTCATTCTCATCCCCTGTTTCGTTCAGGAAGCAACGTTTGCTCAGGAAGCGACCCCACCCGATCCTGATGTGCAGAAGCAGTTGCAGCAACTCCAGGACGGCACTCGCCCCGCCGAATACCGTTTGCAGATGGTGAACCGCTTGTTGCGGGAGGGACGACCGGGAGCGAGGGACGGCCTGCGCGCGGTGCTCGTTTCCGAAGAGGCCCCGGCCGATCTGAAACTCATCGTCATCACCGGTGTGCTCTATCACGACACCGGCCTGACCCTGCTCGACGACGCGCTGGATGCCACCGCCGCGGCGGACGACACGTTTATCGAGCAGGTCCGGAAGAAGGTGGCGTGGGCGCGTTCGCCCGGTCTGGTGAAAGGCCTGGCGGCTCGGGCGACGGGTCGTGGCCGGCCTGAAACGCTGCGCCTGGTGGCCATCGGTTTACTCGGGGCCAGCGCGGCGAAGGAGGCCGTGAGCCCCCTGATCTCTCTCTGGGAGGGAGGCCCGGCGCCGTTTGCCGAGGCGGCGCGCCGGGCGCTCGACGAGGTCCTTCCGCTCCATTTTCACTCTGCGTCCGAGGCGCGGGAGTTCTGGACGAAAAACTCGGCGAGAGATATGGAGACGATCCTCCGCGAGGGGTTGCGGGCAGCGGGGACCGGGAACGGTAACGGCACCCACAAGCAACTCCTGATCAACCTCGCGAGGAGCTTGCTGCCGGATGCGTCTCTCACCGCGATCGTTGCGCAGTACCTGGGGTGCCGGGAGTTCCCGGAATTGCGTCGGATGGGTGCGAACCGGATCGGCGTCTATCCCTTCGGCGAGTTCGCCGGGGGAGCCGCCGCCGGCCGGAAGGCCGCCGCCGCCGGCGTGCTTAAAGCGCTCGCGGTGGAAGATGTGCCGGAGGTCGAGCTCGCCTTGTTGCGTGCGGCTCGATCTCTGATTGCGGAACTGAAGGAGGGCGGAACGGATCGCATCCGTGAACTGTGTCTGGCACGGCTCGACAGCCGGAGTGCCGAGGTGCGTCTTGCCGCGGTGCAGGTCGCCGGGGAACTGCGGGATCATGCGGCGCTCGAAGTGCTGACCGCGCGCTACGACAGCCTGGACGGGAAGGATAAGGTCATTCGGCTCGCCATTCTCGACGCGGTGGGCCAGAGCGAGAACGGGAACGCCGCCTGGGTCCACGAGAAGCTGATGAGTGAGGTGGCGGAAGAGGATGTGGTCTTCCGCCTGATCCAGATCCTCAAGAAGTACCAGAACCGGCCGGACAGCAAGCCGATGACGTTTGTGCCTACCCTGATCGAGATCCTGAAGGACAAGGCCCGGAGTGCCCGGATCCGGCAGGAGACCGCGACCGCGATCGGTGCGATTGGCGTGCTCGGCGGGAACCGGCAGGCGATCGATGCCCTCGCGCTCTTCGGGCTGGCTGACGAAGACCTGAGTGTAAGGGACATCGCTGCCACCCAACTCGGTCGCGCTCCGGAAGTGGACGGCAAGGTCGTGGAGATGCTCCGGGCCCGCCTGACCGAGGTGGAGAAGGAGCCCCGGGTCCGGCAGTCCGCCGCGCGTTCGCTCCTCAACCTGAGAGGGGCCGCGGCGGTTCCCTACCTGAAGACCCACCTGGCCGAAGACTCCTTCTGGCAGGAAACGGTCCGCAGCTATCTCTCGCAGAATCTGCTCGGCGGAGGTGATGCGGCGGGGGCGGTGGACCTGGTGGAAGCGCTCTGCAAGGAGGGCTTCGAAGCCCGCTGTGCGGAGGCGGCGCGGCTGGTGCTCGAGCACAAGGATCTGAAGTGGGAGGGAGCGCCGCCGGGTGCAAAGGAGGCGACGGCCTTTTTGCTGGCCCGGTCGCTCGGGGCCACCGGCAGGGATGCCGAAGGCCTGAAGGTGCTGACCGAGTCGGTACCGGAGACCTTCCCCTTCGATCCCGAGGGCGTCGAGCGGGCGCTCCTCCATGCTCAGCTTCTTCGAAAGACCGGGGCGCCCGGCCAGGTCGCGGCGGCTCTCGCGAAGATGGCGCGGTCCGATAAACTTCCGGCCGGCACTCCCGCCCGGATCGCCATCGAGACCGGACTCGCCCTGATCGACCTCGGCAGGAGCGCAGACGCCGTGAAGGTCCTGAAGCCCCACACGACGGACACCGCGCACGGCAAGCGGGTGCAGGAGATCCTGGCGAAGGCGGAGGGCGTCGCGAAGGTGGCGCCGCCGCGGCGGCCCCTGAAACCCGAGGAGTTGACCCCGGTCCTCGATGGGCCCGACGCGGCGAAGCGAAGTGTGGCGGTCTCCACGCTGAAGAAGATCGGCAAGGCTGCCCACCCGGCC
This sequence comes from Planctomycetota bacterium, assembly GCA_024274785.1. Lineage (GTDB taxonomy): Bacteria > Planctomycetota > JAJSAM01 > JAJSAM01 > JAJSAM01 > JAJSAM01. The sequence goes on along the minus strand of JAJSAM010000038.1, from coordinate 50,263 downwards.
CTGATCGCCTGGATTACCCGGAAGAAGCCGTCCGAGGTCCCGGCCGCCATGGGCATTCTGAAGGAGATCACGGGCATCAGCGTTCCCTTTGATCCGCGGGCCCCGGAGTCGGAGCGCCGGAAGGCTCTGGCCGTTCTCGCGCATAAGCTCGCGAAGTAGCCGGCATTTCTCGCCATTGCGACGATCTGAGGGGCGGTCGCGGCGCATCGCGGCGTCGGTCGGCCAATCGCAACATCCACGCCTGCCTCCCCGGATACCCCTGTCATGGATGCAACCCGTCAGAGCGCCGAAGGCGACGCGGGCCACTGCCTCGTAGCGCGACACATCCTGTTGTGGTTTCGATCGTTACTGAAACGCGGCGTGCGCACTGGTGAGAAATTCGGGCTGGCGAGATTCCGGAACCCGCACGTCCAACGGAACTTGACCGTGTCCTGACGGTTCCTACCATGGTGCCCTGCCCCGTACGGAGGCTCAGAGCAAACCGTACTTCAGGGGGCTGCCCGGAACGGTGGCGGCGTAGCTCAGTTGGTAGAGCGGGGGATTCATAAGCCCTAGGTCACTGGTTCAAGTCCAGTCGCCGCTACCACCGGTAACTCCTTCCTGGCCCTGAGTTAGGGCTCCCGCCTTCTCGGCGGCTTGCGGTCCGCAGGTCCAAAAGACCCGGTACATACCGGATTTGGTACCTAAGTTGCGGACTGACAAGGACTTGCCTACCGTTTTCGACCCGATTTCGGGGCTGAATCGGCTTCTGTCGGTGGTGGGCGATAGGATCCCGGGACAATCCGCAGGAAGGGAAAAGAACCATGCCCGGGCGTCCGAAGATTCCGTCCTACCGCCTCCACAAGCCTTCTGGCAAAGCCGTCGTCACGCTCTCCGGGGAAGATCTCTATCTCGGTCCGTACGGGACGGAGGTGAGCGGGAACGAGTTCGACCGCGTCATCAAGGAATGGCTGGTGAGGAACCGCTCTCCATCGCTGGTGAGGCGGGAGGAGGTCGTGACCGTTGGAGAGGTCGTCGGTCGCTGCGCGGCTGCCCCGGCCCGGGCTTCCTCGAGGGTGGAACGCTTCCTCGAGGGTGGATCGACGACATCGACGCCGTCGGCCAGGCCGATCCCGGGGACGGCGGTGGTTGCGGCTTCGCTGTTACTCCTGGGGGCACCTCTTTCGGCACCCCCTCTTTGGTGGCAGGAGCGGATCAAACCGGAGTACGCAGCGCCGGCAGAACTGCTCGTCCGAGGGCAGAGCGACCTCCTCCTCCGTGGTGGGCAGGTGCTCGAGATCTCGTCGCCCGTGGCCAATCGATCCCGGGTGTTGCCCGCGTGGGCGTGGAATGTTGCCTACGGCCGAGCCGGAAGAGCGCTTTCCTTCCGCCGCCGGGTGCTTGCCCTTTCAATAATCAAAACCTATACCACCGCCATCCAAATATCGCGGACAAGATCAGCGCATAGGCGAGGAGGGCGTAATACCATCGGCCAGCAAGCTTGGGGGTCCTGATCGGGGCCACATTCAAAGCGGCGAGCAGCATGAGCAGGATATAGATGAAAACAGAAAAAGCAGTATGGCTGATTAAACCATTAAACAGAAAAGCCAGGACCAGGATGATGATGTTATTGTCCAGGGCCAGTCCCATGTAAGTCGATTCGTCCACCAGACCGAAGACATTGAAGTAGCTGAGTCGGAACACCCCGGTCGCCACGATGACAAAGGCCCCGGGCAGAAACCATGGACTGAAATGTCCGTAGCTCAACAGGACGATGGCCGGGCAAATGCTGAAGCAGACAATGTCGATCAGGGAATCGAGCTGTCCCCCGAACTCCCGCTCTTTATCGTTCCGGCCTTTCATGCGTCGGGCGATAGTGCCATCACTCCAGTCAAAGAATACCGCCCAGATCAGGCCAATCATCGCGGCTGGGAAAATGCCCAGGAGCGCATAGTAGATTGCGACAATCCCGCACAGAAGCCCTGCCAGAGAACACAGGTTCGGCAGATCTTTGGCAAAAGAGAGTATGGAAGCGGGCGCATCTGGTGAATGTGGGGCAGCCATTATGCCCTCTCGAGACGAATAACGTCGAGCGACGCTTCAATCACTCTCCAGTTTTCTGCCGCCGTACGGCTGTCCATGCGGATGGGATGGCAGGATTCCGGCAATGTCTTGCCGCGACGGTGCTCTATACAGATATTGTGCTTAGCAAACTGCTTTCCAGCTGCTTTCGGACCGGATGCGGCATGACCGGGCAGACGGCGGAAAACACGACTGGCGTCAGACTGGTTGACGATCATTCCCTGGACCGTTTGGAGTCATTTGAAGAAACCGTCGCGATCAGCTCTGAGCATACTGCGGGCATCGACAAACTGCTGACGGTACTGCGGGGGAAGGCGCAAGAGTTCTTCTGCGAAACGACAAATACTCCAGACAGGAAGCCCTCGGCGGATCCTTGCCGCAAAGTCGGGTTTGGCGGTGGGCATGGAACCGATCCGGATGGCGCAGATGTCGGGGATTCTGGCCGTACTCCTGAAAATCGGGAGGCGCGGGAATTCAGCAATTTCATTTTCAAGAGTTTCCTGGGTGCGGTTTTCGATAAGACCAATGAAAGATTCATCAACGGTGAGCATACCGTCGTGATCTGCGAATTCCTTCAGCAAAATAGCAGGATCAGGGGGCGGGACCAGCAATGAGGTGGGCGTTTCCTTTCATCACATCTACCAGAAGATCGGCATTCTCGGCGAAGCCGTAGCCGATTACCTCACTCGCCAGGTCCTCGGGAGAAGGAGGACGCACTCGGTCCGATCAGGGCGTTTCTCCTTGAGAGGATTGCACGGACCCTCATTTCTCCAGGACACGGAAGGTGCTTCCCGCAGCGCTCGTACCGACCGCGACCTGCCTGGGGACCAACGGACAGGAATGGGGGGATGTGATGAATCGCAAGTGAATGCCATTGGGTCACGAGGGCTCCACTGCTGACCACGACAATGCTCTCCATCCTATGGAGAGAAGCTGGGCAAACGCGCTGCTCGGGCTGGGGCAACGGAGGAGCAGGTGGCTGAGATTGCTGCCGCAGGTAGAAGGAAGGCGTTGGACTACTGCGAAACACAAGAAGGGATGCGCGAGTTGCACAAGCGGGGCTTCTTTGCAGTTCGAGTAGTCTCGATTGATGACTGCTTCTGGACAGTTGCGAGTGTCTACAGTCCGTCTTGTATGCAGACATCCGGGAAACAGCCTGCGTGCAGACGACGGCCCATCCGTTCGGGGTCGGCGACGAGGCAACTCACCCTTCACCGTACGATGCGGCGGGTGGACCACTGGAGCCGCTGCCTGATTGGAGCCGATACCAGCCGATCAACCATTGCTGGCTCAGGTGGTGTCACCTCTTGGAGGGGCGAGATGCACTTTGCAGTATCGACGTTTGGTATTCTCGCAGCGCTCGCAGAATCCACGTGACGATTCCAGACTGCCGGTCCGTTCGAAACAGAGATCGATCCTCCATTGCGGCAGGGCTGCGCTGGTGTGAAAGGGCAGACGAGGTCAGGAGGCGCGATGGAGAGAGAACATGTTTTCTGGTCCGGAGCAAGCGGATGCGCGATCGGCTGTCTCGCGGTCCTGGTTGGCTTCCTCGGCGTGTTTGTGATCTTCGTTGCCGGCTGTCCTCGACTGTTGGGGTTGGTGGTGATCGCCACGGTGATGGCTGGAATCCTGCGCGTTTCGATGCTGGTCGATGCAGGTCGGCGCAAAGCCGGGCCGAGAACCGATGAGCAGCCACGCGCCTTGTCCGACGGTGAGTAGATTGGTGGCTCCCGGGGGGGCTTTGGAGGGACCCCTGCCGACCGATGTCTGCGCTGACGTGAGGGGCATGGCTCCTCGCGATTCTGGCGGTTGCCTGGTCTGGCGCAGGGACTCATCAGCACCCGGGATCGTGAGGCTCCGGCACTCCGGAGACGTGTGCCCGGGCCCTTATCATCCTTCAGGCGACGGGCCACATGGCCCTGATCGCTCCGATGACCAGCGCTCCGAGGATCACGGCGCCGGGGTGGACCTTCAGCAGGAGCACCGCGGCGGCGGCGACCACCATGATCACGACTCCAGCAATCGTGAGCGTGCTGTTCAGCAGGAACTGGGCCACCAGCGCGGCCATGAGGCCGAGCGCGGCGAAACCGACGATCTCCAGCCCGCTCTTCACCCTCGAGTTCTGGCCGTACTTGAGGAAGACCGCGGTCAGAGCGCCCATCAGGAGGACGGGGGGGAGCGCGTTCGCAAAATTGGCGATGAGCACGCCGATGAGGCCCATCTGCTTGAAACCCACGTAAGTGGCGAATTTGATGGAAATCGCGCCAGGAAAGGCCTGGCTCATGCCCACGACAACCTCGAACTCCCCCTTGGTGAGCCAGGCGTTTCCGGTCACCACCTCGCGCTCGACCAGCGGGTAGAAGGAATGCGCGCCGCCGAAAGAGAGGGCGCCGATTTTCAGGAAGCTGAGAAAGAGGTTCAAGGCGGTGGTCATGTCGGTCTCCTACCCTTATCCTTTCGCACGGACCGGGCGTCAGCGCAAGTCTGCTGAGCCGGAGCCCCGAGTGAAGATGAGCGGCGTCGGTACCCGCATGCTAGATTCAAACACCGGACGCCCGTCGGCGTACCTGTGCCGCGGACACTTCGATTCCCGGCGGCGTGCGCGGACTCTGCGCAGCACTCTCGATGGGTCTGGCACGATCGGGAAAGAGCCCGACGCTCCGCGCGTGGCCTGGCCTGCGGCCGACCCGCGCTGTGGAGGCAGAACGGAGGATTCAAATGCGGATGTTCAAGCGGATGACCGGGCCAGGCGCGCTTTCTCTCGCAGCTCTCGCATTGCTGCTTGTCGGTTGTGGCGGCGGCGGTGGTGGCGGCGGTGGCAGCAGCTTTCTGCCTGCGGTCCCGTCCGGCACCGAGGCCGTGATCGGGGCGGCGGGCGGCGAGGTCGAGGTCCCGGACGGGAATCTCGCGGGCACGAAACTGGTGATCCCGGCCGGTGCGCTCTCCGGCGATGAGACCATCCGCATCTCCTCCGGTTCACAGGTTTCGGGAGAGCCGGAGCAGAACCCGGCCGGTCCGTCGGTGAAGATCGAGCCCCACGGCCTGACCTTCGCGGGCAGCGGCACCACCCTGCGCATCCCCTACGACCCGTCTTCACTTCCCCCGGGAACGAGTCCGGAGAGCCTCGCGGTCCTGAAGAAGTCGGCCGACGGCGCCATTCACCGGCTCGAGGTCGTCGGTATTCCCGCGGGTGGCGACTACCTCGAGGTGGCCGTCGGTTCGCTCTCGAGCTTCCAGGCGGTGCTCACGGTCGTCGACGCCACCGGCAACTGGGTCATCGGCTCCGTCGCCGACGAGTTCGACCCGAGTGAGTTCGACATCGAGGACTTCAATCTGGAAGATTTCGATTTTGAAGATTTCGATCCGGGCGAACTCAACTTCGAGGACCTCGATTTCAGCAGTTTCGATCTTTCGAACTTCGACCTGGCCGGCTTCGATCTTTCGGAATTCGACCTCGGCGCCCTCGGAGACCTCGAGGGGTTGCCCGTCGAACTCGTGGAGCTTACGCAGAACACCGCCAGGGGCACATTCTCGGTCATCACCAACCGGACCGATGCCGATGGCAAGACCGTCGTGGTCACCGGCACCTTCGACGGTGCTCACTACACGGGGTCCGCCCGCTACCCGGCGGAGGGCGGCACGGAGCAACTCGACCTGGGTTTCGAGCTCTACTCCGACAGCTTCGGGGTGGGGACGGCAACCACTACGCTCGGCAACGACGTGACGACCGAGCACCTCGGAATGGTCCGCGCCGAGTCACTGATCGAAGAGCCGGTGTACGGGCCGGGCCTGAGCCGGATCCCCCTCGTGATCAGCGAACTCTCCGCTCCCTCGGACGCCACGCTGCCTGGAAACTCACTCGACGAGGGCAGCTACAGCGGAACTTTCATTCAACTCGCCGCCGACGAGACCACCGGCCTGGTCGTCGCGACCTATCTGCTCGATAGCGACACCGGCAACCCGTTCCTCGGCACCGTCAGCGGCACGGATTACCTGTTCTTCCGACAGGTGGATCAGGGGGACGGGGCGAAGCTGATCGAAATCCTCCAGCTGACCCGCACCGGCAGGAACACCTTCGTCCCCGGCGTTCTGGGCGAGTTCAGCTTTTCGTGGATCTATTCCGACGGCGGCGATGGTGTGAACTTCGGGACGGGGAGCGCCAGCCTCGGGAAGTGAGCCGGCGGAGTCGCGAAGCCAGGGATCGTCTGGAAATCAGTGCGACCGTTGCACCGAGAGGGCCGCCTGGCCCGTGCCGGGAAGGCGCGAGGAGGGCGCACCTTACGGTCTTCAACCGACGAGCAACAAGGTGTAGCGGGATGCCGCGGCCCTCGAGTGCAGCGGTTGTTTCCGGACGGGCTCTAACCCTTCGCGAACTCCTCCTCGAGCACCCGCACCGCATCCTCCACGCGGTTTTCCGGGATGACGCAGGTGATCGAGGCCATCGACGTCGAGATCATGTCGATGTTGATGCCTCGGCCGGAGAGGGCCGCGAACATGCGGCCGGCCGTGCCCGGCGTCTGCACCAGTTCGGCGACGTGCAGTGCGACGATCGCGACGTTGGGGTCCTGGTCCACGCCCTCCGCGCCGAATTCGAGGCGCATCGCTTCGAGTTGATCCTTCACGTTCTCGAGGTCACTGTGGCTGATCACGAAGGACACGTCGCTCCGGGTTCCGCCGATGGCGGTGGCGGTGATCAACTCCACGTTGACTCCGGTCTCACCCAGAGTGGAGAAGATCCCCGCGGCCATGCCGGGGTGATCGCCCACTCCGCGGAGGGTGATCTTGACGACGTTCGTCTCGGTCTGGGGTGAGATGGCGGCCATGACTGTCTCCTTTGTGCGCACCATCTTCCGGTTCCGACGCCGGGTCGTCAACCCGCAGGAATCGGCATCACGAAATCCTTGCAAACCGGGGACGGGATGGAAGTCTAGTGTCCCGATCGGGAAAGCCCGAAGGAGACGACGATGGATAAGCTGGTCGAATGCGTTCCGAACTTCAGCAATGGCCGTGACCGGGAGGTCATCGACCGCATCACCGGGGAGATCGAGAAGGTGCCGGGAGTGACCCTCCTGGATGTCGATCCCGGGGCCGACACCAACCGCACCGTCGTCACCTTCATCGGGGAACCCGATGCCGTCGTCGAGGCGGCGTTCCTTTCCATCAGGAAGGCCGCGGAGTTGATCGACATGTCGACCCAGACCGGGGCCCATCCGCGTCAGGGCGCCACTGATGTCTGCCCCTTTGTTCCCCTTTCCGGCATCACCGAAGAGGAGTGTGTCGAACTCTGCCACCGGCTCGGGAAGCGCGTCGGCGAGGAGCTGGCCATCCCGGTCTACCTCTACGAGGCCGCGGCCACCCGCCCCGAGCGACGGAGCCTGGCGGAGATCCGCGTCGGTGAGTACGAGGCCCTCGCCGAAAAACTCACCAGGCCGGAATGGAAGCCCGACTACGGTCCGGCAAAGATGAACGTCGGCGCTGGCGCGACTACGATCGGCGTACGCGAGTTCCTGATCGCGTACAACGTCAACCTGAACACCCGAAATCCGAAGAAGGCCAACGCCGTCGCATTCGATGTTCGCGAGAAGGGCCGGGCCAGGCGGGACGCGAAGGGCGCGATCGTCAAGGACGAGAACGGCGAGGTCGTGCGTGTGCCCGGGAGCCTGGCCGAGTGCCGGGGGATCGGCTGGTACATCGATGAGTACAAGATGGCCCAGATCTCGATGAACCTGACGAACTACAAGATCACACCGGTGCACGTCGCGCTCGAAGAGGTCCGCCGGAAGGCTCTCGCTCGTGGCATGATCGTCACCGGCTCGGAATTGGTCGGCCTCATTCCGCGTCAGGCCATGCTCGAGGCCGGTCGCTACTACCTGGCGCAGCAGGGGACCTCCGGAGGACAGCCCGAGGAGGAGATCATCCGCATCGCCGTGCAGTCGATGGGGCTCGAGGAACTGAAGCCGTTCGATCCCGCCGACAAGATCGTGGAGTACCGCGCCGGCTTCGCGCTGGCCGGCCCCCTGATGAGCATGACCAATCGTGGGTTCCTGAACGAATTGTCCACCGATTCTCCCGCCCCTGGCGGCGGATCCGTAGCGGCACTCGCCGGTTCCCTCGGCGCGAGCCTGGCGACGATGGTGGCGAACCTGACCACCCGCAACCCGAAGTACAGGAAGGTTCGGGACGAGATGATGGCGATCGCGGTCACGGGGCAGGAGGTGAAAGACCGCCTCTGCCGCCTGGTGGATGAGGATACCGACTCCTTCAACCGCATGATGGACGCCATGCGGCTGCCGAAGGAGACCGATGAAGAGGCCGCCGCCCGTACGGAGGCCATTCAAAGCGCGACCAGGGACGCCACGCTGATCCCGTTCATGGTGATGGAGCAGTCGCTGAAGGCCATGGATCTTGCGAAGGCCGTCGCCGGGAGCGGGATGGCTTCTTCCGCCTCCGATGCGGGAGTCGGCGCCCTCATGGCCCGGGCCGCGGTCGAAGGCGCCTGGCTGAATGTGAAGATCAACGTGCCGGGCATCGACGACAAGCCGTGGGTCGAGGATCTGCTCGAGCGTGGTGAGAAGATCGTCAGGAAGGCCGCCGAGGAGATCGAGAAAGTCCTCGCCGCGGTGAACGGCAGCATCGCTGAGGGGTAGGGCGTCAAGCGACCTCTGGAGGGACCGCGCAGCAGCAAGGGCGTACGCTTTCCGGCCCAGCGAGGCAGCGACGGAGCACCGCCTTCCGAAGGGGCTGTGCATTCACACTTCGGCGGGACGGGAGGATGCTCAACCTGAGCCGGCTTGATACCCGGTGTGCCAGGGGCTCGCGCAAGAGTGAGTTCGCAGGACCGAGAGCGCTGATGCGCCCGCGCGGCAAGGAGCGAGGAGCGCGCAACCTTACTGGTTTCAACCGACGGGCAGCGCAGCTTAAGGGGATGCAGCAGCCCTCGAAGCCCGAAATCACTCTTGCGCGGGCCCTAAAGCGGAAACAGGGTTCCCTGATCGTCGGGGCGTTCCCCGGGCAGGAGGATCTGCCCCGGCATGACGATATGGTCCACCACGAAACCCTTCCGGGTGAACTGCTCGGCGATGTGTCGGCGGTGGCAGCCCGCCGGGTCGCGCTCCGCACAGAGAAATACGGTCACCGCCTCCTTCGCCAGGGCTTCGAGGCGCCTTAAGCCTTCGCGGAAGAGATCCGTCTCCATGTGGGCCTCGTAGCCTGTGGAGCGGAAGCCCCCCAGTTCGCGGCCCAGGAACCGGTAGAGGAATCCGGCGGAGGTGAGCGCGGGCTCGAGCGCTTCGCGATCAAATTGAGGTTGGCGCCGCGAGCGCGGCCACGAACGGACATCGACGACCGTGTGAATTCCAAAGGAACGCAGGCACACCGTGAACTCCGGGAGGGTCCGGTCTCCGTGTCCGATGGTGTAGATCCGCCGCTCTGCCAATACCGCTCCTCGATCCGCCTGGTTGCGAAACCAGTTTACCTCTCGAAATGAGAATCGGTTCAGGAACGGGAGGGGCGGGGCCGATAGGGAAGCGGATACGCCGTCAACCAGAGCGAGGTCGATTCCGGATGCAGGGCCGTGACACTCTCGATGTGTTCGACTTCGGGACACTCTTTCAGTCCCTCGTCCGAACCATGAAGACCGGAACCCTCTGTGTCTTGAGCGGAGAGGCCGAAAAGTACCTCTACATGAACGGCGGCAAGATCGAGGCCGTGTTCACCTCGCAGTCCCGTTTTCTCCTCGGGCATATTCTCGTGCACATGCGCGCCCTCGAGCCGGTCGATCTCGAATCCGTACTCGAGCGCCAGAAGTCGTCCCCGGAGCGTCGGCCGCTCGGCGAAGGCCTGGTGGCGGCGGGACTGATCGAAAAGAGCATCCTCGACGAGGCGATCCTCCACCAGATGATGGAGGAACTGCTCGAACTCTTCTACTGGGAGAGTCCGCGCTACCGGTTCTACCCCGGTCCCATCGATGAGACGTTGCCGGAGGTGCCGCGGCGGTTGAACCGGGTGGGTGCCACGTTGCCCGTCGACGAGATCCTGCTCTACGTCACGAAGACGATGGACGACATTGCCCGGTTCCAGGCGGTGTGCCCTTCCCTTCGTGATGTCTACCTTCCCCTCGTCGAAATCGACCGGATCCGGACGCACCCCGATTGCACTCCCGACGATCTGAGGATCTTTGGCCTGCTGGACGGCCGGCGCAGCGTGGCGGACCTCTTCAATGACCTGATCATGATCCAGTACGAGGTCATGGAGCGGCTCTGTGCGCTACGGCGGCTCGAGTTCATCCGCCCTCTGGAATGGCGCGAACTGGTGGAACTCGCCACGGGGGAGGATCCCCCCCCTCCTCCCGCGATGCGCCTTGGCATGATCACGCGTGCTCGCGAACTCGGAGCTTCCGATCTGTCCCTGTGGGTGCACTCCGCACGCGCGTTGGAGAGTCTTGATCGCGCCGGGGAGGCGATCGAGGAGTGGCTGGAATTCTCGAGTCGGTCCATGGATGCGGGACAGACCGCCGCGGCGATTCGCGGCGCACGGGCGGCGATCCGGCTCGGGCCCGATCACCTGCCGGCTTTCGAACTGCTGCTCTCCATTCAGGTTGCGGAGGGCCGCGAAGCCCGGGAGGCGCAGGTTCTCTCTGAACTGGCGCGTATTCACAACGCGGCCGGCAATGCCGGAAAGGCCGCCGAGGCGCTTGAGCGAGCCGCGGAACTCGCTCCGCGGAATGAGAGCGTATTGCTGGCCCGTGCGGCAAGCTATGAGTCCGCCGGGATTTCAATGACGGCGGGAGACTCGTACCTGGACCTGGGGCGCCTCCGCGCCCGGACGGGGGACCTCCATGGGGCCGGAGAAGCCTTCGCGAAGGCGGTCGAACTCTGCCCGGCCTCCGTCCGTGCTCGCGATGCGCTGATCGGGTTCCACATCCACCAGGGGGAGACCAACCACGCGGCCCGGGAGATCCAGGACCTGATCCCCATGCTGCTGAGTGTCGGTGGCGATGAGCAGGATGAGCCGGCGAGAGTCCTGCAGTCGCTCCGGGAACGCCTGGTCGAGGCCGAAAGCCAGGCCGAGCCGGTCGTTTTCTACCTTGCGGATGCCGCCGTACAGTGCGGCCTCTCCGGCTTCGCAGTGGATTTGATGAAGGAAGCCACGGCCGTCGCCCGGGCCAGGGGCAAGCTCGGCATTGCCGCGCGCGCGGTCACCAGGGCCCTCGAGCTTCGGCCGAGAAACCTCTCTCTGCTCTCGCTCGCCGCGGAGGTCCACAGCGACCGGGGGGATGCGGATGCGGCTGCCATTCGGCACCGCGAGCTCGCGACCACGTTCGCTTCGCTCGGGGATGTGGTCCGGCAGGAGGAAGCGCTCCGGGATCTGCTGGCGTGCGCGCCCTTCGACGCGAGGGGCATCGCGGTGCTCGCGGAGCTGCTGATCGAACGCGGGGCCACAGTCGAGGCTGCCGAGGAAACCTTCCGCCTTGGCCATCTGCACTATGCCGCCGGGCGGATCAGGGAGGCGGTGGAGAGTTATGACGGCGCCTGCCGTCTGGATCCGAGCGAGTCGCGATACGGGCGCTTTCTTTCGGTCGCCCTGGCCGAACTTCTCGGCAATGGTGACAGCGTGAACGCCACCGAGAGCATTCTCGCCATGTTCCGCGAGCAGGGGGACCACCTCGCGGTGTTGCAGGCCACCCTGCCACCGATGACCACCGGTCTCACACCGCCGATCCGGCGGTCGGCGGTGCGGGAGTCGTACCAGAAGCTCGGCAAGCTCTTCTGACTCGGGTCCGCTGCCGTTACAATCCGTGGTTTCGCCGTCCGATTGCCGGAGGATTCCATGGAAGAGCAGCACGAGTTCCGCACTGAGAAGGTCGGGGCCCTGAAGGAGGCCGGGGTTCTGCCCTGGCCGGACCGCTTCGAACGGACTCACAGTGCTTCCGAGGCCCGTGAGCTTCCGGAAGGGACCGACAACGTCGCCATCGCCGGTCGGCTCCGCTTCATCCGTCAGATGGGGAAGCTCTGCTTCGCTCACCTCCAGGATGCCTCGGGGATGCTCCAGATCATGATCCGCAGGGAGCAGGTCGGCGAGGATATCTTCAAAATCATCAAGAAGCTCGTGGACGTCGGCGACTTTCTCGGCATTCGCGGCCACATGATGGTCACCAGGACGGGGGAGACGACTCTCCAGGCGAACGAGGTGGTCTTCCTCGGCAAGGCGCTGCGTCCGCTTCCGGAGAAGTGGCACGGCATCTCCGACCAGGAAGCCTGCTACCGCCAGCGCTACCTTGATCTGATCATGAACCCGGAGACCCGGGAGCGTTTCGATCTGCGCACCCGCGTGGTTCGCGAACTCCGTCGGCTGCTCGATGACGACGGCTTCACCGAGGTGGAGACGCCGGTGCTGATGACCAGGCCGAGCGGCGCCCTGGCCCGGCCGTTTGTCACGCACCACAACGCGATGGACATCGCACTGTACCTGCGCATCGCGCCGGAGACCTATCTCAAGCGACTGATCGTGGGGGGCTACGAGCGCGTCTACGAGTTCGCCCGCTGCTTCCGCAACGAAGGCATGGACCCGTCCCACCTCCAGGACTTCACCATGCTCGAGTACTACGTGGCCTACTGGAGCTACGAGGAGAACATGGCCTTCACCGAGACTCTCGTGAAGGACCTGCTGACCCGGGTCTACGGATCTCTCGATGAAGCCGGGGAGAAGACCGGGATCCGTTGGGCAGGGGACTGGCCGAAGGTCGCCCTTTCGGACCTGGTCGAGCGTGATGCGGAAATCCGCCTCGCGGACTTCCCGGACGCCGATTCCCTCCGGGCCGGGATCAAGGCCCGGGGCTTCGAGATCGAGGGCGCGGAGAAGCTCGGCCGCGGCTCGCTCATCGATCAGCTCTACAAGAAGGTCTGCCGCCCGAAGCTCACGGACCCCATGTTCCTGACGAGCCACCCCATCGATCTCTCACCCCTGGCCCGGCGCAACGATGAGAATCCCGACGTTGCCGATCGGTTCCAGCTGGTGGTTCGTGGCTGGGAAATCGCCAATGCGTACTCTGAACTCGTGGACCCGATCGACCAGCGGAAGCGCCTGGCGGAGCAGGCTGGTCTGAAGGCCGGCGGCGATATCGAGGCCATGGAGATGGATGAGGATTACCTCCTGGCGATGGAGCACGGCATGCCACCGATTTCCGGGTGGGGGATGGGCATCGATCGCTTGATCGCACTCCTCACGAAACAGTCGAACCTGCGGGACGTCGTCCTGTTCCCGACCCTGCGCTGAGCGGCGGCGCGTCCCGGCTCCACTCGGGAAAGATGGCGTTTGACTGCCCGGAACGATCGGGGTTCCAGTCGTCGGGGGCGGTCAAGGGGATTTCCAGACGGGCCCATACCAGACCGGAAACGTGGAATCCATGACCGGTCGTATCGCGGTGGGCACCATCGGCGCCGGCGGCAATCTCCGGTGCTTGGCGAAATAGCAGACCGCCGGCGAAAGCTCCGCTCGGAGGGCGCCGCTTTGTCGGTGATGCGGGGCTTGGGGCAGGCTAGAATTCCGCTGTGACCGACCGGGGATCAGAAACCAGACGCCTGCTCGAACTCTGCGGGATGGTGGTGGGAGCACTGTTCTCCTTCCTGCCCTTTCTGCTGAACCTCGCCGTCTCTCTTTTCCTCGGCGGACGCCACCGGAAGCGAATTCGCAGCTTGATGGAGGGTGCCGGGTCCGCGCCGGTGGAGGAGTGCGCCGAGCCGGCGGGGAGCACCGATGTCTATTTCCTCGCCGGAGAAGACTCCGGTGACCTGCACGGCGGAAACCTCGTCGCTGCGCTCTTGCAGGAGCGTAAAGGCGTGCGGATCCGCGGCATGGGCGGGCCGCTGATGGAGGCTGCCGGCTGCGATCTCGACTACGACCTCGTGCGAATGAACGTCATGGGGTTCATCCCGGTCATCCTCTCCATCGGGACCTTCTTCGGCCTGTTTCGCCGGTTCCTGCGGATGTTGGACACCGACCCTCCGGATGTGCTCGTTCCGGTGGACTACCCCGGCTTCAACCTCCGCGCCGCCCGTGCGGCCCGAAAGCGGGGCATCCGGGTCGTCTACTACATCGCGCCGCAGGTCTGGGCCTGGGCGCCGTGGCGCATCAGGAAGATCGCCCGTTCTGTGGACCGGATGCTGGTGATCCTCCCCTTCGAACGCGACCTCTACGCGGCGAGCGGGATCCCCGCCGCCTTCGTGGGGCACCCGCTGTTCGAGCACCTGGACCGGGTCCGGCCGGCCCGGCCCGTCGCGTCGAGTGCCGGGGTTGTGCAGCGCATCGGACTCCTGCCGGGCAGTCGAAGCGCTGAGATCCGGACTCTCTTGCCCATGATGCTTCGCGCGGCGCGACGCATCTCGGACGAACATCCTTCAGTGCGGTTCGTGCTGCCGTACCAACGTGAGAAGCTCGGCCGGGAGATCGACCTCGTCCTCGCGAGTGATGGCGGGGATCTCGACCTGGAGGTCGTCGAGGGGCGGACGCACGAGCTCATGAGCGATCTGGACCTGGCGCTGGTGGCCTCCGGCACCGCCTCCCTGGAACTGACCTACTATCGGGTTCCGATGGTGGTGATGTATCGGATCAGCCCGATGGCGGCGTTCTTCAAGCGATTCCTGGTCATCTCTCCGCACATCGCGCTGGTGAACATCGTCGGCGGCCGGGAAGTGGTGCCCGAACTCGTGGGGTACCGGGATTACTCGGACACCGCGGCGATGATCCTTTCCCGGTGGATCACCGACGCGGACGCCCTGCAAGGGTGCCGGCAATCGCTCGAGGAGGTGCGATCCCGGCTGCTGTTCACCGGCGTGGCGGAGCGGGCGGCCGGCTTTCTGGATTGAGGGTCAGCCGTCGCGGTTCAGGATCGAGCCCTGGCCCCGGGGAGCGAGCATCAGTTCTCCCAGGGCCGCGATGAGTTCCGGAAGGCCGAAAGGCTTGGTGAGGAGCGGGCGGCCGGTCTCCCGGATGAATTCGATCGTACTCGGCGTCAAGGTATCCCCGGTGATGAACATCAGCCGCTCAATCAGATCCGGGAACGCCTCTTCGATCCGGTTGAAGAGAGCCCGCCCGTCCATGCCCGGCATCACGAAGTCGACCAGCACGATGTCGAAGTCCTGATCCTCCAGCATGCTGAGGGCCTCGGCGCCACACCGGGCGGTGGTGACGACGCAGCCTTGCTGGCTTCTGAGTATCTGAGCGACGAGTTCTCCGATCATCGACTCGTCATCCACGCAGAGAACCCGGGTTCCGTTGGGCATGATGCGCGCCCCGGCAGCCGGACGGTCCGAGATCATCGCTCCCCCATGAATCTCTCGAGCGTGGGGGCGGCCACGAGGAGTGCTCGGACCTGCTCACTTTCGCGGGACCGCAGAATGCCGACGACGTACGCGTCGAAACGTCCATCGAGCCCACGGGACATCTCTCCCATGGCGTGGGCGAGTACCGCATCGCTGGATTTCTGCTGCGACAGATCGGTGAGCGCCGAGCGGAGGCGCCGCTCCAGAGGAAGGACGCTGCCTTCGGGCGCAGTCCTGGCGGTGTGGCTCAGGGCGGTGGCGGCATTCTTGCGAGCCGTTTCGTCCGCCGTCTCCTCGAGCAGAAGAGCGAACAGGGCCTCTGTGGCTGCCGGCTCGTCCCCGACGGTCTTCAATCCGAGGGCGGAGAAGCGGAGCAGCGAGGCCGCCTCATTGCGGTTGATGATGTCCACGAACAGGGGGGTCGTGTCCGGCCCCGGCCGGCGCATCAGCACCCGTGCCGCGGTCTGGCGCTCACCGAGATCCCGCTGGGGGTCGGCCAGCGTTGTCAGCAGGAGCTCGCGCACTTCCGGATCATCGATCCGGCCGATTCGCGCCAGCGCTCGCCTGCGGATGTTCGGATCCTCGGCCTCGCGGGCGAGTCCGAGCATCGCGGCCCGGATTTCCGGGTCCGCAAGCAGAGGGGAGCCGACCCGGCCAAGGAGATCGGGGAGCAGTCCCTCGTCGGTGTGGTTCTGCAGGGCAGCGAGGATCAACGTCCGGTCGGCGAGAATCCGGCGCAGCCGGGCCGCCGTCGGGTCCGTCTCGCGGTGGACCTTCAGGAGGTGTTGCCTGAGGACCGTGTCTTCGACCCGGTAGAAGGTGTGCAGAAGGATCGTTCGGAGTTCCCGGGATGCTCCGTCCAACGCCCCGATGAAGACATCGGCGGTTTCCGGGCGCCGAGTGAGCAGCCGTGCCGCCTCGGCCACCTCCAGGGTGGGGAAGGTGGCGGCGGATGATTCGACCGCGAAGCGGAGCGAGAAGAGTAGCGCGCGGGCGGCTGCGGTGTCCGGATTCCCCCCGTCCGCCGAAGGGGCGGTCAAATCCGGGGCGGCCCCGACAGGATCGGGCATCTCGGGCGGGGACACGAGGGGAGTCTCCGCAGTCAGCCGGGGTTCCGGTGCCGGTAGGCATTCCGGCACCGGTGTGTGTGGGGTGTCAATCCTGCCTGATCCGGTGATGGCCACTGCAACGAGGATCGCGAGTGGCGGGATCAGCATCGTGGCGAGTTGCCGCATGAGCGTCTCCCGGATGCCTAGTTGACGTGAACCTTCGTTCGAATCTGGGTGCCGTCCGGCGCCGTGGCGGTAATGATCACGTCCTTGCCGCTCATTTCCTCGGTCACCGGGAACGAAAACTCATTGACGGCCCCTTCCATCCTCACATCCGGGGATCCACTGATTTCAACACCGTCGATCTCGGCGGTCACCTCGACCATGTCCTCCGGGTCGATACCGGCGACTCCGGTGACAAAGCCCGGCGGGTTGACCGCCGGTGACGCCACGGTGATCTGGATGTTGCCGCCCACCTGCTCTTCCGCATGCAGGAAAAAGAACACTCCAACCAACGCGGCCGCGGCCGCGAGTGCGATGCTGACGGATCTCGAATTCAACATGTCTTAGCGTCTCCTGAAACCACCTACCATCGTGTCGACCATGCCCGAATTCTCAGTGAAGGAATTTCGTAGGCGTAGGAGCGCTGCTTCCACCAGAAAGTCAGGGCATCCAGGCCTTTTCCTCCCCCAAGTCCCTGGTTGGATCTCCCCAACAGGGCTTCCACCGATACTCGACAGGACTTCTGAAGAGCGCTCATCCCATTCGCCAGGACGAGGAGCGTGTCGATGTCGGCACGCTCTCCCGCCCAGGCGAGGGTCGAAACGGCTTCGAGCACCTGCTCGCGGCCGACATCGTCCCCGGTGATGATCTTCCTGGCCTCCCGGCCGAACTTCCGACGTAGAGATTCTCTGGATTTCGCAAAGCGAGTCAGCATCTCCTCGCGCCGCGCCGAGTCCAGGGTGCTGCTCACCTGGGACCGGATTTCGCTGATGATGGCCGGTCTGAGGTCGGTCGGCACGGTGCCGGTCGCCAGGTCCGTCGCCAGTTTTCGCAGGGCGGGCAAGTCGTGCGTGCGTATCGCGCTCAGCAGGTCCCGGAAGGTCTGATCGGGTTCCGGGTTGATCCCGCGAGCCATCAGCGCGGCCGCGGCCGCGAGGCGCGCAAGGGGATCGGGATCTCGCATTCGCTCCGAGAGGACGACGTGATCCCTCTCGGTCTCGGGAAGCCGGCAAAGCGCCAGAGCCCGGAGGAGGGGGTTCGACGACAGGACCAGATCGCTGATCTGCGGGAGGTAGGCCTCGAGTTCGCTATCCGGCAGATCGCTGAGTACCACCGCGGCGGCGAGCCCGTCTCCAGAGGCGAGCAGGCTCCGGATATCGTCCTGGTCCGTCGGGCAGGCCGGGAGGACCAGGGCCCGGGCGCAGTCGGACCGCATCGAGTGGAGCAAGTCGACGTCGAACCGCATGTCCCCCTCGGCCCGAGCGCGGAGGAACCTCGCCGCGGGGATCGCGAGGGATTCGTCTTCGGAGAACAGTGCGCCCCTCAGCAGTTGGTCGAGACGAGGCGAAACGGGCGCATTCCGCAAGGCGTCGATTGCCGCGGCGCGCACCGCAACCTCCGTGGAGGGATTCCGGCCAACGGAGAGCAGGGCATCGACCGAACGACTCCCCTCCCGCGACTCCGCCTGTCCAAGGAGTGCCGCGGCGTACACTCTCACCGTGACATTCGGATGGGAGCGGAGGAGCCCGACGAGAATCCCCTCCAGGGCCTCGCCCCGATCACCGAAGTCCATTCCGGTGAGGACGAGGATGAGTTACTTCGGGTCGTCCGATGGATCTCTCAATTTCTCTTCGATGAGTTCGATCGCTTCCGCCGGGCTCAGCATGGACAGGGCCTGGATCGCTCTGAGCCGGATGTCCGCCCGGGGATGCCGGGTGGCCCGGCGGATCAGGTCGATGCACTCGACCGGCAACCGCTCGGGGGGCACGTACTGCAACACTCCCCGCAGGAGACTCGAATCCGGGTTGGCGCCGAGGACCTGCCGGGTCAGGTGAGGCTCGTCGAGCAGGCAGAGGGCCATGGCGCGACTCGTGGGGCGCCCCCCGGCGTCGAGTGCGATCCGCCGCAGGGAGTCGCGATGCTCTTCGATCGGAGCTTCGTCGAATTGCCCGATCTTCCAGAGTCCCCAGAGGACAGCGGTGCGGATCTTCTCGTCGCTGTCGTCCAGGGCGCCGTCGATGAACTCATCGAACCGGCCGGATGCTTTTCTGGCGAGCAGGCGAAGCGATGCATCACGCAGCCCGGGGATGGCCGTCTGGCGGGCGCCTTCGAGGGCGAGGGGAACCGCCTTCCGCCCATCGCGCCAGATCAGGCTCTTCATCGCCCGGGTCCGCTCCACGTCGGTGCCGTTTCGGGCGAGATCGAGGAGGATGCGGTCTCCGTCTTCGGATCGGATCCGATCGACCAGCCGGTGGGCCTGCGCGGTGACATCCTGGTCCTTCGATTCGAGCAGAGCCAGAAGGGTGGGGATGCCGGGACTCACGCCCATCTCGTCCGCCCGGCGTGCGGCGAGAGCCCGCTGCCAGTCGGGATGACCCGCCGAAGCCGCGATGGCCTTCAGGCGTTCGCCGGATCCGTCGGGCAGGCTCATGATCGCGGCCTCGGCCACCGCCGGTTCCGCATCGACCAACGACACGAGCACCGGGTCGAGGGCGCCGAGAGAGGACAGGCTGCGCACCGCCGCGGCACGCACCATGACCGGTACGTTTCGCTCCGTCCGAAGCAGGCGGGTCAGGGTGGCGACCGCCCGCGGATCGCCGAGTTCACCGAGCAGCCAGGTTGCCAGGCCTCGCTTCCAGGGTGCAGCGGAATGGTCCAGGGCCGCACTTTCCAGAGACAGGACCGCGTCCGCGTCCCGGCGAAGCAGGGCGGGGATCGCCTGGAGCTCTCTCTTCGATAGGCACTCGGAATCGAGGATTTCCGGTGTGATGGAAAGAACGGCGGCAGACCAGCCCGACCCATCGAGGCTTCGGAGTTCCTGTCCGGCGGTGGCGAGGACCTTGTCGTCCGGCAGGGCGACGGTGCCGGTGACCGCCCGCACCCCGACAAAAAAGGACGTGCCGGGAGAGCCGTTCGCTGCGACGGCCGCAGGAAGAATGCCCGCGAGGAGCCCCGATCGGGGCCGGTCGGCCCAGGCCCGGGCGGATGCGAGGGCGTCGGCGGGCGATGTGCACCGGACCTCGAAGTCGCAGGCGCCTTGCACCAGAAGTTCCCGGTCACCGACCCGCACCACTATGCCTTCCTCGGGGGTTGCGCGAATTCTGACAATGCCCCGGGCCACGGAAAGGCGCGGCCCGCCGTTCAGGCCGCCGATCACCGCGAGGGCGGAATCAGCCAGTTCGATGCTTGTGCCATCTTCGAACACCAGGTCCGCGGCAGAACCGGCCGGGACCATGATCAGCCCACCCGGCGGGAGATTCTCCACTCGATCGATCGCGGAGAACGTCTCGCCGGAAGGGGAGAGGAGCAGGGTGCCTCGAGTTGACTCGAGACACCCATTCCACCTCGGTTCCCCAAGATAACGGGCACCCAGGATGAGGAGCAGCACCGCGGCAGCGGCGAGAGCCTGCGCCAATCTCCAGTGGCGCTTTCTGGCAAGAGCCTGGCGGGTGCGACAATCCTGATCGTCGGCCACAGCGGAAAACACGCGTGCCTTCAGACTCCTCGGGCGGGGGGGAAACCAGTCCTTTCGGTCGGCGAGGACAAGGAGCTGTTTCGCCACGTTCCGTTCCGCGACGTGCAGAGCGTGACGGCAGCGGGGGCAAGTCTCCGCGTGGCGGAGGACCTCCGACATGCCGGGCTCATCCAGTTCGCCGGAGGCGAACCTGCGCAGAACGACTTCGGGATAGCAGCTCATGTCTCGCGACCAGTTTTGCCCCCCATGTGCAACAGGGGGCGCTACGGCTGGCGGAAGGCCTTCCTCAAGCGCTCTTTTGCGGCCCGAAGTCTCTTCCAGATCGCATTACGGGAGTTTACGCCGAACCTCGTCCTGAGGTCCTTCGGTGAAGCCTGGTCGATGAACTGCATTTCGAGCAGGTGCTGATCGTCCTCCGGCAGGCGTTGAAGGGCCTGCCGAAGCCGCTTGCGCTCTTCCTGGACCTGGATGGGGTCCGGGCCGGGAGGGGCGAAAGGTTCGGTCCGCAGGGGAGGATGTCCCCGACGGGACGCGATCCGAAGCGCCTCGTTCCTGGTGATTGCAAGCACGAAGCTCTGCTCGAAGCGGGGAGCTACCCCGCGATCGAGTTCCCTGGCGATCCTGATCCAGGATTCCTGCGTGGCGTCTTCCGCCAGCTGCCGGTCTCCGAGAATTCGCATCGCCATCACGTAAGCCAGGCCTCCGTGCTCCCGGTAGAGCCTCTCGAATTCAGGGTACTTCCCGGTCGAAGGACTCATCCGCACACTTGCCGTTGCACTAGGGAAGACCCGGCTCGCTGGCGAACGTCACCCGAATTCTCGAAAAAAAGTTCAGGCGAGAGGGGGTGGGGGCGGCTTCCGGAGACTGAGGGGGCCGGGGAACGGGAGCGTCGGGGAGCCGATGTCCGCCTCGCCGAGGTGAAATGGAAGGGGAAAAGCAAAGCGGACGCGACGATGGCCGCGCTCTCCCGGATCGCTACTCCTCTTCGGTGGCCGGTGCTGACGACTCCTCCTGCTCCCCTCGTTCCTCCCGCAACTCATCCAGCAATTGCGACACGCGGATGGACCCGGCGACGCCCTCGTCGTACTCGAAGCGAATGATCGGTGTGAGCCTGGTGTGCATGGCTCTCGCGATCTCCGATTGCACATGCCCTCGCGCATGCTCAAGCGCGTGCTCGGTCTTGCTGCGATCACCCTCGGTGCCCACGACCGAGTAGTAGATCACCGCATGCCGGAGATCCCCTGAGAGCTTCACGTGCGAAATGGTCACAAAGCCCAATCGCGGATCGTTCAACTCATAGACTATCACTTCGCTGGCCCGACGGTGAACGAGTTGGGTGAGTTTCTCAAGTCGAACTTCACGCATGATTGTGTCCTGTTTGTGGTGGGTGTCCGCCCTGTTTGGAATTTCACCACACAACGCGGCCCTGCCGCAATGGAGGGTCGACCTCCGGGCGACCGTGCCGGCAGTCCGGCAGCGTCATGTAGAATCTGCGAGCGCCGCGAAGGTTTTCAAAGTCAGTACTACAGAGTACGGACGGGGTCCAACAGCTAGTAGAACTCGATCCGCGTCTCGAACCGCTCCGCGTGCGCCCGATCGACGATTTTCAACACGTCCCGCAGCACGGACTCCGCGTGGCCTCGATCACTCGAGACGGTGACGGCCGCCAGGTCGGCCCTCTGCCTGAGGTCCGGCTCTCCCACTTCGGCGATCGAGACGTTCAAGCGGGTGCGGACCCGGTCCTTGATGCTCTTCACAACCCGCCGCTTGTCTTTCAGGGACCGGCTCTCGCGGATCAGAAGGCTGACTTCGAGGACCCCTACGTGCACGTCACTCCTGTTCGTCGCTGTCGCCGTCCTTGTCTTTGTTCTTCACGCTGGCCGCAGCGGCGTCTTCCAGGGTCCGGGCGAACTCCTCGACCTCGTAGACTTCAACGACATCCCCTTCCTGCAGGTTGTCGTAACCGGAGACCTTGAGGCCACACTCAAAGCCCTCACGGACCTCCTTGACGTCGTCCTTGAAGCGCCGGAGGGACTCGATTCTGCCTCGCTCGTGGATGATCTTGCCATCCCGGGAGACGCGTGCCAGGGACTTCCGCCGGATGACTCCGTCGCTGATGTGGCAGCCGGCGATCTTGCCGAGCCGTGAACTGGAGAAGACCGCACGGACCGTGGCGTGGCCGAGGATCTTCTCGCGCTGTTCCGGCGCCAGGTGCGATTCCATGGCGAACTTCACGTCGTCGAGGAGTTCGTAGATGATCTGGTAGAAGCGGATGTCGACGCCCCGCTCGTGGGCCAGGTTGCGGGCCCGCTCCTCGGCGTTGACGGAGAAAGCGAGGATGATCGCCTCGGATGCGCTGGCGAGTTGGACGTCGGACTCGTTCACCGTGCCCACCGCCCCGTGCAGGACCTTGATCTTGACCTCGTCCGTGGCCAGGGAGTGCAGTTTCTTGGTGATGGCCTCCACCGAACCCTTGGTGTCGGCCTTGACGATGATCGGGACCTCGGTCTCTCCGGCGCGCCGGAACAGGTCCGCCAGGGAGAGCGTCTGCTTCTCGGCGAGGGAGTCCTCGCGGACGGAACGGCAGCGATCTTCGGCGATCTTCTTGGCTCGGGCCAGGTTGTCCACCGCGTAGAAGCGGTCTCCGGCCTCGGGGACTTCGGACAGACCGCTGATTTCCACCGGTGTGGACGGCCCGGCCATGGGGATCGTCTCGCCGCGATCGTTGCGGATTTCGCGGATCCGGCCGAACCCGGTGCCGGCGAGGACCACGTCCCCCGGCCGGAGCGTGCCGTCGCGCACGAGAACCGTGGCCAGGACGCCGCGACCCTCGGACTTCTCGGCTTCGAGGACGGTGCCGAGTCCCTTCTTGTGCGAGTTCGCGGTGTACTCCTGCATCTCGGCCTGCAGGTTGATGGCCTCGAGCAGCTCCTGAATGCCCATGCCGGTCGTCGCCGAGGTCCGCACCATCTGGGTTTCGCCGCCCCACTCCTCGGAGATGACCCCGTAGGAAGTCAGGACCTGCTTCACCTTCTCGGGGTTGGCGTCGGGCTTGTCGCACTTGTTCAGCGCGACGATGATCGGCACTCCGGCGGCCTTGGCGTGGTTGATGCACTCCTCGGTCTGGGGCATCACACCGTCCTCGGCGGCGATGACGAGGATCACGATGTCCGTGATCTGGGCGCCGCGGCCGCGCATGGCCGTGAAGGCTTCGTGACCGGGAAGGTCGATGAAGACGATGTTGCCGTCCTCGTGGGCGATCTTGTAGGACGAGATGTGCTGCGTGATGCCGCCGGCCTCGTCGCCGGCCACGTCCGTCTTGCGGATGTGGTCGAGGAGAGACGTCTTGCCGTGGTCGACGTGGCCGAGCATGGCCACGACCGGAGCGCGGGGGGCGAGATCCTCGGGGCGGTCCTCCTCCTCCTCGATGTCCGCCAGGAAAGCCTGCTCCGCGGCAACCTTCTCCTTGACGTTGATTTCACGCTCGAACTCGATCGCCAGGATGTCCACCGTGTCGCGGTCCAGGCGGGCATTGATCGTCGCGCGGATGCCGTTCACCATGAGGATCTTCTGGATCTCGGGGACCTTGACGCCGAGCGCCTGCGAAAGGTCCTTCAATGAGATCGGCAGCGTGACGTCCACCGGGCCGGTAGGCCGCACGATTTCCTGCTGAGAGCGGGACTTGCGCCGCATCGGGCCGCGCTGCCCACCGCGCTTGTGGAAGCGGTAGGTGCGGGTACGGTCCGGTCCCGGGCGGGGCGGCTGCTGGGCGGCGGGCTTCCGGGTGGTGGTCGGCTTCGCCTTCACCTCCGTCGGCTTCCGCTCCTCCTCGACATCCTGCAGGCCCTGCTCGATGTGCTTGCGCTCCTGGAGCTTGCGTACCCGGCGCCCCGCGGGCCTGACCGGCGGACGATCCGCCGGCGGCGCCGGTGCGGTCCCGGCCGCTTCGGGCTCGGGCGGCGGGGGGGGCGTCTGCGCTGCGACTTCCGCGGGGGCGACCGGCGCGGGGGGCTCCGTCTGCTCCACGGTGTCCGCTTCGACTGCGGGCTCAGGCTCGGTCTCGAGCGCCTCCGCCACAGGCTCGGCCACCACCTCGGCAGGCGGTTCGACCTCCTCGGGCGTCTCGACGACGACCGGCTCGGGCACCGCCTCGACCACCGGCTCCGGCTCGACCGGTGGCGGGGGGGGCGCCTCTTCCACGGCCTTGACCTCGGGCGGCGCGGAAGGCCGCTCCGGGCGCAACTCGGTGACGATGGCCATCAGCAGTTCCTCGTCTTCGGAGGAGAGCGGGGCCATGTGGCTCGAAATGTCGACACCCCGGTCCTGAAGCTGCTGCACCAGCACCCGGTTCGACAACTTCGCCTCATCAGCGATCTGGTAAACCCTCATGCGTTCTTCTCTTCCTCATCGACGACATCGCCGCCGATTTCCTGCTTCTCGGTCGTCTCTGCTTCGATTTCCGCGGGGGGAGTCTCGGTGACCACCGCCGTGGCCGCGGATTTCTGCTCGGGAGTACTGCTGTGCACGTCTTCGGCTTCCGCCGGATCTTCGGCCGCGGATACCGCTTCCGCCGGATCTTCCACCGGCATCGGGATCTCGGGTTCAACCGGGATCCCGGTGTCTGCGGGGGCATCTTCGGTCATGGCCGGAGTTTCGGGAGACTGTGCTGAAGGTGCTTCCGAAGCCGGGACCGCATCTCCCTCGGGGACCGTCGCGCCGTCACCCGGGGCCGTCGCTTCCTCGGGGAGCGCCGCGCCGTCATCCGGGACCGTCTCGTCCCCGTCCTCGCCCCCCGCACCGGTTTCCTTTCGCCGCCGCGGAGAACGCACCGGACCTCCCCGGAAGCTCGGCCCCAGGGAAGTGACATCGCCGCGATCGTCCTCGATGTACTCGACCTGCGGAACCTCGGGCCCTTCGAACGAGACGCCCTGCGACTGGGCCTCGTCCTCGGTCATGATATCGATGTCCCAGCCGACGAGCTTGCTGGCCAGGCGCACGTTCTGGCCCTTGCGTCCGATGGCCAGGGAGAGTTGATCCTCGTCCACGATCACGAGCGCCCGGTTTTCGTCTGGAAAGAGCGTGATGGAGTCCACCTGGGCCGGCTTCAGGGAGTTCATCAGCAGGACTTCCAGGGAGTCGTTCCACCGGATGATGTCGATCTTCTCGCCGCCGATCTCGTCGATGATGTTCCGGATGCGAGAGCCGCGGACGCCCACGCAAGCGCCGATGGCGTCCACCTTGGGATCGACGGACTCGACCGCCACCTTGGTCTTGTAGCCGGCTTCGCGAACCAGCTTCCGGATCGTGATCAGTTCGTCCGCGACCTCGGGCACTTCGAGCTCGAACAGCCTGCGAATGAGATCGGGGTGGGACCGCGAGAGGATGATCTTCACCTTTTGCGGGGTCTTCTTGACCTCGACCACGAACCCTCGGATCCGGTCGCCGACCCGATAGGTCTCGCCGCGAACCTGCTCGTGCCGCGGGAGATAACCCTCCGTCTTTCCAAGGTTGACGACGATGGTGTTGCCTTCGATGCGCTGTACCTGTCCGTTGCGGAGCTGGTGGCGAAACTTGTCGAACTCCAGGAAGAGGACGTCCGCTTCAGCCTCCCTGATTTTCTGGATGATGACCTGCTTCGCCGTCTGTGCGGCGATCCGCCCGAGATCGATGGTTTCAATCTTCTCGTCGCCGTCATAGGCCAGAATCTCGCCACTCTGGCGGTCGATGCGGACCCGCATGTTGTCGATCGAGCCGTATTTCTTCTTGGCGGCGGTGAGCAGGGCCTGCTCGAGTCCTTCGAAAAGGATCTCCTTGTCGATGTCCTTATCCCGGTGGATGGCATCGACCAGTCTCAGCAGTTCACCATTCATACGCGCTCCCCCGCCTGAACTCCGCGGTTCCTTTCCAGCGACGGACTGGTCCTAAACGAAGAAAAAGTGGGTCGAGCCCACTTTTCCGCGAGGCCAGCCACGCAAAAAGGGTAACAGCGAATCTTCTCGCGCCCGGCCTGAAAGGGTCAAGTAAATTAGGGAACGAGTCGGACTCTGGTCAGTCGTCCTCATCGTCCAGATCGAAGCCGTCCACGTCGAAGCCGTCATCGTCAGCGAATTCGTCGTCGGCCAGACCGTCGTCATCCTCGAGGTCTTCGTCCCAGTCCTCTTCGACTTGCTCATCCAGATCACTGGCGTCGACATCCTCGGGGACGTCTTCCTCTTCCTCTCCTTCGAATTCATCGTCGTCGAGGTCGAAGATGTCGTCGTCCTGCAGCTCGTCTTCTTCTTCGGTATCAACCTCGTCCGAGGCGTCACCTTCCTCTTCCTCTTCCTCGTCATCCTCGTCATCATCGTCATCGAAGTCGACGTCGCCATCGTCGATGCCGCTCGCGAAGTCGTCTTCATCGAAACCCCCGCCCATATCACTGTGAGCGAGGCAGGAGAATATGAGATTCAGCAGTCTCTCGGTGATCGGGTCCGACAATTTCATGTTCCGGTCCATCCTGTCTGCTCGGGAAGACCGCGAGGATCCGGCGGTCCTGCTCCGAATCCTGCGGCCGTGATGAGCGCCCTGCCGGCCTCGATTCCGGTTCGGCTCTTCTCGAAGCGAACATTCTTGTAGCACGATCCTCAGGCTACGCCAGCAATTCCACTCGTCCCGTGCGGTCTGCGGTCACCGTCGGAAAAATGACGCGCTCGTCGCTTTACTCCTGCTCCAAATATCAGCGAGCCGGATAGGATGCCGAGACCAGTCCCGGAGGCCCTATGAAAGCCCGCTTGCAGGTTGCCCTCGACTTCATGAATCTCTCGGAAGCTCTCCGTTGCGCGCGAGCCGCGGTCGATGGAGGAGTCGACATTCTGGAGGTCGGAACACCATTGCTCAAATCGGAAGGCCTGGAAGCGGTCCGGGCCCTGAAACGCGAGTTCCCGAACGTGCCCATCGTCTGCGACACCAAGACGATGGATGCCGGCCGCACGGAGATGGAAGGTGCGGCCAAGGCCGGCGCCACGTTCGGCACCGTGATGGCCGCCGCCTCCGACGCGACCATCCGGGAGTGCGTGGAGACCGGTGCCAACTACGGATTCGAGGTCGAGGTCGACCTGCTCGGCATCGCTGATCCGGTGGCCCGGGCGGTTGAACTCGAGGCCCTGGGAGCCCACGTCGTCGGCATCCACTGCCCGATCGACGACCAGATGGAGGGCCTTGATCCGTTCGAGACTCTGCGGGAGGTCTCCGCCGCGGTGAGCATCCCCGTGGCCGTCGCCGGCGGGATCAACTCCGAAACCGCGGCGAAGGCGGTCCTGGCGGGCGCGGCGATCGTGATCGTCGGTGGGGCCATCAACAAGGCGGAGGATCCCGCGGAGGCGACGAGGACCCTCCTGCGTGCGATGGAGGAGGGGATCAGTGTCGAGACCACCCTCTTCAAGCGGGCGACCGGCGACGAAATCCGCGAAATCCTCCTGGCGGTCTCCACTCCGAACATTTCGGACGGTGCCCATCGGATGCGCTGTCTCGACGGGATCCGCCCGGTGGTCGCGGGAGCGAAGGCGGTGGGGCCGGCTTTCACGGTGCGGACGGCGCCGGGAGATTGGGCGAAACCGGTCGAGGCCATCGACAATGCGCCGGAGGGCAGCGTGCTCGTCATCGACGCCGGCGGCGTGCCCCCGGCGATGTGGGGCGAACTCGCCACCCACTCTTCCATCCAGCAGGGAATCGCGGGGGTGGTCATCGACGGGGCCATCCGCGACACGATCGAGATCAAACGCCTCGGTTTTCCCGCATTCTCGCGGCAGATCGTTTCGCATGCCGGCGAGCCGAAGGGTTTCGGCGAAGAGAACGTGCCGGTGATGATCGCCGGTGTGCGCGTCTTCCCCGGCGACTGGATCGTCGGCGACGACGACGGTGTCATGGTTCTGCCGCGGCAGAAAGCCGCGGAATACGCCAACCGGGCGATGGACTGCCTCGAGAAAGAGAACCGGATTCGCAAGGAGATAGACGACGGCTCCACGCTGAACCAGGTGGCGCAGATCTACCGTTGGGAGAAGCAGTGAAACTCAAGGTCAACGGCGAGGAGCGGGAGGTCCCCTCGGGAACCACCGTCGCCGCGCTCCTTCCGATGCTCGGCATCGATGGCGGGCGCATCGCCGTGGAAGTCAACACAGAGATCGTGCCGAAGAGCGAGCACGGATCGCGCGTCCTTCGCGAGGACGATCAACTCGAAATCGTAACGATGGTCGGGGGAGGATGATGGACACCGCACCGCTCCGCTTCGGAAAGTACGAACTGACCAACCGTCTCATTCTCGGGACCGGGAAGTACGCCGATCTCGAGGTGATGCGTGAGGCCTTCGCCGTCACCGGAATCCAGATGGCGACCGTGGCTATCCGGCGGGTGAACCTCGGGCAGACTGACGAGCCGACGCTCCTCGACTACATCGATACCGACAGGATCACCATCCTGCCGAACACCGCCGGGTGCTACACCGCCGCCGATGCGGTTCGCACGGCGCGCCTGGCACGGGAATTCGGCTTCTCGGACCTGATCAAACTCGAGGTACTCGCCGACGAGAAGACCCTCCTGCCTGATCCGGTGGCCACGCTCGAAGCGTTGCGGATCCTCGTGGCGGAGGACTTCACGGTCATGGCCTATACGTCCGACGACCCGGTGATGGCGAAACGGCTCGAGGATGAGGGAGCGGCGGTGGTGATGCCACTCGGCTCCCCGATCGGCACCGGCCAGGGAATCCTGAACCCGCAGAACATCCAGATCATCCTGGAGCGGGCCGGAGTGCCGATCATCGTGGATGCGGGCGTCGGCACTGCCTCCGACACGTCCATCGCCATGGAACTCGGCGCCGGGGGCGTCCTGATGAACACCGGTGTGGCGTTGGCGAAGGACCCGGCGATGATGGCGAGGGCGATGGCGCTGGCCTGCGAGTCAGGCCGCCTGGCGTACCTCGCGGGGCGGATCGAAAAGCGCCGTTATGCGCGGGCCTCGTCCCCGGTGAACGGAGTGATCGAATAGTGGAGACCTTCACGGTCCCGACCTCCAGGCGGACCGAACTCGTGGACATCTCCCGCGAGGTGGCTGCGATCGTCGCGGAGAGCGGGGTGCGCGAGGGAATGGCCTACGTCTACTGCCCGCATACGACCGCGGCCATCACGATCAACGAGAACGCCGACCCCACCGTCAAGTCCGACTTCCTGAACCACCTCGCGATGCTGGTTCCCGTGAGTCCGGAGTTTCGTCACGCGGAAGGCAACTCCGATTCCCACATCAAGTCGATCCTCACCGGCGCCTGCCAGCCGATCCCGATCGCCGGGGGCAAACTCGTCCTCGGAACCTGGCAGGGGGTCTTCTTTTGTGAATACGACGGGCCCAGGAGGCGGCGGGTGCACGTGAAGGTACTGAAAGGGTGATCCTCCTCGCGGCCGAGACACCACGGATTGGAGTCGAGATCCTGCCGGTCTTCCTGAGCGGCTCGGTGTTGTTCCTCGTGTGGCTCGTGATGCGGATCCGCGGCCGGGAACTCCTCCCGGTGGGCCCACCTCCGGTGATGCGATTCCCGATCAGCCTGGTGCTGGTGATCTTCCTCGCCTATCTCATCATCCAGACCATGATGGGTGGAGTTGCGGGGGGGCTTGGAATCCGTGACAAGGCATTGATCTACCTCTTCTCTTTCCTCGGCACCGGCGGGATCACGCTGGCCGTCTATGAACTCGTTCTCCGGCGGCGCGAGGAGCATGGGTCGCGGGCGCTCGGCGTCCTGGCCGGCGCGGGCGCCTGGTTGGCGACGTTTCCTCTCGTCGCGCTCACCCTGGTGGCCTGGAGCCAAATCCTGAACGCACTCGGTCACGAGTGGCAGGAGCAGCAGGTGCTCACCGACCTCCGGGCGGAGCCGGTCATTTTTTTCCTCTGCGCGGTCGCGCTGGCGCCGCTCTGCGAGGAAGTACTCTTCCGCGGCCTGCTCTACCCCGCATTCCGGAACAAGATCGGTCCGGGACTGGCCATGACCGCCTCTGCCGCGCTGTTTACGCTGGTGCATCCTCCCCAGACGTATCCGGCGATCTTCGTGCTCGGCTTCGCGCTCGCCTATGCCTACGAACGGACCGGCACCCTGGTCGCGCCCATCACCTTTCACGCCATCTTCAACGGCTGGACCTTCGTGGGGGCGACGTGGTCATAGGCCGAGTCGATCGTCTGGGGGATGCCTTCGTCGCCGAGAACGCCGCGGTGCTGGGTGAGGTGACCCTCGGCGCCGGGGCGAGCGTGTGGTTCGGCTGCGTTCTGCGGGGTGACGATGCCTCCATCCGCATCGGCGCTCGCACGAACATCCAGGATCTGACCATGGTGCACCCCGATCCGGGAGTTCCCTCCGAGGTCGGCGAGGACGTCACCGTCGGCCACCGCGCCATCCTCCACGGAAAGGTGATCGAGGACCGCTGCCTGATCGGAATGGGGGCGATCCTTCTCTCCGGTTCGATCATCGGCAGGGAGTCGATCATCGGTGCCGGTGCGGTGATCACCGAGGGCCAGGTCATCCCGCCCCGATCCCTGGTTCTCGGCATGCCGGGCAGGATCGTCCGCCGGGTCACGGACCAGGATGTGGAGCAGCTGATTCTCTTCGCCGCGGAGGAGTACGTGCGGAAGGGGGCGATGCATGCGGAGGGGCGGTTTCGATCGTATGGGGACAAGGTTCCGGAAGCGGGATCAGTGAATCAGTGACGGCAGGACCGACGGCTGCGGCACGGTCATCCCTCTTCTCAGGCGATAACCCTCGCCGCCCGGCGCTCACTGGCTATGCTTTGCGGTGTGAAATCCGCGACCCTGCTCCTCTTCGGCCTCCTCCTGGTCTTGTTGGCCCTCTTCGGCGGATCCGCGTTCGGCGGTGCCTTCGTCGCGGATCCGACGATCGGGCAGGCCGTCCTCGGCCAGTCCGTGCTCTATGAGCGGTTTGGCGACTACCTTTCCGCCGGGCACTACCCGTGGTTTCTGCCCGAGTACGGAGGCGGGTATACCGCCGCGGCGGCCTGGTCCCACGGACTGCTGAACCCCGCCATCGCACTCTTCGCAATCCTTCCGGCGGGAGCGGCCTGGACCTGGAGTTCGATCCTGCACCTTCTTATCGCGGCCCTCGGCATGTTTCTCCTGGTTCGGGCCCTGACCGCCAACGCGACCGCCGCCGCCGCCGCCGCGGTGATTTACGTGCTCTCAGACTACATGATCGCCCGGAGCATCGGGGGGCAGCTCTCCCTGGTGTGGCCGGCCGCCTGGCTGCCGTTCGTCTTCTTCGGCCTGCGCCGCGCCGCGCGGGGAGAGGAGGGAGGCATCGCCCTCGCCGGTCTGACTCTGGGGATGGGACTGATCTCGGGGGACGGGCGCCTCTGGTGCTTCCTGCTGCCGGTGCTCCTGGCGTACGGCGTCTGCGAGGGGGCTCGATATCCCCATCGGCTCCGGTGCGGCGGCCGGCTGCTCGCCGCCCTCGCCCTCGCCGTCGCCGTCAGCGCCGTGCAGTGGGGCGCCACGCTCGAGTTCGCCGGCATCGCCGAGGTCGATCCTCTATCGAGTCCGCCCGGTGACTTGATATCGGCGCGGCCGATCGACCTCGTGGGCCTGGTTTTTCCCGGCGCCCTCGGCTACCTGCCGGAGGGATACTGGGCCGGTGCGCCGCTCTCCCACGAGTTCGTGGCGGCCGGAGGGGCCGGCGTCCTCTTCCTCGTTCTGCTCGGCGTCTGCTCCGGCCGGCGGGGCATGATCTTCTGGCTCTTGACCGCGGTGTTCGGCGTCCTGCTCGCCATGGGCATCTGGAACCCGGTCTCACGATTCCTGACCGGACTCTCCCTGTTCACGATGGGGCAGGTTTTCGGGCGGGCGCTGTTGCTGACGACGTTCGCCTTCGCCGTGCTCGCCGGTCTGGGTACCGCGGTGTTCATGGTCGCGGAGAACAGGCGCCGGTCGCTCATCCTCGCGGGTGTTCTGCTGTTCCTGCTGCTCTGGGGAGCCCTGCTGCTGCTCCACGGTTTCGCGATGGAGCCCGGACGCACGGACGGCTCCGATCAATTCCGCGCCGTCTCGTTGCCGGCGATCTTCAGGGGCCTTTTCGGCCTGGTGCTGGTCGGCGCGGGCCTGTGGTTCGCTTTGCGCGGACGCAGGGTGGCGATCCTCCTGCCGGTCGCCATCACTGCCTGCGTGCTGATCTCGGGGATACCGCCGGTTCGCTCGATGGACGACGACGAGTACCTGAGGGATTGGGCTGGAGATCTGCCCGAGGACGCTCGGCCGCACCGCGTGCTCGTGATCGGTCCCGGCCCGTACCCGAACCTCGAACGATCGGGGTGGCGGACCCTCCGGGCGATCAGCGCTCTCGACACGCGCTGGTATCGAGACGCCCTCGAAAGCGAATCGAACCGGATGTACTTCTGGATGGACATCCGCTCCACCGTGCTCGGGATGACGGGCAGGGAGGCCGGGTGGGACCAGCCGATCCTCCCCCTCAGGATCCTCAGCCTCGTCTGGCCGGTGGGCAGGGGCCTCGTGATTCGCGAGTTCCGTGAAAACGTTCCGGACGAGGATGTCGTCCACGAGCTGGGAGACTGGAGCAGGGTGTTGCTCTTTCCCGGTGATGCCGCGCGGGCGTCGGCCGGGGGAGCGCCCGCCTTGGAGGATTCCGCCTCGGAGGATTCCGTTTCGGCCGAGGAGAGCGGGAATCCGAATCTCCTTGCCTACTCCGTCACCGCCACCAGTGCGGGGTGGCTCTATGTCGCGGAGAAGTACTACCCGTTCTGGAGCGCGACGGTGGACGGCGTCCCGGCGCCGTGCCAGAGGGTGAACCTGACCGGAATGGCCGTTCCGATCCCCGCGGGCAAGCATCGCGTGGAGTTGGAGTTCACCCCGGCGGCGAGTCGATGGGGCCTGATCGTGTCACTCCTCGGCGCGGCGTTCTGCGGGATCTCGCTGGTGAAAGCCCGACTGAGAAGCGGGCGCGCTCCGGATCTGGCAGGACCGGCGCATGTCCCGTTCAGGCCGTGACGATCGCGACGCCCGCGGAGGTGCCGAGCCGATTGGCGCCGGCCTTCAACAGCGCCACGGCCTGATCGCGGTTGCGGATGCCTCCGGAAGCCTTCACCCCGAAATCGGGACCGACCTCGTTCCGGAGCAGGACGACATCCTCCACCGTCGCTCCCCCGTATCCGAAACCGGTCGACGTCTTCACGAAATCGGCGCCCGCTTCGGCGACCACCCGGGCGGCGGCGCGCTTCTGGTCGTTTGAAAGCAGGCCGCATTCGATGATGACCTTCAGGGTGGCCCCGGAAATGGCGTTACGCACGAGGCGGATCTCGCTCCTGACCCGGTCGAATTCGCCGGCCAGGACATCGGCGACGGAGAGGACCATATCCACTTCACCCGCACCGAGTTCAACCGCGCGTTCGGCCTCGAACGCCTTGACCGAGGCGTGCGCGGTGCCGAGCGGAAAACCGGCGACGGAGCAGACGAGCACCTCCGAGCCAGCCACGATGCGGGCGAGGAGAGGGAGGTGCCGTGAGTCCGTGCAGACCGTCTTGAAACCGTGGGAGAGCGCGTCCTCCGCGAGCTGGCGGATGTCCGCCGTCGATGCGTCGGGTCGCAGGTTCGTGTGGTCGATGGTTCCGGCGATGTCCGAAGTGTTCATGCCGGGATCGTATCAAGTCAGGCCCGGTGCAACTTCCTCTCTTCGCGAGGTTTGAGGCGGAGGGTCATCGGCTCCCCGGATCTCACCCGCTTTGGCCCCCGGTCGAACAGGAACGGTGCGAAGACCCGGAGGGCCAGCGAGAGGACGACGCCCACTCCCACGAGCAGGAGGATGTAGAGGCCCTTCGTGTCCGACGGCTCTTCGCGCAGAGGAGTTTCCTTTCGGCTCGTGAGCTTCCAGCCGGGAACACGGTTGCTCTGTCCGGCGTCTCGCGCCGCCGACCGGTTCAGCTTCTCGAGCCGCTCCCCGCGCATGGCCTGATAGCGCTAGCCGGCCGTGCTCCTGGTTTCCACGACCTGATTGAAGAAGTCCTGCTTCTTTGCGGGCTCGCCGGCCGAGGGTTCCGTCTCTTCCCCGGCGGGCATGGCGCGGGCCGGCTCGATCGGAAGCATCGTCAGAATCAGCCCGAAGGCGAGGATCAGGGTTGTTCGTGTCACTGGCGCTCGCTCCAGTAGAGGATCCGGTGATCGGGTTCCCGCGGCAGAAACGCATTCAGGAACTCGTAGCTGCCGAACCTGGTCCGGATGTCGTAGTTGATGTCGATGGAACCGCTGAAGATGAGGGCTTCGTCTCTCGACACCAGGGTGCCGTTGAACACCGCCGCACCCACCTTTCCGGAAAGGAGGTGATTGGTGTAGAGGATGCCGTCGATGTGCTGCACCTGACTGTCCGAGACGGCATTGATGAAGGTGTCGGAGAAGGACGACTCGAAGAACTTTCGACTGGTGCCGGTCGTGGCGTCCTGCGTGTAGGCCTGTCCGGGGTTGGTGCCGAGCACCCCCGGGTCGGCACTGGCCTTGGTGCCGCCGTCGTTGGCCCGGTAGTCACCGTCGAACATGCTCTCTCCGTCGCCGTTCAGGTGCGTGACGTAGCCGATGCCCGCGTCGGTCGGGTCGACCTTGTAGGCCTGGGTGAAGGGCGGCTGCTGGTACCGGCGGGTGACGGACTGCCAGCCGCCCTGCGTGTAGTTGCCGAGAATGATCGAGCCCTTTGCCGCGAAGCCGACCATGTCGGCGGCGGCGTTGGCCGCCCTGGTTGCATTGGTGTCGGTCATCGGCTTCGGCCAGTTCGGCGGGTTCGCGTACTCGATATCGCCGACGATGTGCACGTTGCGCCCGGTGTAGATCGAGCCCTGGCCGGTGATGGTGCCCTTGATCACCAGGTCGTTCAGCACGACAACCGGACCATCGATGACGATGGGGTTGGATGGGGTGCCGATCAGGACGAGGTTTTTGCCCTCTCCCGGGTCGTCGCCGAGGACCGCGTCGATGATCGTCTCGCCGCCGATCTTCAGGGTGCCTCCTTGTTCGCGGGCCAGGTCGGAGTACATGGTGAGGTCACCGATTTGCGGCATGTCGAGCGCCTGCAGGCCGGGAGATCGATCCGAAGTTCCGCCGTAACCGTCCTCGAACGAGAAGTCATCGAGTCTGCCGTTGCCGTTCACGTCTTCGCCGGGGTCGAGGATGCCGTTGCCGTTGGTGTCCTCGGGGGGAGCGGAGGGGTTCGACGGGCGAACGGCAGGCTGCATGTGGGAGTTGTACCAATCGAGGGTCTTTACGCGGCTGCTTCCGGTGATCGCTCCGGTGGCGCCCAGTTCCGGGTTTTCGGCGGCGTAGATGTCACCGTTGACGACGGGGTTGCTGGTGGAAAAGTTCCCGTTGCTGCGAACACTGCCGTTGACGGTAATCCCGGAGCCCCAGAGCCAACCGAAGTTGTTGATGAAATAGGCGTGGTCGAAGATCTCCGCGGGCCGGTGGCCGAACCGAACGACCGCTTCGATGCTTCGGCTGGATCGGTCGTTGCTGCCGGTGGCGACGAACCTGAGGTCGGCGTAGGACGCACCCGGCTGACTGACGTTGGCGACCGTGACTTCGACTCCGCTGCGGCCGATCCGCATCGCCTGGACTTCCACCCGGGCGAGGTTGTCGGCATTCTCCATGATCTGGCCCATCGTGGTGACGCGATTGGTGACGCTGTCATTCCGGTAGAGCGCCCAAGCCCGCGAAATCGCCAGGTTCAAACCCGACTCCGCCGCGTTGAAGGCGCTTCTCCTGGCCACCTCCAGTTCGGTGTGGCGGACCTTGTCGAGGCTGTTCATCAGGAAGGCCCCGATGATGCCGACGGTAGAAACGCTCAGGATGGTGATCAGGAGGAACGCGGCGCCGCGTTCCCGCAGTCGTAGGTCTGCGGGGTGAGACATGAGCTTACTCCTGTGGATTTCTCAGGTGGATTTTGCTTCTGGTCGCCGTCTTCAGGATTTGCCCGGCCTCGGTGCGCGTGATCTGGTGGAGGCGGATGTCGAGGGTCCGCCCGTCGACCTCGAAAAGGGGATCTCCGATGCCGTCACCGTTCAGGTCCCCCGCATAGCTCGGCAGGGCGAGGATCACCTGTGAGGCGGATCCGGTGATGGGGGTTGCGACGACTTCGGTACCGACGGTTTCGACCGACTCGAGGACGCCGAGGGCGAAGGTGTCGTTCCAGTCCCCGTCGCGATTGACATCCTCCTCCAGGCTCATTTCGTTGATGGTTTCGACCTGGCGGAAGCGGATGGTGCGCTCGTCGGTGGACCAGGGTACGGTGCCCGTTGCCGCGAGGTCCGCCAGATTCACCGCGCCCCTGACGCTCCGGATCGTGACAGAAGGAGCTTGTCCCGACGGGGTGAGTGCGGTGATCCAGCCGGAGCGCACCTCCTCGGTGAGCAGTCGGAGGGCGCGGTCTCCCTGGCGCTCCATCCGGTCCTGCCGGCCGCTCGTGGCGATGGTGTCGTTGGCCGTCTTGAACCCGGGATAGGCCACACCGACGATGATGAGTACGATGGCTGTGGCGATGACGACATCGACCAGGGTGAGTCCGCTCTCGCGGTTCATGTCAGTTCTCCTTCCTGAGGAAAGAGCGGAGATCGACCCGCTGCTCGCCGAGCACTCCGTTCCAGCGGACCGTGATCCTCACCGGCATGATTTCGAAGCCGTCGCTGACGTCCACGTCCAATGCGTCTCCGTCTCCGTTCAGGTCGAGGGGGAAGCCCAGTACTTCACCCTGCGAGTCGGTCTCGTCGACGAAGAAGGCGATCCTTCCGCTGGCGGTTGCCTGGTCCGCGTCGAGGGTGGCCACCGCAAAGGTGTCTCCGCTGTTGCCGCCCGGGCCTAATTCGTTGATCAGGCTTTCGAACGGGACGGACTTCAATTCCTCGATCTTGGCCTGCGCCGCGTTCAGTGCCTTCATTCGCTGCTCCGCGGCGATGTTGCTTCGGGAGCAGTACATGAGCGTGCCCCACAGGGCAAGCAGGGCCACAGCGAGGAGGGTCAGGGATACGGCCGCTTCGAGGATGGTGAAGCCGGCTTCTCTCGCGTCGCGTTTCCGATCGTGCACGATCGCCTCCGAGCAGTGTCGAAGCGGGGACGCGGAGTTGCTAAGGACTTCGGCAACCGGCTGCCATGCCCCGCGGGGGGGCGAAGGCCCTTGGCTTTGCGTCCCGGCCTTTCGACCGGTTTGCCATTTCGGGTCCGACTTCCTTTTCCGCTGCATACCCGTATCGGGTGGGAGCGGGAGGATGCTTGAGCCGATTCTGAATGCGGAGCACCACGAGAGGTCACGGAGGCCCGGGAGACCACCCGGGACAAGAGGCGATCGGGTCGATGCTCCGCGTTCGGGAAGTGGGCGTTCCCGGACGACGGTTTTCCCGGTCCCTGTCCCTCTTGCGTGTCCTTTGCACCGGCACCTCTCGAGTTCTCGCGTTACGCTCGGTGGGCCCGGCATGGTCGGGACAGAGGGCCCGTCTGGAAACAACTGCTGCATTCGAGGGCCGCTGCATCCCGCTGCGCCTTGTTGCTCGTCGGTTGAGCCAGGTAGGTTGCGGCCTCCTCGCGCCTTGCTTTCTCGGGCGCAGCGGGCACCCGGTCCACCTGGCGCACTTGTTCCCAGCCGAGCCCGAAGGCCGATCCTCCGCACGTGGCTTCGATCACCCCCTCCCCCCGAATTTCACGCCCTTGTTGACGACTCTCCCTTGCCGGACTAGGTTCGCTCCTCATGACCAGGATTACAGTTGTCGTCGTCGTGCTGGCGCTCGCACTCTCCGCGATACGCGCGGGGAAGGAGGAAGCGGCCCGGAAGGACGTGCCGGCCCGGGTGGCGGTGGTGCTCTCGGTCGGTGGGCTCGGGGATGGATCCTTCAACGACCTGGCTTTTGCCGGGCTCAAGCGCGCCATCACCGAGTTCGGTGTGGAGGGTATCGTCGGGGAGCCCGCTGACCACGCGGAAGACGAGAAATACCTCGAGCTCTACGCCCGGGAAGGCTACGACCTCGTCGTCGCCGTCGGCTTCCTCATGAAATCCAAGCTCGACAAGGTCGCCCCGCACTACCCGGAGACGAAGTTCCTGCTGATCGACAACCTCTCCGATTGCGAAAACGTCCGTTCCTACTCTTTCCGGGAGCATGAGGGTTCCTTCCTGGTCGGGGCGCTCGCGGCGCTGAAGAGCAAGACCGGCACGATCGGTTTTGTGGGTGGCATCGAGGTCGACCTGCTGCGCAAATTCCTCGCGGGATACGTCAAAGGCGCTCGATATGTGCGTCCGGACATCAGGATCCTCAAATCCTGGGCCGGTTCGTTCAACGACCCGGTGAAGGGGAAGGAGAAGGCCCTGGCCCAGCACCGGCAGGGCGCCGACGTGATCTACCAGGCGGCGGGGGCGACCGGGAACGGCGTGATTCGGGCCGCCTCGGAAGAGGGTTTCTATGCGATCGGAGTGGATGCCAATCAGAACCACATGGCTCCGGGCAGCGTGCTGACCTCGATGGTCAAGCACGTGGATGAGGCCGTGTATCGCAGCAGCGGCGACATCGCCGGGGGTGAGATGTCCTGCGGGATCCTCGACGTGGGCATTGCGGAGGGAATGATCGGATGGGCGCTCGACAAGTACAACGCGGCCCTGTTGACCGAGGCGATGAAAGCTCGGATCGAGGAGATCTCCGCGAAGATCGTCTCGGGCGAGATCGTGGTCACCCCGGACCTGCCGGGGGAGTTTGAATGAGCGGGCCGGCGATCGAACTCGAGGGTATCACCAAGCGCTATCCGGGGGTGATCGCGAACGACCACGTGGACTTGGCGGCGAGAGTGGGGGAGATCCATGCCCTGGTCGGGGAGAACGGCGCCGGAAAGACCACGCTGATGCGGGTGCTGGGCGGTCTGACCCCTCCTGATGAAGGGACAATTCGTGTACGGGGGCGGGAAGTGAGTTTCGCCTCCGCGGCCGATGCCGCCGCTGCCGGAATAGGCATGGTGCACCAGCATTTCACGCTCGTCCCGGTCTTCACGGTGCTGGAGAACGTCGTCCTGGGGGATGAGCCGGGCTTCATCGGTGGGCTCGACGGCGTCCGCGACCGCGTGGTGGAACTCGCCGGAACGCTGGGCTTCTCCATCGACCCGGACCGGATCGTCGAGACCCTGACCGTGGGCGAACGCCAGAAAGTGGAGATCCTCCGCACCCTGCTTCGGGGCGCGCGCATTCTCGTGCTCGACGAACCGACCGCGGTGCTCACTCCACAGGAATCGCGCGATCTCTTCAAACTCCTGCGCCGCCTGGTGAAGGAAGGGCGCACCGTGCTGTTCATCTCCCACCGGCTGGCGGAGGTGCTCGCCGCCAGCGATCGAATCACCGTGATGCGAGGCGGCCGGAGCGTGACGACCATCGCTGCGGCCGGAGCGACCGAGGGCGACCTGGCGCGGCTCATGGTCGGTCGGGAGGTGCTGCTCCCGAGCGCGGTCCGGGGGGGCTCGGAACCGGGCGAACCGGTGCTCGATGTTTCCGGCGCCCGCGCACTCTCCGATCGCGGCGTGCCCGCGCTCTCCGGGGTGGATCTGACCGTCCGGGCCGGGGAGGTGCTCGGCATCGGAGGCGTCATGGGGAACGGCCAGACCGAGTTGATGGAGTCGATCGCCGGGTTGCGGCCGCTCACCGCCGGTGCGATCGTGCTCGAGGGGGCGGACCTCCTGGGCTGGGACGCCGCGGCCCGCATCCGCGCCGGAATCTCGTTTGTTCCCGAGGATCGTCTGGATCGCGGGCTGGTCGCCACCATGAGCGTCGAGGAGAACCTGGCGCTCGGCCTGATGGACGATGAGCGGCTTTTCAGGGGGCCGTTCATGCGGATGTGCGCGCTCCGGCAGCGGGCCGATGCGACGCTGAAACGGATGGACACTCGTCCCTCCGATCCCGGGCTCCTGGTCTCCACCTTCTCCGGCGGGAACCAGCAGAAGGTGCTGCTCGGCCGCGCGTTCGACTCCGGGGCGCGGCTGATTCTGCTGATGGAACCGAGCCGGGGGCTCGACGTGGGGGCCATGGAGATCGTCTTTGAGCAGGTCCGATCCGCAACCGCGCGCGGCGTCGGAGTCCTGCTGGTCTCATCGGACCTGACGGAACTCATGAGCCTCTCCGACCGGATCCTGGTAATCCGGCGGGGGCGCATCGCCGGGGAGGTGCATCCCGGGGAGACGACCGAGGAGGAACTGGGCCTGATGATGGCGGGAGGCGGCGCATGAAGCGGCTCTTGCGGGAAGTCGCGGCACCGGTCCAGCTGGCGCTCCTCGCGCTCGGCCTGGCCTCCCTTCTTCTGCTCCTCTTCGGGGAGAGTCCGTATCACGTCGGCAAGGCCCTGCTGCGCGGCGCCTTCGCCAGTCGCGATGACCTCGCCCGTACGCTGGCCGGGGCGGTGCCTCTGATCTTCACCGGCCTGGCGGTTGCCATTCCGTTCCGGGCCGGACTGTTCAACATCGGGGCGGAAGGCCAGCTCATCCTGGCGGGCTTCGCCGCGGGAGTGACGGCGACCGTTTTCGCCGACCTGTCGCCGATCGCCCTCATGCCTCTGGTCATGCTGATCGCCATGCTGGTCGCCATGATCCCCGCCGGCATCGCCGGATGGATGCGATCGCGCATCGGGATCCACGAGGTCATCGCCACCATCCTCCTGAACTTCATCATCTACTCGCTGGTCATGTGGTTGCTGCGGGTCGAAAGCTTCGGCCTGATGGCCGGCATGGAGCCGAAGACCGCGGAGATCCCTCTCGGAATTCGCCTTGGAGAGGCCATCCCCGGAACCGGAATCGGGGTCGCCCTGGTCTTCGCGGTGCTGATCGCGGTGGTCGCGGAGGTCGTCCTCTTTCGCACGAAACCGGGGCTGATGCTGCGCGCGCGAGGCGGGAACCCCCGGGCCGCGGAGTCGGTGGGCGTGCGATCCGGCCGAGTGATCCTCGGCTCCATGCTCGTCGGCGGCGCACTCGCTTCCTTCGCCGGAACGCAGCAGGTGCTCGAAGTACACCACTCGTACATCGAGGGCTTCTCCCCGGGCTACGGTTTCACCGGGATTGCGGTGGCACTGCTCGGTGCGAATCGACCGCTCGGCGTGGTCCTCGCCGGGCTGTTCTTCGCAGTGCTTCGCTCCGGTGCATTCGCCATGGACGCCCTGGCGGGCATTCCGCGCGAGGCGGTCGGGCTGCTTGAAGTGCTGATCATCCTGCTCGTGGCTTCGGAACTGATTCGCGGGTCCTTTCGGAAGGCGCGGGCCGGGACGGCCGGAGGTGTGGCATGATTTTGCAGGACGTGCTCACCGCCACGATCTTCGCCGCGACGCCGTTGCTGCTCGCCGCGCTCGGCGGGCTGCTCTCCGAGCGCGGGGGCGTGGTCAACATCGCCCTCGAGGGCATCATGCTCTTCGGCGCCTTCGCCGCGGCCGCGGTGACGCTCTGGACCGGCAGCCCACTGCTCGGGATCATCGCCGGGGTGCTCACCGGAGCACTGGTCGGGGCGCTGCACGGAACGGCCTGCATTTACCTTCGCGCCGATCACGTCATCTCCGGCATCGCGGTCAATATGTTCGCCGCCTCCGGGACGATCCTCCTGCTCAAGGTGGTCTACGGCACGAAGGGGAGTTCGCCACAGCTCGGAAGCCTGAAACTTCTCGGCGTTCCCCTCACCGTCCACCTGGCGGTCGTCGCCCTCGCCGCCGTGCCGCTCGTCTGGTTTCTGCTCTACCGGACGCGGTTCGGTCTCCGGCTTCGGGCCTGTGGCGAATACCCGGAAGCGGCGGATGCCGTGGGGATCAACGTCCATGGTTATCGTCTCGCGGGAGTGGTGCTCTCGGGAGTGCTCGCCGGGCTGGCTGGCGTGTTTCTGGTGATGACCGCCGGCTCCTTCGCGAAGCACATGTCCGCCGGTCGCGGGTACATCGCGCTCGCCGCGCTCGTTTTCGGCAGGTGGCGGCCGGTGGCGGTGGCGATCGGGTGCCTGGTGTTCGCCCTGGGCCGGGGTGTACAGGACGTGCTCGAACTGGAGATCGGCATCCCGCCGCAACTCAGTGAGATGATGCCGTACCTGCTGACGCTGCTGGTGCTGGCGGTGTGGCCCCTGATTCGCCGCGGTCGCTCCGCGGAACCGCCGGCGGCCCTGGGGAGGCCTTTCGTCCGCGGCTAGCAGACCGCATGAGGGGCATCAACGCGACTCGGGTTCCAGGCTGCCGAGTCGGTCGCTCACCGCCGCAGGCGCGCCTCCTGCCGGACCGGCGCGGGAAGCTGGTCAACCCGGGACGGCTTGAAACTTCTCGAGCCCGCGGGCTACAGGGCCATGCCGGTGATCAGTGCCTGAAAGACGAGCTTCCCGTCCACCACCGCCTGGCAGTCGAACAGCCCCTTGCGGCTCTTGATCTCCCGGATCTTCGAAAGGAGGATGACGCGGTCTCCGGGGGTGATGGCGCCGCGGAAGCGGACCTGGTCCACGCCGCCGAACCCGAAGAACTTCCG
Organism: Planctomycetota bacterium; assembly: GCA_024274785.1. GTDB lineage: Bacteria > Planctomycetota > JAJSAM01 > JAJSAM01 > JAJSAM01 > JAJSAM01. The sequence goes on along the minus strand of JAJSAM010000038.1, from coordinate 7,628 downwards.
CTCGCCGGAAACGGCCTGGTGGAGCCAGGTGGCGAGTTGCGCGGCGGCTTCGATGGTCAGCACGCCCGGGAAGATGGGGCGGCCGGGAATGTGCCCGCGTGCCCACCACTCGTTCAGTCCGACATCGCGGGAGCCGACGACGACCTGGTTTTCGCGGTCGAAGTGATGGATCGCGGTGAGCTGCTCCATCTCGTAGCGCTGCGGCACGGTTTCGCGGATGGCGTCGAGGTCGTAGGCGACGTGGTCGAGATCCAGTGCGTCGAGATTGGCGAGCAGCTTCGGCGGCATGTGTTCCTCCCGGACCGGTCTGGAGGATGATACCCATTGCTCTCTCGACTCCCCGCAATTCATCGCCTATCCTATGAATCCACACTCACCTCCGGAGGTCGCCGATGAACGCGCCCGCGACGATCCTCGCGCTGCTCGCCCTGCTCGCCCTGAGTCCTGTACCGCTCTTCGCCCAGGAGGCGGGGGAGGAGGTCGATGCGGATGCCGATCCCGAAGTCACCGCGGTCGACGACGACAAGGCCAGGGAAATGCTGGGTGCGCTCAAGGCCGCGGAGAAGTCTCGCGACGTCGCGAAGATCATGAAGGAACTCGAGCTCTTCATTACCTCTCGCAACGCGAAGTTCGTGAAACCGCTCGGGAAGCTCGCTTCGAACAAGGTCATGCACATCCGGATCCAGGCCACGAAGGCGCTCGGTTCCCAGGAACCGCGCAAGAAGGTCGGGCCCGCGCTCTGGAAGGTCTACAAGAGCCCCCAGAACAAGAAGCTGGATCGGGTCCGGGCCGCCGCCATCTCGGCCATGCGCCGCGTGAGGTTCGACAACAAGACCGTGATGAAGGAACTCGAGGGGGAGTTCAAGAAGGTGAAGAGTGTCGAGATCATGAAGGAGTGCGTCCGGTACTTCGGCGAATTGAAGAAGGCGGAAATGGTCAAGTGGCTCATCAACTGGATCGAAGCGCCCCAGCCCGCCTCGGTCAATTCCGCGAGCAACCCGCCGGCATCACACTGGGAGCGGATGTGGAAGATCTGGGAGCAGATCAAGGATCCCGTCCGTGATGCCCTGATCGGGATCACCGGCCGGGACTACGAGACGGAACGTCAGTGGCGGGTCTGGCTCGACAGTGACCAGGCCCGCCGCCTGGGCGCCGACTGAGAAGCAGGGTCGCCCCTCGCTCATCGGGGAGCGAGCGCCGCCCGAACCGGGGAGGCGTCGGCGCCCTCGATCCGCAGCGGCAGGGCGATCAGGGTGTAGCGGCCCGCGATCACGCCGGTGAGCACGAGTCCTTCCAGGTTTGCCATCGAGTGCCGGAGCAGCGCCCGGTGTGCGAGAAGCTCCTCGTCGGCAAAGGGGTCCACGGACGGAGTGTCGATGCCGATCAGGACCACGCCGCGTTCGCCGAGGAAATCGACGAGTTCCGGGGAGATGCTGGCGAAGTCGGTGTTGAACCGCTCGGAGTCCGGGAACGTTCCGGTCTTGAGCAGCAATCGCGGCGCGTCGACCTCGTCCGGCAGGTGCCGGGGCATGATCCGGTGGTCTCGCGGAATCGTGACCTCCAGCACCCGGCATGAGCCGTAGTAGGCCTTGAGCGGGACCTGGTCGATGGGCTTGCCGCCCGGTGCGTAGTGCGACGGAGCATCGGCGTGGGCGCCCACGTGTACCGTGGTGTGAATCGCCGAGAGGTCGATGTTGTCACCATTTCCGAGTGCGAGCGCCATCTCCCGCGAGAACGCCCGGTCGCCGGGCCACACCGCGGTGCGCGGCGAGATCACCGGAGAGATGTCGATCAGTTCGCTCATGCCGGTTCCAGGTGGGCGATGGCCTTGAATTCGACCGCGATCGGCGTCGGCAACGCATCGATCTCGATGGTGGTGCGCGTCGCCTGGATGCCCTCGAAGTGCTCCCGGTAGACCGCGTTGAAGTCTGCGAAGTCACGTTCCATGTCGATCAGAAAGACGGTGATGTCGATCAGATCGGCGAGGGTGGCGCCGGAGGCTGCGAGCACCGCGCTCATGTTCTCGATGACCTGGCGGGTCTGGGCGGCGACGTCGTACTCCTCTTGATGGCCGCCGGCGTCCCTCACCGGGCCGCCCGGCACTTCATTCGTCCCGGGGGTGCGGGGGCCGATGCCGGAGAGGAAGAGCAGGTTGCCGGCCCTGCGCGCGTGGGGGTAGGCCCCGACCGGATCCGGTGCGGTCTTCGTCCTGATGATCCCACCGGGGGAAGCGGTGACCGGCGCCGTGGCCGGAACGGATGCCCGTGCCGGTGCCGACGGCGGCGCGCCCGCTCCCGGGAGCGGCATGGCCGCCGGCGTTCCCTGCGCGATGAGCACCCCGCGGTCGCCCCCGAACACCTCCACGTCCTCTTCGTCGTACTCCTTGTCCCCGACTCCCGCGTCCGAGGGCGTCAGCGTCACGACCGCTCCACCGGCGCCGTGCAGCGCCTCGTAGGCATGCACCTTTCCGGAAAACCGGTTGTGTCCGCCCATCACCCCGGAGAGCCACCACATGGGCTTGAAGTTGACGACCTTCCTGACGCGCACCTGCCGGTGGATTTCGCGCGAGAGCTGGGAGACGTCCTCCAGCCGGCCATCGGCCAGGAACTCGAGGATCTTGCGGTTCCACTCATCGTCCTTCAGGGAGTGGATGCGGTCTTCCCCGGGTTCGATGAAGTCGGTGAAGAGGCGGTTGCTGAGAGTCGAAACCACAACCGCCGCCGCCGTCTTACCCTCCTTTTCGAGCGCGTCCAGTGCGGCCTTCGCGAGAACCACGGACTCGGCGCGGTCGGAGTAGATGTTGCTCGAGACGATGCACGCCGGGATCTCGTTTTCCGGCGTGAGGAGCTTCAACGCCACCACCGAGCCGGTGTCCACCGGGAACCCGTCGTAGGCCACCTCGCGCGCGCTCAGTCCGCGAGCGGTCGCGGCTCCGCACCACGCGTGCGCGAACGCCTGGTCGACGCAAAACCGGTAGGGAATAGATCCGAGGTCGTGGAACAGCTCGTCCACGTGTACCCACTCGGGGTTTGGATGGGCCTGGATCTGGTGGCCCACGATGCTCGGCCACATGGTGCTGTAGATGATCAGTACGTCGGGCTTCGCGGCGAACAGTTCCTCCCGCGCCGCGGCGAAGCCGTCCCGGATGCGCTGCCAGCCTTCGTTTCTTTCCGGGCAGAGCAGCGGGTGGGGCAGTCCCGGAACGATCAGAGCCATCTTCATCAAAGAGGTCACTGCGCCACCCCCGCCGCCCGGCCGGGATGCCAGCCGGCCACCACGTTTCCGGTCCCGATCACCGTGCCGTAGGCGTAGATTTCCGCCGCGTACTCCGGATAGTCGAGCGCCGATATGAGCCAGGTCAGCCCGCCGCCGTCCGCCTCGGAAACCGCCTGCTCGATGAACTCGGGCATGATGTCGATCAACTCGCGCGAGCGACCTTCCCGCATCAGCTCGATCAGCCGCATGTCCCAAAGATACTGGCCGTGGTGGTAGATGTGCTCCCGGGTCATGTCCTCGGGGAGTTCTCCTTCCGTCGTGAAGTGTCGGTGGGAAAGCGAGTTGCTGGCGAGGAGTACCGCCTTCTTCCCGCTCGCGAGGACGGCGTCCCGGGTCGCGCGCCCGATGACCGCGGCCTGCTCCTGCATCACCTCGATGCTGTAGTAGGCGGCGCTGCGATTGCTGGAGATGGAGACGATCGGGATGTCCCATTCCGGCCGGGTCAGGTGGCAGGAGACGATCGTCCCGTAATCCACCCGGAAGTCCGGGTTCTCCATCATCTTCGTGACGATCCCGCCGTCCCTGGCGCGGTCGTGGATGTCTTTCGCCAGCCTGACGTCCACGTCGAGTTCGTAATGAAACCGGAAGAGATTCGGAAAGATGGGGTCTACCGACACCGACTGGAGGTGCGGCACGCCGAGGAAGTGGGTGCCGATGTAGGTCTGCCAGTGGGGCGTGTAGACCACGATGACGTCGATGTCCCGGTCTGCGAGGTCCTTCCGGAACCGCTGATACCCCCAGCGCAGCGTTTCCCACCCACACTCCGCGGTGGGTTCGTTCTGCGGTGGATTGTCCGCGTAGACCAGGTGGGGGGGATGGGGCGCGAGTGCGCCGGCCACGATCTCACCGGTTCTCATTCCGAAGCCTCCGACAGCCTGATGCAGATGTTTTGCGTCTCCGAGAAGAAGTCGAGTGACCACTTTCCTCCCTCCCGGCCGAGGCCGCTCCCCTTCACCCCCCCGAACGGAGTGCGCAGGTCGCGCAGGAGCCAGGTGTTCACCCAGACCAGCCCGGTTTGCAGGGCGGCGGCGACGCGGTGGGCCCGGTCGAGATCCCGCGTGAAGAGCGAGGCGGAGAGGCCGTAGTCCACGCCGTTGGCCATGGCCAGCGCCTGCGCCTCGTCGTCGAACGGGTGGACGGTGACCACCGGGCCGAAGATCTCCTCCGTGGCTGTTTTGCAGCCGGCCGGCAATCCGGTGATGATGGCCGGCGTGAGAAACGCACCCTGATCGAAGGGGGCGGGCAGATCCGGTCGCGTGCCGCCGCAGCGAACCTCGCCGCCCTCCTCCCGCGCCAGTGCGACGTAACTTTCGACCTTGTCGCGATGGCCGTGGCTGACGAGCGATCCGAGAAAGGTGTCCGGCGCCGCCGGGTCGCCGATGACGAGCTCCTTCGTGAGTGACACCAGCTTCTCGACGAACCGGTCGTGGATCGGGCGCTCCACGAGCAGTCGGGATCCGCACAGACAGATCTGTCCCTGGTTCAGAAACGAGGCCCGCAGCGCGCTGTCGACCGCCGCATCGAAACCCGCGTCGGCGAAGATGATGGTGGGGTTCTTCCCGCCGAGTTCCAGACTCAGCTTCTTGAAGAGCGGTGCCGCGGCCACGCCCACCCGCCGGCCGGTCCCGGTACCTCCGGTGAAGGAGATGGCCAGGACGTCTTCGTGCTCGACGAGGGCCTGCCCGGCTTCCGGTCCGAAGCCGTGGACGACATTGAAGACGCCCGCCGGGAAGCCGGCTTCGAAGAGAATTTCGGCGAGGATGGAAGCGGTGCCGGGGGTCAGCTCGCTCGGCTTCGCCACTACCGCGTTGCCCATCGCCAGCGCCGGAGCGGTCTTCCAGGACAGGAGGTACAGCGGCAGGTTCCAGGGGGAGATCAGGCCCACCACTCCGACCGGCTTGCGCAACGTGTAGTTGAGCGCGCTTCCCATGTGATGAAAACCGGTCTCTTCGTGGCGGATCGCCCCGGCGAAGAAGCGGAAGTTGGCGATCGCGCGTGGGATGTCCACGGTGCTCGCCATGGCAAGTGTCTTGCCGGTGTCGCGGCTCTCGATGCGGGCCAGCTCTTCGCCCCGGAGTTCGATGAGATCTGCCGCGCGATCGAGCAGGGCGGCCCGCTCTTCCGTGGTCGTTCCGCTCCAGGATCCGGCCAGCGCCGCCCGGGCCGCCGCCACGGCACGTTCCACCTCTGCCGGTCCGCCGCGCGCCACCTCGGATACGACTTCGTTTGTGGCCGGGGCGATGTTGTCGAAGAGGCGGCCGTCGGCGGATGGCGTCTCCCGGCCATCGATGAAATGAAGGATCCGCCCCCCGTGGCCCATCACTTCCGCTCCCAGTCGTAGTACCAGCGGTCCTTGTCCGGGTCCCATTCGTCCCAGGTGGGCGTCGCTTCGAGGGCGTCCCGATATCGCATCGGCACGACTCCAGGCACGATGAACGCCTTCTGGCGGTGGAGGGGATAGGGGTTTCTCAGTTCGAAGCCGAGGACGCCGAGAATCGCCCTGGCGACGTACCAGGTGGCCTGCGGATTCCAGCCGTGCGCGATCTTGATCACGATGCCGAGACCTTCGGGATACTCGCGACTGAGCACCGACAGTCCGAGCAGGCCGTCCGCGCCTTCCTTGGCCAGCACCTTCCCGCCGCACGCCTTGATCACGGTGCTGTCGAGACGGTTGAATCCGCCGATCAGGTCCGGGTGACTGACCGTCGATTCCCAGATCCAGTCGCGATCTCTCTCCGCGCCCAGGCCGGCGAAGAGCACCGCGAGTTCGGAGACGGTGTTGCTGACGGTGGGGAGGCCGCAGCCGTCTCGGGCGACCCGGAGTGGTTTCCAGTCTCGACCGAGGAACCGGCACAGCACGTCGAGGAATGCGCGAAAGAGCGGATGGCCGGGAAGCGTGTAGCCGACCCGAGGCCAGCCCATGATCCGCGCTCCCCGCAGGATCGCGGCGTGCTCGCCGGAACAGGTGTGATACCACCGCCGCGGCCGGCGGACCTGCCGGCCGAATTGGACGAGCGGTACGTCGAGGGGCGTCTGCATGAGCCCCCACTCGGACTCGGAGAGGATCGATTGCGCGGCGGCGACGTGCTCGGTGTCGCCGTTGTGGCTCGACACGGAGATCGCCTTCTGGCGGTCGTCGAGCACCTCGCCCAACTCCTTCGCGAAGACTTTCATGGTGAACGGCTTCATCATGCTGCGGCCATAGCAGAGGACGTTTCCGCCGAAGGAATGGAACACGTCGCCGCCGTGCGCCCAGGCAATCGCTCCGTGGATGGTGGTCTCGCTGACTCCGTTGCGGCGGTAGTCGACCAGGGGCTCCCACGGAACGTCCCGACCGGTGGGGATGCCCGGCACCGACTCGCCGACCGGGCTTCCCGGGTAGATCTTCTCACCGGGGCGACCCTTTGCCACCGACGATCTCACGGGGCTCGTGCTCATCGGGCATGGCCCTCCGAGACGAGCGGCCGGACCTTTGCCATGAACGCCTCCATGTTCCGGATGACGCGCCCGGCGTCGTGATTGAAGAAGTCGAACCAGAGCATCAGGCGGTCGTCCGGGTGAAAGCGCTCCTGGATCTGGGCGGCGACATCCCCGGCGTTGCCGATCAGCGCATTGTCGGCGGCGTTCTCCACCTTCTTCGGATCGATCGTGCCCTGCAGCGCCTTCCAGTACTCCGAGAGCGCCGTTCGCGCTTCGACCGTCGCGGCTTTCCGGCGGGCTTCGGGCGTGAGCCCCGGCTCTTCGTTCAGAAAGACCATCACGGTTCGCGGCATGTAGGCACGCTTCCATGGGCCGCCGAGCTCGCGGTGGTAGTGGGTGGCCATGCGTCGATGGGTGTCGTCGATGATCTCCGGGCTGGTGATCGAGAGATTGAAGACCCGGACCGGGAGGTAGCGGTTGAAGTCCTTCTGCAGCGCCGGATCGTGCGTGCCCGCGGTCAGGGTGATGAGGTCGCGCCGGTAGTCCTTCGGGATGATCATCACGTTTTCGAATTCGAAGCGCCGTGGGATGGGGATGACCGGGCCGTCGCCGATCCCCTCGGCCTTCGCGGCGGCGAGCACCTGTTCCCAGTCCTCGTCGCTGCGGAAGTCGTCGCGAGTGAGGGTCGTCTCGCGCACCTCGTCGCTGTTCAGCACATCCCCTCGGATCAGCCGGAGGAAGATCTCGGCCGCCTCGGCGAAGATCTTCCCCTTGAGCGCCGGCCAGGATGCATCCTCCACGGTGTTTCGGGGCACGATGCCGGTGGTGCGGCTCATGAAGTCGAACCGCCCGGAGGCGAAGCCCACATGGATCCGGCGCCGCTCTTCGGGGTCGAGTCCATGCAGCGTCAGGAAGGTGGCGATCCGTTCCGC